>JAFGQW010000260.1 GCA_016935485.1 Planctomycetota bacterium | reverse complement strand
TCCTGCAGATGAAGGTGCGCGTCGATCAGCATCGGCGCTTCACATTGCACGAAGTGCTTCAGTGGACGACCGCCGTGGAACGAGATGCGCCGACCACGCACGGAACGCCGGGATGGGCCTCGGAGAACGATCGCAGTCCCGTGCAGTCGGCGCCGACCACCTGTTCCTGGCCCGGGTCTCTGCATCGCTTCCGATCACGCCAAAGGTCCACGAATGGCGGTGAAACGAAGCTCCTCAGGCTCCTTGCGTCTCAAGCTTGGACATGCTGACAGAGTAGTCAGGAGAATCTTGTAGACAAGTATCGATAGCGGCGCGTATACTTCTTCGTATACAGAAGTGAGCACGAAAGGAAAGGGGCGTCGCAGGAATGCCAGCGACGGTAACGGCCAGAATCAGCAAGAGAGCCCGTCGTGTTCTGAAGGAGATTGCGGACCTCGAGAACGCCTCCATGACCGAGGTTCTTGAGCGCCTCATCGAGAACCGACGTCGTCATCTACTCCTCAAGCGGGCGAACGAGGAGTACGCGAAGGCCCGAGCGGAGGAGCCGGAAGCCTGGGCCGCCTTCTGCACCGAAGCAGAAGAGTGGGATCAGATCGGCGGCGACGGTCTCGACGAGGAGTGAACTGTGGCAACGGGGAGGGACTTGCGGCCGCTGCGGGGCGAGATCTGGCTCGTCGACTTCGAGCCGGCCAAGGGAGGCGAAAACAAGAAATCGCGCCCGGCGCTCGTGGTTTCTGTGAATGCGTTCAACTCCGGCCCCCTCGGACTGGTGGTCGTCTGCCCGATCACAGCGACTCTCCGCGACAATCCGATGCACGTGAAGCTCGAGCCGCAAGGAACCGGGCTCGACAAGCCATCGTGCGTGCTGTGCGATCAACCCCGCAGCGCCTCTCTCCAACGGTTCGGTCGCTGCCTCGGGACGGTCGGGAGCCGGAAGGTCCTGGCGGACGTCTCCGACCGCCTCCGGATCCTCCTGGGTCTCTGAGGGCGGCTCTCGAGGCGACCCGAAGTCCCGTCCGGCGGCTGCGAGCCATTGCGGCAAGCAGCGCGACGGCGGCACCGATCGCGATCGCGTCTTGGAAGAGCGCCTTCGCGCGGGGGCGCGCAGCCAACCAGCACCCTGCCCGGAGGAGCCGGACCCGCAAGCCCGGACCGCCTTGCGGGGGCGGGTCTGCCGCGGGGTAGCGAGCACCCCCCGGCTGGATCGAAGCGAGATTCCTGAGCGAATCTCCCCTCCCCGCTGCGCCCGGGACAAGAGAATGCGTTCTGGATCCGGGGCCCGGCCCTGCCGGCGACCCGGAACGAGTCGGAAACACGGATGCGATCGAGAGCCCTCTGCCGCGCGAGCCTGCTGGTCTGCGTCTGCCTTGTCGCCCAGCACCTGGCGAGCCCGCTGCACGTGCTTGCCGAGGACCATTGCCGCATCACCGAGGGACCCGGGGCGCATGCGGCCGGCGTCGCGGCAAGATTCTCCGCGCACCCGAGCTGCTCTCCGCACGACCACTCTCGCGGCGCCGACGCCCATCTCGACCCGGCCTGCGGTCCCGATCCCCACGCACCCGGCAGCACGGAAGCGCCGCTAGCCGAGACTGCGTGCGAGCCCGACTGCTGCGCCGGTTCCGGCCCGCACTGCCCCCATCCGGTCGAGGAGCACCTCGCCGAGATGAGGGGAGAACCCGCGCGGGCGCCTTCGCTCGTGCCGGTCCAGATCGCGCTCGTCCCGGAGATCATGGCGGACTCGCCCGACGCGCTCGATCCGACCCCGGTCCACGACGGCGCCCCGAAAGCGCGACCGCCGCGACTGTCGCCCGGTTTCCCCGCCCGCCCGCGCGCCCCGCCCGCGCTCTGAGCCCACCCTGCCCGCACGCGATCCCGGCGTGGCCGCGCCGTCTCTTCGACGGGCGCCCCCAGTAGCGCCGGCGCCACGGCAAGCGCGCCTCCACGCCGGATCGCGGCGGGTTCCAGGCTCCCGTTCCGAGCGAATCGTGCGAGAAATCCCATGTCAACGTTGCGTCGACTTCTGCCCGCCGGGCTGGCGCTCTGTCTCGTGGGCTGCCAGTCCTACGAGCCGGCGCCGCTCGTCCCGGCGGACGTGCTGCCCGAGGTCGAGGCGGCGCGCGACCTCCGCGGCGACAGGAACGCCGCCGCCGCGCGAGAATCCGGCGAGGCCCCGCCGCCCGCGAGCGTCGCACCGCCGGACGCCCTCTCGTTCTCCGAGGCCGCCCGCTGGATGCACGACCTGAGTCCCGCGCTCCGCGAGGCGAGAGCCGAGCTCGCGAAGGCCCGCGCGCTGGCCGGCACGCCGACGCCGCTCACGAATCCCGAGCTCACGGTCGGCGCGCTGCTCGGCACCCACCTCGCCGACAAGGCGGCAAGCGCCCTCCAGCCGCTTCTCGAGTTCGGCTTCACGATCCCGCTCTCCGGCCGCCTCTCCCGCCAGGACGACGTCCACGCCGCGCGCGCCCGCGAGGCCGAGGTCCGGCTCGTGGTCGCGCACCGCCGCGAGTACCTGGAGCTGAGGCGGCTCTACGCCGCGTGGGTCCTGAACCACCGGCACGAGCGGATCCAGCAGGGGCTTCTCGACTCGGCCGAGCGATCGCTCGAGCTCACCCGCCGTCTCGTGCAGGCGGGCGGCGCGACCGCGCTCGACACGGGGCTCCGCGAGATCGAGGTGGCCGAGCGCGAGCTCGAGCAGCTCGAGATCCGCGCCCGGAGAGCGCGCCTCGCCCAGGCGCTCGCGGAGCGAATCGGCGTGCACACCCGGCACGTCCGCCGTCCGGCGCCGGACTCCGACCTCCGCCCCGCGCTCGAGCTTCCGGAGCTCGGCCGCGCCAAGGAGATCCTCGTCGCAAACCACCCCGAGCTCGTGGTGCTCCGCGCGCGCTACGAGGTGGCCGAGCAGGAGCTCCGGCTCGAGATCGCCCGCCAGTACCCCGACCTCTCGCTCGGCGGCTCGTACGGGGGCGACCCGGGCGAGACCCGGAAGGTGTGGGGGCTCGCGCTCGGGATCCCCCTCCCCGTGTTCGACCGGAACCAGCAGAGCATCGCGATCGCCCGCGGCGAGCGCGATCGGATCCATGCGTCGTACGAGGCGACGCTGAGCCGGGCGCTGGCCGCGCTCGAGGGCGCCTACGAGGAGCATGCGCTCGCCGTCGAGAAGCGGCGGCGGATCGAGTCCGTCATCCTCGCCAGGGCGCGCTCCAACCTCGAGGTCGCGCGCAAGGCGATCGAGGCTGGCGCATTCGATTCCTTGAAATCGCTGGTCGTCGAGCAGACGCTCGGCGCGGCGGAGATCGCCGGGGTCGGCGCCGAGGAGGAGGTCGCGCGGATCCACGCCGAGATCGAGCGGGTCCTCGGCGTGCCGCTCGGCCAGTTTCCGGGAGAGGACGCCGGCGCTTTCCCCGATGTGCCCGAACGCATCCCGGCTCCTGCCGGCGCGGCCCCGCCCGCTTCGCCCACGACCCCGGAAGAGGAGGAACGTCCATGACCCGGCTCGTCCCCGCGCTGATCCTCAGCGCGCTGTTCACCGCCATCGGCATCGTGTGCGGCTACGTGGCCGGCGGGAAGGCGGCCGGCGAAGCCGAGCCGCACGCACCGCACGAGGCCGACGCGGAGTCGCACCCGGAGCACCC
>JAFGQW010000259.1 GCA_016935485.1 Planctomycetota bacterium | reverse complement strand
CTCCAACCTCGTCCGCTGCCAGGGCACGTTCGTATCCGATGACGAGGTCCGGAAGCTCGTCCGCCACGTCACCCATGTGGCCCGGCCGCAGTTCGACGAGGAGCTGGGCGGCATGAGCGCCCCGGGCCGCAGGAAGAACCCGGGCGACGACCTCTACGAGGAGGCGGTGCGCACGGTGCTCGAGACGGGCCGCGGCTCGACGTCGCTGCTCCAGCGCAAGTTCCAGATCGGCTACACGCGAGCCGCCCGCCTGGTGGACCTGATGGCGCAGGAAGGCATCCTCGGGAAGTACAAGGGCAGCCAGGCCCGCGAGGTGCTGGTGAGCCTGGAGGAGTGGGAGAAGGCGAACGCGCGCGCCGGAAAGTGAGCCCGGGCGGCGGACGCGCGGGGCGGTTTTGCCTTTTTTCTCGCCAGCCCCGGCGGCGCCGCTATAATACGCTGCAGTTGGCTCCCGCGAGCTTCCGCGGCCAGGAGGGGCGGTCCTGGCAGGCATCTCCCTCGGACGGCCGGCGGTTCGTGACGCTCCCGGGGCGTGCCGTCCGCGACTGAGTACCTGCTGCGCTTGGAGCCTCGCCATGCAAGTGCCGCACACGAGTTCCGGGCTTAAGTCGCGCGCGCTGCGCGACCGGCTGCCCGACGCCGTGGAGGTGACGGCGCTCGTCCTCTTCGGACTGAGCATCCTCGTCCTCGTCAGCCTGCTGCTGGATCCGCCCAGCCGCACCGTGCGGGGAGCGGGCGGCGGCTTCTTCCTCAGCCGCGAGCTCTTCCTCCTGCTCGGCGCGGGGACCTACATCGCGGCCGGGCTCGTCGGATTCTGGTCGGCGATCATCTTCTTTCGCCACCGCATCCAGAACCTCGCCATCAAGGCGTTCGGCATCGTCCTGATGGCGCTGTCGTTCGCGACGCTGCTCAGCCTCGTCTCCACCGAGTGGATGACCGAGGTCCACTACGGCGGCTACGCCGGCGCGTTCGTCAAGCAGGCCTTCGAGGGCATCTCGCCCCTGATCTCGCTGCCGCTCATCGCCATCCTCTTCCTCATCGCCACCGTGTTCGCCACCGACTGGTTCTTCTACGAGCTCGTGAGAGGCGACGGCCGGGAGGCGCGGCGGACCCGGCCGCCGAGCCGGCTGCTGCCGGCCGTGACCGCCGCCGAGGAGAGGCTGCGCGCCGTGCCGGCGCCGGCGGCGCTCGGCGGCACCCGCGCCGTCGACGACCTCGCGGCGACCGCGGAGGAGGAGGAAGAGCCGTTCGCGGAGCCCGAGTTCGCCGCACCAGACTGGCAGGCCGGCGCCGACGCGGAAACCGAATTCGACGTGTCGGCCCCGCCCGAACCGCCCCCACCCGCGCCCCCCGCCGGACCGCGGATCATGCGCACGGTCATCCCGGAGCTCGAGCTGGTCCGGCCCGTCGACGAGCGCGACGAGGCCGCCGAGCCCGAGGCGTCCGCCCCGGCGCCCGAGGAAGCGGTCGCCGATGGCCCCGCCGCGGAACATGCGGAACATGCGGTGGCGGCGGCCTCCGACTGGGCGGGATTCAAGCTCTATCTTCCGGATACCGGCGAAGAGGAGGAAGGCACCGAAGCACCACGCGAGTTCCTGGGCAGAATCGCCGCCTACGTCGAGGAGGAGGACGACGACGAGGCCGGGGAGAGCGGGTCGATCGAGGCGGCGATGACCGCGACCGCCGACCTCGACGACACGCCGATCTCTCGCGAGGAGGACGCGCCTGCCGGCCGTCCGCACGCCGTCGCGGCGGCCCTGGACGCGGTGGCCGACCGGATCGAGGCGGCCTCGAATCTCTCGGACCTCGGCCTGGAGCCGGCGGGAACCGAGGTGCTCGACGTTGCCGACCGGGAGGCGGAGGCAGACGACGTGATCACGCGCTCCCGAGCCCGGCGCACGACCGCGCCCCTCGACACGCGCGACCTCGAGGACGAGGAGGGCGAGACCCCGTTCGAGGAGACGCTGGACGACGACGAGTACGACGCCCGCGACATCATCCAGATCGACTTCGACGAGGGCACCGAGGAGCACGAGGCTGCGACCGCCCCGGGCCCCGACCGGCTCCTCTTCTCCGAGGCGTTTCACGCCGTGCCGGCGCCGGACGCCCCCGCGCAAACCGAGGCCGATTTCGACCCGTTCGCCGACGCGCCCGTGACCGGCGAGACGGACGAGCCGGCGTTGCCGGAGCTGCCGCCGAGCCGCTCCCGGCGGGCAGCCGCTCGCGTGGACCTCGCCATCGAGCACCTGATGCCCTCGCTCGACCGGATGAAGAAGAAGATCGCCGACCTCGAGACCGAGCCGGCCCGCGCGGCGGCCGACGCCGAGCGCACCTACCGGCAGGCGCTCGAGACCGTGTTCGAGTCGCGCCGGGCGAGCCCCGTGCTGCTCCAGAAGACGCTCCATCTCGACGCCGAGACCGCCGCGGATCTTCTCGGCCGCATGGAGCGCGAGGGCGTGGTCGGCCCGCGGCGCGACAGCCGCGGGACGCGGGAGATCCTGATCTCCCGCCGGCGGTTCGAGGAGATTCGCGGCACGCGCGGCCAGTGAGCGGCGCCGCCGGTTGCGCCCGGGCCGGAGTAGGGCTATCCGTTACCCGGCGCCGATCCCGAACGCCGTGGTTGCGGGTGCGCGGCGTCGCTCCTGGGGCGACTGCCGCCCGGGCCGGAACGTGGCGCGGCCCCCGCGGCGCGGAGCCGTCCGTGACGCGTCCGCGCCAGGTCCCTCCTGCCGCCGCGCGCGCCCCTGGCAGGAGAGCCTCGGCATGAAGGTGGCGATGATCAGCCTCGGCTGCGCGAAAAACCTGGTCGACTCCGAGGGACTGCTCGGCCGGCTCGCGGAGGCCGACGACATCGAGATCGTCGCCGAGCCCGACGGCGCCGACGGGGTGATCGTCAACACCTGCGGCTTCCTCCAGTCCGCGCGCCAGGAGTCCGAGGCGATCGCCGCCGAGATGGTGCGGCTGCGCGCCGCCGGGCGGCTCAGCTGGGTGGCCCTTGCCGGCTGCCTGGTGGAGCGCTACGGGCCCGCACTCCGCACGGCCTTTCCCGACGTCGCCTTCCTCGGCTTTCGCGACTACGAGGACGTCGAGGCCGTGGTGCGCCGGGCGGAGCGGGGCGATCTCAACCCGCCCCCGCCTCCTTCCCGGCGGGGCCCGCGGCTTGACCAGGGCATCCATGGCACCCGCTTCCTGCTCACCCAGCGGAGCTTCGCGTACCTGCGCATCTCCGAGGGGTGCGATCTCAGGTGCAGCTTCTGCGTGATTCCCGCCATCCGCGGCACGTTCCGGAGCCGGCCGCTCGAGGATCTGGTGGCCGAGGCCGAGGCGCTGGCGGCGGCCGGCGTCCGGGAGCTGGTCATCGTCTCGCAGGACTCGAGCGCGTACGGCCGGGACACCGGCGGCGTGCGGCTGCCCGAGCTCGTCCGTGCGCTCGCCGCGGTGGCGGGCATCGCGTGGATCCGGCTGCAGTACCTCAATCCGGCCTTCACCGACACCCGCCTCCTCGAGGCGGTCGCCGCGATCCCCGAGGTCGTCCCGTACCTCGACCTGCCGATCCAGCACGCCTCGGACGCGGTGCTCAAGCGCATGCGCCGCACGCCGGGCGTCGCCGGCATCCGCCGCGTGATCGCGGAAGCGCGCCGCCGGATCCCCGAGCTCACGCTCCGCACCACGGTGATGGTCGGCTTTCCCGGCGAGACGGAGGCAGAGTTCCGCGAGCTCCTCGCCTTCCTCGAGGAGATCCGTTTCGAGCGGCTCGGCTGCTTTCGCTTCTCCGCGGAGGCCGGCACCCCGGCGGCGACGTTTCCCGATGCGGTGCCGGAGGAAGTGAAGGCAGAGCGCCACGACGCGGTCATGGCCCGCCAGCAAGCCATCACCAAGCAGGCCCAGAACGCCCGCGTCGGCACGATCCAGCCGGTGATGGTGGACCTCCCGCCGCCGGCCGGCAAGACCTGGGGTGAGGGGCGCACGCGCGGCGATTCCCCCGAGGTCGACTGCAAGGTGCTGCTCACGGGCGGCGGCTACGAGCGCGGCGGGCCGGTGTCCGTCCGGATCTTCGCGCGCCACGACTACGACCTGATCGGAGAGCGAGCCGACGCATGAATCTCCCCAACCGCCTGACCCTCGGACG
>JAFGQW010000258.1 GCA_016935485.1 Planctomycetota bacterium | reverse complement strand
CTGCCCCACGCCGAGCGGCTCAAGCGCGACTACGCCGACGAGTTCACCGACCTGTTCCGCCGGTATTACTCCGCGCGCAAGGGCATCGACCGCGGCGACGACCGGCCCACCGCGGAGGATCTGGTCGCGCTCAAGCGCGATTTCGAGGACTTCAAGCGCCGCCTGGACAACCAGCGCGAGCGGATCCGCGTGCTCGAGGAGATCGCCGACGTCGCCGAGCGGGCCGTGGTGCTGGCCCGCCACTACCAGGCGGGCGTTCGCGTCGTGCGCGACCACGCTCCGTTCGGCCCCAACCGCTACATCCTGCCCCAGCTCGAGGAAGCCGACCGCCAGCTCGGCACGGCGCTGAGCTTCGTGCTCGCCGGGCTGGACCGGTTCCAGGAGGACCTGCGCGGGACCGACACCCCCATCCTCATCAAGACGGGGATCGAGCAGGTGCGCCGGATCATCCGCGACGTCGATGCCCTGCTCGCCGACGTGGAGGGCGCCGCTGAGGTCCGGATCTCCCAGCCCGGCCTCGGCGAGCTCACCCTGGCGGACTACCTCGCGCGCTTCGCCGAGGAAAGCCGCAGGACGGAGCTCCCGCCGCTCCCCGCTGCGCCCGTCCAGGCCGCCCCGGGTCGTGGGCCCCCCGCCGGTCCGCCTTGACGACCGGCGGACTTGACCTATCATTGCGGGACGCCTCAGGCCGCCGGCTTGACCCGCGGTTGGCCAGGCGAGATGCCGATAGAACCGGTGGAATCGAACAGCTGCTGGGGTATCGTCTAACGGTAGGACAGCGGACTCTGGATCCGCTGGTCTAGGTTCAAGTCCTAGTACCCCAGCCAACGATACACGGCGCCGGAGTTGCCCACTCTGGCGCCGATTCTCTTGCGGGCTGCTGCGTGCCGTGCGGCCGCCGCACGCGGGCCCCGGATTTGCGCGAAGCCGCCCTTGACAAACGCCGGATCCGGGCCAAACATACTGCTCCGCCGGGCCCGCTCGGCTGCGGCTGCGCTGCGGGCAGCGGACAACGCGGCGCATCCGCCGGCGCGGCCGGCGGCGGTGCCAAGCAATGCCCCCATCGTCTAGCCCGGCCCAGGACAGGTGGTTCTCAGCCATCAGACAGGGGTTCAAATCCCCTTGGGGGTACCACTGAACGAAAGCCGGCGCTCGCACGCGCGCTAGCAGAGCGGGCGCCCTTCTCTGTCCCTGGCGGCACGCACCGGTTAGCAGGATCGCTCCCGCTGGCCGGCGGGCCGCACGGGGTCACGGCCCGATGCCCGCCGGAGCGATGTGCCCTCGAGGCGGCCCCCATGGCAGCTGCTCAAACCTCGCCCGCGCCCCAGCGCTTCTGGCGCATCCCTGCCGCCGATCCCGCTCGCGTGGAGACCCTGGCCGCTGCACTGCACGTGACGCTGCCGTTTGCGCGTCTGCTGCACAGCCGCGGGTTCCTCGCGCCGGACGCCGCGCGCCGCTACCTCCGGCCCGAGTTCCGCGATCTGCACGACCCGCATCTCATGGCGGACATGGAGGCGGCCGTGGCCCGGATCCGGCGTGCGCTCAGCGAGCGCCAGCGGATCCTCGTCTTCGGCGACTACGACGTGGACGGCATCACGGGCACGTCGCTTCTCCAGCGGTTTTTCACGCTCGCCGGGCATCCGGTAGCCGCCTTCATCCCCGACCGCCTGACCGAGGGCTACGGCCTGAACGAGGCATCGGCGGAGCGGATCGCCGCCGCCGGCGACGTCGACCTCGTGCTGACGGTGGACTGCGGGGTGTCCGACCGGGCGGGGGTCGCGCTGCTGAAGGCCCGCGGGATCGACGTCGTGGTCACCGACCACCACGTCGCGCCGCCCGAGCTGCCGCCCGCCGATGCGCTCGTCAACCCGATGCGGGCGGACTGCCCCTACCCGTTCAAGAGGCTCGCCGGCGTAGGGGTCGCGTTCAAGCTCGCGGTCGCGCTGGCGGAGGCCTTCAGTCCGCGGCGACGCGCGAGCGACGAGTTCAAGGACTTCCTGCTCGAAGCAACCGGGCTGGTGGCGCTCGGCACCGTGTGTGACGTCGTGCCGCTGGTCGGCGAGAACCGCGTGCTGGTGGCCCATGGTCTGAGGAGCCTTGCCGCGTCGCCCACGCCCGGGATCCGCGCCCTGCTGGAAGCGGCCGGCGTTGCCGGCCAGCCGCTCGAGCCCGTCCATCTCGCGTTCAAGGTCGGCCCGCGCATCAACGCCGCCGGCCGCATGGGCTGCCCCGAGGACGCGCTCGCCCTGCTCGCGGCAAGCTCGTATCCTCAGGCCGTCGAGCGGGCCGCCCGTCTGGACGCGCTGAACACGCGCCGCCAGAACCAGGAGCGCTCGGTCCTGCGGCAGGTCGAGCGGATCCTCGAGAAGGAGACCGCCGGCCTAGAGACCGGCATCGTGCTGGCCCGGAGCGGCTGGAGCCCGGGCATTCTGGGGATCGTCGCTTCGCGGCTGGCCGACGCCCATCGCGTGCCCGCCGTGCTGATCGCGCTCCAGGGCGAACACGCCCGGGGCTCGGGACGGAGCGTTCCGGGGCTGAACCTGCTGGAGGTGCTGGCCCGCTGCCAGGCCGATCTGATCACTTGCGGCGGTCACGCCGGCGCGGTCGGCTTCACGCTGCGGACCGATCGCGCCGAGTCCTTCGTGGCCGCCCTCGGCAAGGCTCTCGCCGAGCGCTGGGCGGCCGGCGGCGCCGGGTCGGAGCTCACCGCCGACGCCGAGCTGAACCTGAGCGAGCTCACGCCCGCGCTGCTCCGGGAGCTCGAGGACCTCCGACCGCACGGCGAGGGCAATCCGCCAGCGCTCTTCGTGGCGCGCGGCGTCGAGGTCCCGGGGCGCGCCCGCGCAGAGGGCCCGCGGCGCCGGCAGCTCAGGTTCCTGGTCCGCCAGGGCGCGGATCGTCCGCCGGTGTCCGCGGTCGCGCTCGGACTGGGCCTGGAGCCCGGCGAGCTGAAAGCGCTCGCCCCGCTGGATATCGCCTACGTGCCCCGGCTGGTCTTCCACGGCGGACACCGGGGCACGCTCGAAATCTCCGTCCGGGCCGCCGCGCCCTCGAAGCGGCGCGCGCCGGACCCGGGATGAGGCTGGGGCCGGGCGCGGTTCCCGCGCGGGACCCGCGCCGCGCCCCCCCCGGCGCGTGAGCCCCTCCGACGCTAGAAGGACTCCGTCGCGATGATCCACTTTCTCAAGGGCTTCCTGATCGGCATCGCCAACATCATTCCGGGCGTGAGCGGCGGCACCTTCGCGCTGGTGCTCGGCATCTTCGACCGCCTGATCGACGCGCTCAAGGCGTTGAGCGGCCCCGGCGCAGCCGCCGCCGGCGGGCTGTTCAGGCACGGCTTTCGCCCCGAGGCTCGCCGTGCCTTCGTTCGCGCGTGGCGCGCCTGCGACGGCACGTTCCTCGTACGGCTCGGCGTCGGGGCAGCCGCCGCGCTGGTCACCTGCGCCTGGGTGTTCGATTTCCTGCTGCGGGAGCACCCCGCCGAGACCCTCGCGTTCTTCGTCGGCCTGATCGTCCCGTCGCTCGCGGTGCCGTGGGCGATGATGGACCGGCGCGGCCCGGCGGCCCTCTTCTGGATCCTGCCCGGCGCGGTGCTCACGGTGGGCCTGTCGCTCGCGTCCCTGGGCGGCGGCGACGTACCGCCCGGGTTCGGGACCGTCTTCCTCGGTGGCGCGCTGGCGGTGAGCGCCATGGTGCTGCCCGGCGTGAGCGGTTCGTTCCTCCTCCTCGTCCTCGGGCTCTACCAGCCCACGCTGACGCACATCAAGACCGTGACGCACGCGCTGGCGCCCGAATCCATTGCCTTCCTCGCGACCCTCGGGCTGGGCGTCGTGCTCGGCCTGGTGGGTTTCTCGCACGTGATGAGTTTCCTGCTCCGGCGGTTCCGCTCGGCCACGCTCGCGTTCCTGATCGGGCTCATCCTCGGCTCGTTCTGGGTGCTCTGGCCGCTCAAGGACTTCGACGCGGGCGCCCGGGTTCCGAACCGCCGCGGCGAGATCCAGCGCGACATCGCCGTCGCCACGGCGCGCAACCGGCTCCCCGGAAGCGCGGAGGGCGACGCCGCACTCTGCCTGCGGGCCGCGCTCGCTCTGGGCGCCGGTCTGGTGGGCGCGATGGGAGTGAACCGACTTGGCCGGACGCGGTGACGGCGAGGCCGATCAGGGCAACACGCGCCCGATGTCGTCGCCACCCGTCTCGCGGCTCTCGGGCACGGTTTCCACGATGCCGTTGGGACCCGCACTGAGGATCCAGGTATGCTCGGCCGGCGTGACGAGGCCGTGCGTGTTGACGAGGTAGGCACGGCCCCAGGGGTCGGGATCGAGCCGCTCGATGCGCGGTCCGCTCCAGGCGGGGTTTCTCGGGTCGGGCCTGAGCAGGAAGTCCGCGAGTCGCCCGCCCGGCCCGTCGTCGCGAAACGGATTGATCCGGGGCGGCTCGCCCGGTCCGATCAGCCAGTGCAGCGGCCGCCCGGTCAGGGAATCGGCCACGATCGCGCTTGCCGTGTGCCCCGTCTCCCGGAGATAGGCCTGGAGCGCCACGGCGATCTGCCGGCACTGTTCCTCGGCCCGGGCGCGGTCGGCGCGGAGCTTCTCCGAGCTCACCACCGGACAGACCAGGGCCGCCGAGGCGATCAGCACCGCCACCAGGACGACCAGCTCGAAGATCGTGAATCCGGCTCTCGACATGCGCGCCCTCTCCGCCGAGGATCCACCCGTACCTATCGAAATCGCCAGCGGCGCGGCTGAACGCGCAACCGACCGGCGGATCAGATCGGGACGGCGGCGTCCGGTCCGGCGCGCGCCACGACCGCCACCCCCACCCAGACCGCGCCACACCGGCGGAGCACACGGGCGGCCTCCGCCACCGTCGCTCCGGTCGTCAGGACGTCGTCCGCAAGCACCACCGCGCGCCCGCGAACCGCCACGGCCCGGCGGCAGCGAAAGGCCCCTCGGACGTTCTCACGGCGCGCCGCGACGCCCCGGCCGATCTGGGAAGGCGTGTTGCGCGTGCGCTGGAGCAGCCGGCAGTCCAGGCGCGCGCCGATCGCCGGCGCGATGGCCCGGGCGATCAGCGCGGCCTGGTTGAATCCGCGGGCGCGCCTCCGGCGCGGGTGAAGCGGCACCGGCAAGACCAGGGCCGGCGACGCCCCGAAGGGCGCCTCCCGAAGAGCGCCCGCCACCAGGCCGCCGAGCAAACGGCCCAGCGCGGGCTCGGGCTTGAACTTCAGGCGCCGGATCAGCTCTCCCACCGGGCCCTGGTACGGAAACGGCGCCCGCACCTCGCGCACATGCGGCGGCCGATCCTCGCAGCGCGGGCAGCGCCGGCTCGGGTCGTGACCAGGCGGGCGGCTCTGACCGCACCAGCGACACGGCCGGACCACCGCCGCCGGCAGCGCCCGCCGACAGTCGCGGCAGAGCAGGGCATCCGGTCGGGCCGGCGCGAGCCCCCGCCCACAGACCAGGCAGACCCGCGGGAGCAGCAGGTCGCCGAGACGGACCGCCGGCGCAAGCAGGCGGCCGAGGCGCCCGAGAAGCTCGGACCGCATGGCTGGACCCTCCCCCCGAAACGGGGACGCCCGGATCGGCGCGCGGAACGGCACGCACGCCGAAAGTCGGAGAGGGCGGAGGAGAGTTGCGCGGGGCCGGCGCGGAAGAACGCTGCGGATCGGAAAGACCGCCGGGCGCGCGAGGCGGGGCGGCAGCAGTCGGCCGCATGCCCGAGGCGAATCCAGAGCCAGCGCCTACCGAGCGCGCGAGGCGAGGCGCCGGGCCTGCTGAGGCGTTTCGGTGCGGCTCAGGCGCAGCCGCTCCTTGATCTCGGCGATGTACTCGTCGATCGTCATGTCCTCGGCCTTCGGGACGCCCAGGATCTCGCCCATCTCCTTGGTGAGCGCGCGATTCTGCGTGAGCGCATCGGCGTGCTGCTGACAGAACTGCAGCAGCATGCGCTGGAAGCTCAGCCGGGTCCAGACCATGCCGATCAGGTGGATGATCATGGTGACCGCCGCGATGCTGACCAGCAGCACCACGAGCACCGTGCCGATCCGCCACTGCTCGAAGAAGCTCCCGACGTCCACGCGCCGGACCACGCCGTAGATCTGGAAGATGTAGCCGATCATCAGGAAGAGGAATCCCCCGATGATCTGGTACTTGCGAAAAACCGTATCCTTGACCGGGCGGAGGCTGCCCTTGCGGATCCCGTAGATCTCCTCCAGGATGCGCTTGGGCCGCTTGAAGACGATGCTCGAGGCCAGGAAGTAGATCCCCACGATCTGCAGGGTAAGGCCCAGGATGATCAGGTCGCCAGTCGGCATCGAGGTGCTCCCAAGAAAACCCACTCGGTCCGGATCGGGCAAGTCCAGGCGGCTTCCCTGCTCCGCGCGACCGCCCCGCGCGGACAGGCGACTCGACAAGGCGGCGTTATCCTAGGCATCTTGCGCCCGTCCGGCAAGCGCAATCCTGCTCTTTCGCCTTCCTGCTCCGGCTGTCGGAATCCCTCCGCGCGGTCCCGCATCCGGATCTCACGATCCTCTCCTTGCCCGATCTCACCTGATAGAACCGATTCCGGGCAATGGCCACCATCTCTACAAAGGTCTTCCCTGTCGTGACTTGCGTTGCATCATGGGCGCCTTCTCCGTGGGGAGGACTTTGTCCAGGGCCGCGCCGCTGGCCAGGCGTGCAGCACGGCAGTGATCGCACATCAGGATTGCCCGCGGCTTCGCGGAAGCGCAAGGCATGCCGCTCGGTGGCTCGCCGCTCCCAGGCACAGCCGCACGCTCGAACAGCCGCGAGCCGACGTGGATGGGCCCCTCACAGCGCATCCATCACTTCATCCGCGCTCTGCGGCCGTCGCCCAGGGCGGGGCGCCAGCAGACGATCCACCAACCGAGACAGCCCGAGGGAAAGGCGCGGCGCCACGCGCTGGAGCGACGGGATTCTCGCGGTCGTCTTGGCGCGCAGCCAGGCCTCGAGGTCCTCGTCATCGCGCGCCTCCACCGGCAAGCGGCCCGCGACCGCTTCATACAGCACGACGCCCAGGGCGTAGAGGTCGGCGGCGGGCGTGAGGGCCTTACCCGCCAGCTGCTCGGGCGCGGCATACGGGAAGGTGGCGTAGACCCGCTGGCGGCCGGTCCGCCCCTGGCGGCCGAGGAGCAGCGCGATGCCGAAGTCGACCACCACGGGCTCGCCATCGTGGCGCAGCATGATGTTGGCGGGTTTCAGGTCGCGGTGCAGCACCCCCGCTCGGTGAATGGCCTGCAGGGCACCGACGGTCCCCCGCGCCAGCCGTAGAAGGTCCGTTTCGGCCAGCCTGCCATCGCGCTGCAGCCGCCGGGACAGGGGTTCGCCTTCGATGCAGTCCATGACCAGGAGGAGGTTTCGCTGCTCGTCCCAGCCGCGTTCGTGCACGCGGACCACATTCGGATGATCCACCCGATCGAGCAGCCTTGCCTCCTGGAGGTAGAGCGCGATATTCTGCTCGCGTTCCCTCACATCGGGCATGCGAGCGAGCTCCAGGACCTTGACCGCCACCACGCCCAGATCGCCCAGCCGATCGAGGGCCCGGAACACGTGGCCGAATCCGCCCTCGCCCAGGCAGCCGATCACCTCGTAGCGGCCGTGCGCCGTCGATTGCGTCTCGGGGAAAACCAGGTGGATCGGCTCGGGCTCGATGGGGCTCTCGAGCGCCTCGAGTATGCGGAGGTCCTGCTCGAGGAGGTGGACCAGGCGGGGAAAGGCCAGCCGCCGTGCGAGCCGCAACGCCCGGTGGCCGTGGTCAAGGGCGGCATGTTTCCGCCCCGCCTTGCCGTGAGCCAGCGCGAGGTCGCGCAGGATCTCCACATAGTGTTCGCGCACGTCGCGCGCACTGAAGAGCCGCGCCGCTGCCGTGAGCAGGCGGATGCCGGTGTCGATGTCGCCGGCCTGGATCCGGGCTCGCGCCTCCACCACTCCGACAATGGCGGCCAGGGCCCGCGGCACGTCCTTCCTGCCGGCCAGGCACCGGCGTGCCCGCTTCAGCTCGACCCGAGCCGCACGCCAGTTGCCGTGGAGCACGTGCCACTGCGCCCGGTCCTTCCGGACCAGCATCTCCAGGCGGGGAGAAGCGAGCGCTCGGGCCGCGTCCAGGGCAGCCTCGAGCGCGGCATCGGCCCGGTCGAGCTTGCCTGCCGCCAGGTGCGCGCGGGCGACGTCGCCGAGCATGCGCGCCTCGCCCCGCCGGTCGCCGAGCTTGCGGCTGAGCTCCAGGTCCTCCTCGAAGCAGGCCAGAGCGTCGTCCAGGTAGCCGAGCCGGAGGTTCAGACGTCCCAGGCTCCCCAGCGTGAGGGCAAGACCC
Organism: Planctomycetota bacterium; assembly: GCA_016935485.1. GTDB lineage: Bacteria > Planctomycetota > JAFGQW01 > JAFGQW01 > JAFGQW01 > JAFGQW01. The sequence continues at coordinate 3,970 of JAFGQW010000258.1, read as the reverse complement.
AGCCGATCGCCGGTGAGCGCCTTGCGGGCGATGCTCCGGGCGAAGCAGGCCACGGCACGCTCGGGCCGACCCGTGAGCTCGTAGTACTGACCCCAGGAATCGAGCACGGCAGCCTGCCCCCAGTCGTTCGAGTCGCCCCGGAAGAAGCGGTCGGCGGCAAGCAGATCCGCGGCGGCCTTGCTGGGCCACCCCTGTTTCAGCGCGGCAACGGCCCGCACGTGGTGCAACAACCCGCACGCCGCACCGCCTCCTGCTTCGGCGAATCCCTGCTCGAGCAACGCGAACACCGCAGACCGCTCGCCCGTGGTGTGGACGACCGCGAGCGCCCGGTAGGCGCGGGCCGCGGCCCGGACTTGCGGATCCGGCGACCCACACGCCTCTTCGAGGTAGGGAGCGGCGCGCACGTAGTCGCCGGTGTCGGTGAGGATCGCTCCCAGGCGGAGCGCGACCGGGAGCAGCGACGCGTCCTCCGGGGCCTCGCCACAGGACAGCCGGTCGACCGCCTCCGATACGCGCCCCTCGTGGAGCAGAGCCAGGGTCTCGGGGTCGTGCAGATTCACTCGTGCCTCCAACGCGGCCGGTGCGAATGAGGTTGCGCGATTCGTGCGCGCCGCCCTCGGTGCGGTCGAATCCGACCGTGCCCGCGCGCACGAGCGCAGCCCACCGGCACGCTCGATCGCTCAACAGCGACTCTTCCCATCGCGTTCCATGAGTGCCGTTCGGCGCAAACGCGGACTCATCGGCGAGCGGGCACGGGCACCGGCTCCCAGACCTTGGAAGCGCGTCCGCTGCGCACCTCTTCAAGGAACTGCCGGAGCGCGGGAAGACCAAGCGCGCGAGTCGCGGTGTGCGTCTGCTGACCCTCGGGTCCCAGCGCCTGGAGCGCAATGCCGATCACGCGACCGGAGGCATTGAGGATCGGCGCACCGCTCGATCCGCCGTAGTTCTGCAAAGACGTGAACAAATACGAGTCCTGCTGGCGGATGCGGTCGATCTCGCCTCGTGCAAAAGTCGGCTCCGTGATCTTGCCGTCCTTCAACTCCTCGCTCCCGTTGGGGAAGCTCCACATGAAGACCGGATCGCCCACCTTCAGGCCGTTCCATTCCTCGGGCTCCGCGAGCTCGAGGAAAGGCAGAGAGCGCCGGCTGGGCAAGCGAATTCGAAGTACCATGACATCCCCGCTCAGGCTCTCGCCCCGGCCGTCCCACGCCTGTCCGACGTACTCCGGCTCCAGGCGCGACTCCACCGAAGTCAGCGCTCTGTCGTAATTCCGGCGCCATTCGCCGCGCTCGTCCACAGCCCACAGCGGACTGTGCGCGGGCCACGCCTCCAGGCGCCGGCGAAAACCAGCGACTCGCTCGCGCGCCTCCTTGCATTGTGCGCCGTAGCCAAGCCCCTCGTACCAGGGCGCACCCACGTGACGCGCGGTCAGCAGACGCTCTGGCTCGATCAGAAAAGCCGTGCCCTCGCGCTTCTCCTCCCGAGCTCGCGCCAGCCACTCGCCGTCGTCGGGTTCTTCCGGAGCGCGCACCGAGTAGCGCGCCCAAAGCAGCATGACCGATTCGCGCGCCCGCTGCACCGCGGGTGGAATCGCCCCGCCCGGAAACCAGGAGCGGTGTACCCACACCGCGGCGACCAGCAACACAATCGCCGCGCCGATCGCCAGCCACGACCGGCGCCGGCGGCGATCGGATTGCCGCGCGCCGGCAGCGCGCTGGTCCGGCTGTGCAGGGAGGGTTCGCCGGGCGCGCGCCAGCGCGGCCCGCACGTCGGCGGTCGTCTGCGGGCGGCGCGTGGGGTCGTCGTGCAGCATCCCGAGCACGAGCGTCTCGAGCGGTGCGGGCAGGCGGCGCACGGCATCCGGAGTCGGTTCTCGGCCGGGCCGTTCCCCCACCAACACCTCGAAGAAGATCACGCCCAGCGTGTAGATGTCGCTCTGCGGAACGAGCCGCGAGGAGGACTGCAGATCCGGATGGTGATCCAGCAAGTGACGAAGCGACGGCCCGGGGCGATCCGTGCTTCGGTCGAGAAAGCGCGGGCCGTGGAAGTTGACCCGGATCGCGCGCGGCGCCGACGGCTCCTTGCCCGTGCCCGTGATCAGGATGTCGTCGGGCAAGAGATACGTGGCACGAAAACCGGCCGCGTGCAGATCCTCCACCGCACGCACGACTTCCTCCAGGAACCAGAACGCGGTGGAGAGCGGCTTGAAGTAGCCGCGGCGAATGAGTACGGGGACCGGAGCGCCGTCGACCCACGCCTTGACCCGGTACGCCTCGCCGTCCTGGGTCACGTGAAAACCGAGCACACGGATCACCCGGTCGCCCGGGATCGTCTGCAACCGCGCCAGGTCGCCGGTGAAGCGCTCGATCTGTTCGTGCGAAAGACGGTACAGGAAGCGCACCACCGCCGCGGCTTCCCCGGTCGCGCGGTGCACGGCACGATACGTGGTCGTGTGTTCGCCCTCGTACACGATGCGCTCGAAAGCGTAGTCGCCCACGCCGGACGGCCCGCCCGGGAGCAACTCCCCGCAATCGGGGCAGGTTCGATCCGCTTCCGAGGTGGTTCGCCGGCATCGGGGACACGCTTGCATGGAGTCCGATTGTAGCGGTCCTGCCCCGCCTTCGCCAGAACGTGGCGGCAGCGGCCGGGCGCGGCCGCCAAGGAACAAGGCCCCGCTCGCTCCATCGGGACCGGCTAGCGGCGAAGGATGGCACTCGGCGATCGCGAGCCACGGCGGGCATCCGGCGTGAAACCTCAGCAGGCGCTGCAGCGCATGGTGCATGGAGTCTCCGGGCCTTACCGCGTATCATGGGCCCGCATTCCCCGGCCACGGCGAATGCGCCTGGAGGATTCGGCAAACCATGACCGGACAACCGGACCACGCACTGCTCGTTTCCCTTCCTCTCCCGCTGGCCCGGGCGTGGCGCCGCGTGCTCTGCACCGAAGCACCCGAGGCGGTGCACGAACGCGCGGTGTTCGCGCTCGAGGCCGCGCTGAAGTTCGCGGCCGCGGCGTCGACCGCGGCGTGGGTAACCAGCGGCGCCGAGGGAAGTGCGCCGCAGAAGGCGTGCGAGGCGCTCGTGCGGCCCAGCCTCGGCCACTGGGCGGCGATGCTTAGGGCGTGTCTTGGCGCGTTGCCCGAAGGCGACCCGACGCGCGCGTGGATCCGCGCGGCGCGGACCCGGACGGTCACGGCCGCCGTGCCCGGGCTCGCCGGGGGGAATGCGGGCATGGTGCTCGACGCCCTGCCGGCCTACCGCAATGCCGTGAGCGGCCACGGCGCGGGACTCCCCTCGAGCAAGGCGGCCGAGCGCGCACCCCGTCTGGTGGCGCTCGCCCGGGAGGTGCTCGCTTCCCTGGTGAGCGAGGAGGCGCCGGTTCTAGCGGGACGGGCGGCCGGACAGTGCGTGCTGCTGACGGGCCTTTCCGGTGTGCCACGGCTACTGACCGCAGGAAGCCCCTCCGCGGATCTGGTCTTGTCCTTCGCAGGTTCCAGCACACCGCTCTGCCCGCTGTGGATCTACGATCCGGATTGGGACGACGTGCTGGTGCTGAACAAGGGCGCGGGGCTCCCGAAGGTGGAGTACCTCTCCTACGGCCTGCCGCACGGGGAGACGGGCCTCGTGGTGCGGCGGGGCATGATGGCGGAACAGGCAGCGCGGTTCCTGGAGACGGCGACGGGCAAGGGCGCGCTCGGGGCGAGAGACGTGGCGGCGCTGATCGAGGAGGCGGAGGTGCGGGCGCTGGAGGCGCAGGCGACCGCGCAGCGGATCGGTCCCTACCGGGTGGTGCGGCAGGCCGCGAAAGGCGGGCAGGGGATTCTCTACGAGGCGATCCAGGAGGACCCGCCGCGGCGGGTGGCGCTGAAGGTGCTGCAGCTCCAGCTCGCGGTGGACGAGGCGGCGCGGCGGCGGTTCCGGGAAGAAGGGGCGGCGCTGGCGCGGGTGGAGCACCCGGGGGTGGTGCCGGT
>JAFGQW010000257.1 GCA_016935485.1 Planctomycetota bacterium | reverse complement strand
TCCGGATGTCCTGCGTGACCTGGCCCAGCACCGGCACTCCGAATCGGCCGATCGTGCTGAGGCTCGAGCCGCTCGGCGCAATGCGGTAGAGGTAGGGCGAATTGAGCACGATGGCGTCGCCGGTGTCCACGTCGACGGTGACGGCGGTTGGGCTGGAGAACGGTGCGCCGGCATGCAGGGTAACGAGCGAGAAGGTGGTGGGGTTGAACCGGTAGAGCGCTCCGCCCTTGATCCCGGTCGGGGGCGCCTCGAGCACGATGTAGTCGCCGCTCGGGTCGATCGCGACATCGACCACCCAGCCGCCACCCTTGTCGGGCGGTACCGGGGTTACCACGAGCGTGTTGACGATCTTCCCGCTGAGATCCACGATCAGGAAACTCTGATGCAGCTTCGTCGAGGCGATGGCAACCAGGTGGTAGGTATTGCCCGGGCCCATCGTCCCGCCCTCGACCGTGGTTGATCCATCAAAGACCTTCGGGTACGCCGCCGGGTCCACCCACAGCTTCATCGCTCCCGTGAGATCGATGTGCCCGAGGACCCCGTAGCTTGCCGGACTCAGGGGGGCGGGCACCCCGCCATAGACCCAGCCGCTGCCGTGCAGCTGCGCAGCAGCCAGCGGGGCGAGGCCGAGGAGCACCATTGCGAGCACCGCGACGAGGACGACACGAGACATGATGAACCTCCTTCCCGATTCTCGAGATCCCGGAGCCGGTGCCTTCCCGGCCCCTTGCTCGACGGGGACATCATACCCGGAACCGCACGCGCCACGACAGGACGAAAAAACGGGGCGCCGCGAGGCGCCCCGTTGAAGTCGCCGTCAGAGGACGCCGTACGCGACGTCCGACGGACCTACTGAATGTCGATCGTCCAGAGATTGGAGAAGATCATCGCCTGACCGGCCAGGAACGCCTGGGTGTGGACGCGTATGCCCTTGAGCAGCGGCACGTTCGGCACCGGCACGGGAAACGCCGCCTTCCCCGCCGTGTCGGTCATCCCGAGCCGGAGCTCGTAGACCGGGAGCCCGAGATCCATCGTGCCGATGCCGGGGATCTTCACCGGCCCGCGCGTGAGCGCGAACGCCGCCACGTAGACCGCGCCGGGTTCGCGCGGGGCGTTCAAGGTGTAGCTGAGCGTGCTGCCGATCGCCGGCGTCCGCGTCTGGGCCCGAAACGCCGCCACGTTGTCGTCCAGCGAACGGACCACCACATCGTCGACCAGCGCGTCCGTCACGGAACCCGTGCCGAGATCGTAGGTCCAGAAGCGGAGCTTCATGGTGTTCGTGTAGGGACCGGGGAGAACCACCCCGGAGGCCTCGAACCAGCTGGCACTGGACACGCCGGTGCTCCAGACCGCGCGCCAGCCGATACCGCCGTCGCTGGACAGATCCATCCGGAGCGCATCGTCGATGGCCGTGTACTCGACGAACCAGTAGGCGAAGTCCACCGTCGCCGCGCCGGCCGGCACACCGCTCAGATCGAACAGCGGGCTCACGATCGAGGTCTTGCCGCCGTCGACGTCGTGATTCTGGCTGTTCCCGCCACGCGTGCCGTTCTGCGTCACGTAGCACATCGTGCCGCTGCCCGGCGTGTGGTCGTCCTCGGGCTGGCTCACCGAGCTCGTGGTAGTGGAGACGTAGGCGTAGTACGGATCGGCCCGCTCGAACCGGCCCGTGGTGGCGTTGTCATCGGGCATCGCCGTCCAGCCCTTGCTGGTCTCGAAGTCGTCCTGTAACGCCACGATCTCGCGTGCCACGCGGAACGTGTGGAGCAGGCCCCGCTTCGGCTCGGTGGAGGTGTTGTTGCTCGCGTCCGTCGCGACGAGATAGTACGAAATCGACGTCAGCACCGGCTGGGCCGGAATCGGCGCCGAGTACATGTCGCCAGCGCCCTTGGTGAGGTTCACGGTCGTGAGAGGCGCCGTGCCGATCTGGTAGACGAGCACAGCGCTCACGATCGGCCCACCCGTCGAGGTGATCTTCGAGGTCACCACGTAGTCGTTCACCACGTCGCGCGTGTTCGGATACCGCGTGTGCACGAATTGCACGGGATCCGGCGGGCGCGGGAGGTTGTGGCGGTCGGCCGCCGCCGCGATCTCGGCGAAGTTCGGCGTGCCGTTCAGCAAGTTCGCGTCGTTGTCGTCCTGGACCATCGTCTCCCTGACGGCGTCCGGCATGTCGCCCGGGTTGCGCGAGTACTGCGCGATCGTGATGGTCTCGGCGATGTCGACCCCCTGGGTGGCGCCGTGCTTGGTGATCAGGTAGTCGCGGAGATCCATGACGCAGCCGGCCCAGATCTCGCCCGCCTTGTGGACTTCCAATCCTGCGGACGGCCACTGCGTGTTGTTGGCCGCTCCGCCCACCCGGTAATCGCGCACCACGGCGCCGTTGGTCCGGAAGCCGCGGCCCATGACGCGCTGTCCGGTAACGTAGAGGCCGACGTGGTCGCCGATCCCCTCGCTGAAGCTCGTCGGATTGGTGCTTCCGTGCCACGTGTAGTGGAACCCGTGGCCGAACTCGTGCGACATGACGTCGGAGAACGCGGTGTTGTTGCAGCCGCTTCCCGCGCGGAAGAAGTTGATGCTCCCCCCGCCAGAGGTCGTCCAGTACGCGTTGCACGTGTTCGCGATGTTCACGTTCGTCGTCAGGCCCTTACGGCCGGAGTACGCGGGCCAGCGCTTCTGGAGGAAGAAGTGCGTGTGGGTCACCTGGTAGTAGGCCGTGCCCTCCGCGGTGGTGAACTCGGATGTGTGCGTGCCGTTCAGCACGATGTTCGCCGGCGTGCCGGGCATCGCCGGCTGCGAGAAGGACAGGTTCGTGCCGCTCTGGTTCTGCACCGTGCACCAGTCGCCCGCCAGCCGGCCGGTAAGCGTGACCTGCGTGGTGCCGGCGTTGGGAATGGTGAAGTCGCCGTTGGCGTCGGTCGTGGCACTGCCGCCGCCGGAGATGCTGACGAAGAGACTCCGCGCCGGTTTCACCGAGAACGGCACCGCCGGCGGCGTGCCGCCGCCGGCGTCGAGGCCGCCGACGCTGACGTTGCCCGTCACGTCCACGGAGCACACGAGATCGCCGACGAAGAGGCGCTCGCCGCTGTGCGCGTCCAGGATGACGCGCCAGACGTGCGCCGGGCTGTCGACCTCGATCTGGACCTCGTGGACGAGCCGGGCCTGGACCCTGGTCTCGTCGTCCACGCCCACGAGCACGTAGGTCTCGAAGACGCCCACGCGCCCGTCGCCGGGCATGTACGCCGGCACGAGCCCTTCCGCCGCGGCGATCGCAGCCTCACGGCTCCGCGCGCCGTCCGTACGGAGGTCGATCCCGGCGAGCCAGTCGGAGCCGAGGTTGGAGAGCCTGCCCAGCGTGAGGTCGTAGCGAAAGATCACGCGGCGGCGCTCGCTGAGCGTCCGCACGTCATAGCCGCGGTGGGTCTGCTGGAAGTCGACGCCGCAGATCAGGTGGCCATGCGGGTTCGGCGTCGTCTCGACGCGCATCAGCTCGAGCCCGCCGAGCTCGTCGATGCCGAGCGCCCCGGCGATCCGGGCGGCGAGGCTCCGCGCATGCATGACGGCCACGGTCTCGTCCAGCGGAACGATGCCGGTCTCGAGACCAGGGCCGAGGATCCAGCGCGGCGTGCCGAACGCCTGGTCCGGGCTGACGAGCCACCCCTCGCCGAGGGCCGCAACGAACGCGTTCCAGGGGCTGTCGGCGCCCTGTGCGGCACGGAGCCGCTCCACCTCGATCCAGCAGGTGGATGCATGGTCGAGGACGAGTCCGGGAGCGGCCCACTCAACGGGAGCCTGGTCTCCTGGCAAGAAACTTCCCTGGGCCGAGCCGGTCGTCCCGACCGCGGCAAGGCACGCGGCCAACAGGAGCACCGGGAGCAGGGTTCGGGTCAGCACGGTATACTCTCCTTCGCACGGGAATGGGTGGCGGAAGCGATCCAACCCCGATATCTGCCGCGGGCGTTCTTCTTTCTATAGAGTTACGGTAGCAAAACCACGCGCAACTGGCAAGGAAACGCGCCGTGGAACCGGCCGGTTGCGCTGTAACTTTTTGATTACAATATCGCGACTTCGGGCCCGTGCGACCCTCGGACGGCGCCCCCGGAGCTCGCCTCGGGCCGGCATCCCCATGAAGAGAAGACCTCTCCATGATCGTCCATCGGCCGGCCGTCTTGAGGGCCTTCGCAGTCGTCGGCCTAGCCGGGCTGCTCGGCCGCCGCGGTGGGCCCGGCGGCGGTTCGGCGCTCCTGGGCGGCGAGGCGTCGGCTCTCGTGCGCCATCACATCGGCCAGGCTCATGGCGCGCAGGGTCTCGACGAAGCGCTGCCGGAACTCGTTCCAGAAGCCGTGCAAGGCACACGGGTTCTCGTCCGTGCAGTCGGCCTCGCCCAGGACGCAGTTCTCGTGCCGCCGTATTTTCTGGAAGGCGGAGAACACCTCGTAGAGGCTGATCTCCTCGGGTCTTCGCGCCAGCGCGAAGCCGCCCGATGGGCCCTTGCGCGAGCGAATGAGGCCCCTTCGCACCAGCTGCTGGAGGATCTTGGCGAGAAAAGGGCCCGGAAGCGACAGCTCCTCCGCGAGGAGCTGCGCCCGCACGAGCCGGCCGGGCTCGAGCCCGGCCAGGTAGAGCATGGACCGCAGGGCATACTGACTGCTGAGGTCGAACATGGGCTTGACCCCATCTGCAGGGTGCTTATCTCGGATTGTCAGGAGCGGATGCGCCTCTGCATCCTAATTCGGGAGGCGCGGCTCCGCAATCCGGATCCTCCGCGACGGCGCCCAAGTCCAATCTCTGCAAGTCGTTAAAATATTTCTTTTCTGCTGAATTTATCTCGCGCCGGCCGGTCTGCGCGTCCGGACGCCCCCCCCGCGCGCGCAGCGCCCGGGCGCGCCGCACCCTGGACGAGCCTCAACGCCGGGACAGGAAGGCCGAGATCTGGCGGCTCGAGCCCGCCGTGAGGCTGAGCGTTCGCTGGGCGCTCTCGTAGCCCGCCGCCTCCACCACGAGGCGGCACTGCCCCGGCGCAGCGCCCTCCAGGTCCAGCACGACGCGACCCCGCCCGCCGTCATGGCGACGGGAGAGCTCGAGCCCGCGACACCGGACCGAGCGAATCTCGGGCAGGCCCGCCAGTGTGACCTCGAGCTCGAGCCGCGCCGTCGCCACCGGCGGCGCTCCCGGCGGCGAGAGATGAACGTCGAGCTCCGGCTCCAGCGAGGCGCGGCTGACCGTCCGGCTCGTCAGCCCCGGCCCGTGAAAGCGCACCGCCAGATCCGCCTCGAGTCCCCCGGTGTAGCGGAGCCGGAACCCGCCCTTGCCGTCGAGCGCCGTTTCCACGAGCGGTGCGTCGAGCACCGGCAGCGGGAAGTTCCCGGGCTCGTGGCCGGTGGGAATCCTGCCGGTCGCACCGAGGTAGTCCCCCGCGGTCAGTCCGTCCAGCGAGGTTTCGACCTCGCAACTCGCCACCGGCTCGCCGGTATCGGCCCGCCGGACCGTGCCCGCCGACTCGCGCCGCCGCTGCACCCGGACGGTCAGTCGCACGTCGCTCGTGGCCGCGCCGAGCCGGTGGCAGATCGGCTCGAGCTCCGGGTGGAGGCCCACCAGGCACAGGACGAGATCCGGCGGAAACGAGTCGACGACGAACGTGCTCCCGGACGCCCGGATCGGGCCCAGCTTCTCCACCGCGAGCGTGCTCGGCGCGAGCTGGTGGCCGAAAGGAATCAGGTGGAAGACGCCGCCGGACGGCACGTCCTGACCGCCGCCGACCTGCAGCTCCACGACGAGCTGCACGGCGCGCACGAGCCGCAGCGTCGCCGTCGCGGGGGGCGAAGCCGGCGCCCCGAACCCGCCGGGCGGCTCGATCACCTCGCGGTGCGGCACGAAGCCCGGCGCGGTCACGTAGACCAGCAGCTGGCGGCCGCGGACCCCGGCGAGCCGGAAACGGCCGCCCGGGTCCGTGGTCACGGCGGCGGCGCCGATCTCGACGCGCGCACCGCCGACCGGGGTGGAATCGGCGTCGACCACCGCGCCCTCGAGCACCCCGGCTCGCGACACGACGATCTCCTCCGGGGCGGCACCGGACACCCGCGGACGGAGCAGGCGTTGGATCTGCGCGCCGGACGCGGTGGCCAGATTGACGACCCGAAGGTGCCGGCCGAGCCCCCGGTACTCGACTTCCGTCACGGTCGGCTCCGCGGGATCCTGGGTCATCCGGAACTCGAGCGGAGCCCCATGCACGACGCGGGCCCCCGTGACGCCGCCGTCCGTCCGGTCGGTCAACACCCGGAGGCGGCCTTGCACCTCGGGCAACGGCACCAGCGGGAGTCGATGGGCAAGCGGCGTTTCCCGCCCCGCGGCAGCGGCAGGCGCAACCTCCGGCTCGATGAGCTCCCAGGTCACGACGAGATCGGCCGGCGCGGGTGCGGGCTTGAGCCCTGCCGCCGGGTCCGTGCCGTCCGCCGCCCGCTCTCTGCCGGAGAGCTCGGGCTTCGCCGCGTCGCTTGTGCCCGGGCTCGGAGCGCCGGGCTCGGCCCCCGTCACGTCCGGGATCTCGTCCTCCCAGAGGCCGATCGCTCCGATGACCATGATCACGAGCGTCGCGGCCACGATGGCGATCAGCAGACCGCGCGGGAAGCGCTCTTCCATCCTTGCGCATCTCCGGCCCGCCCGCGAGCCCGGATTGCCGCCCCGGGGAAGCCCCGGGCGCCGTGCGCGGACGGGCTCAACGAATCGTCACTCCCCAGGGATTGAAGACTGAAGCGATCCCACCCGGATGGGCGACATCCAGCCGGACGCCGGAGAAGAACAGCCGGATGCCGGCCGATCCGGGCGGCAGCGCAACGCTTGCCGCGGCACTCGAACGCGCATCGAGCCGCCCCTGGAAACCCGTGAAGAGCGGCAGCCTCCCCTCGATGCTCGCCACCAGCAGATCGTCCACGCGGAGGTGGAGCACGCCAGCCGGTCCGAACCGGATGGGCGGCCGGGCACCGAGCGCCGCCGCCAGGACGAACGGCTGCCCCGCGGCCGCGCCGTCGGGCAGATCGAGCTCAAGAGCGTAGGTCGTGGCGCGCCGCGCCGATCCGCTGCCCCGCAGCGGACGACGGCCGTAGATCTCCAGCCCGGTCGACCCCAGCAGCGCGACGAACGGGATCGTCCGGATCGTCCGCCCCGCCCGGTCGTGCCGGCTCGCCTGCCCGGACGCTCCCCGATGGCTCACGAGCCAGATCATCCCCTCGGGGTCGGTCTCCACTCCGGTCACGAACGACGCGGCGAACAGCGTGCTGACGGCGCCGCCGGGCGTGACGCCGAGCACGCACCCGGAAGGTCCCGCCAGCGCGACCAGCACGCCGCCCGAGCTCGGGTCGGACGCCATGGCGGCGGGAATGCCGCCGAGGTCGGCCACGACCGTGGTCGCGGCCCGCAGGATCGGATCGAACCGGACGAGCGCGCAGGGCGGCGGATCGCGGCGGGCGATCAGCCAGGCCCCGGAGTCCAGTTCCGGGGCGCCGGCGCCGGGCACGTCTTGCGCGCGGCGGAGCGTCTCGACCGTGAGCGCGTCGAGGTCGAGAGCAAGGAGACGCTCTTCCTGCTGCCCGGCAACGGCGAGCAGCCGGCCGCGATCGTCGAGGTCGAGGTCGAGCACGAGCTCGCCAGCCGCCAGGAGCGAGGTGATCGCGCCGCCCGGCGCAATCTCGGTCACGGTGTAGGGCGCCGCGGCCAGCGCGGCGAGAACGCCACGATTGTCGCCGGCCATGGCCACGCACGAGGGAAAGGCGCCGTCGAACCGCGCAAGCGTCCAGACGCCGCCGCCCGGTTGGATCACCAGGACCTGGCCCCGGAGAAAGGAATCGGCAGCCGCCACGAGGAGATCCCCGGTCCGCGGCTGCCCCTGCGCGGAGGGCGCGCCGCCCAGCAGCGTGCCGGCGGCGAGCAGGAAAGCCGCGCCGGCAAGCCGGGAAAGGACCGGGAAGGGGCAGCGCACGCCATTCTCCTCGAGCGGATGGGGTGCCCGATTATAGTCAAGATCGCCGTCCGGGGAAGGCGGCAGCCGGCCGTTCACCGGGGGGCAGCGAACCGCTCGCCGGGCGCGTCCACGGCCGTGGTCGGCGCGGAATCCGGGCGGGCGGCCCGGGTGCCTGCGCGATGGCCGAGCAGGAACGCCGCGGCCAGCAGCACCAGCAGCACCGCCGCGCTGAACAGCCACAGCGCGACGCTGCCGGCGCGATGCCGCCAGGAAGCCGGGTCCTCGGCCGGGCGGCGGGCCGGGATCTCGTGGGTGACGTCGGCGGGAATCAGGCTGGAAGACGCCGGCTCCATGCGGGCGCCGTCGAGCGCGGCCGTGTAGGCCTGGTAGCGGGCGGCGCACGCCTGGCAGAAGCTCAGATGCCGCTCGACGGCGGTGCGGGCGCGGCCCGGCAACCGGTGGTCGCGAAAGAGCGATGCCCAGCGCTCGAACCGATCGCACTCGACGCGCATGGCCTACCGCCTGGAGAACCGCTGGAACGCGGCGCTGAAGTAGAGGCGACCGCGGGCCAGGCGCAGCCCGACGGTGCGCGGTCGCCGCCGCAGCACCGCCGCGGCTTCTTCATAGGAGAGCCCCTCGAAATCGCAGAGCGCAACGGCCTCCCGTTGCGGGAGAGGCAGCGCGGCCAGCGACTGCACGATCCGGCGGCCGCGCGCGCCCTCCCGACCCCGGGCGGGCATCTCGAGCCGGTGCACCGGGAGGATCCGATGGGCCCGCGGCGTCCAGGTGCGGCCGAACAGCCGGGCGAGCCCCTGGCGGCGCTCGAGCCGCCGGACGTGCCGCACCAGCTCCCGCATGAGGCCGAGCCGGAGCGAGAGACCGGCGGTGTGCGACCGCGGAGACCGGAACACCCGGACCATGGAGCGGCGCACGAGCTCCTCGCCGCAGACGAAGTCGCCGCACAGGAGGTGCGCCAGGCGGGCGAGGAAGTCCCGGTGGCGATGGAAGAGGGTGCCGAAGGCCTCTCCATCGCCCCGGGCGAAGGCCGCCAGGAGGCTGTCGTCCGCGTCCCGGGGGATGTCACTCCGGCCGTGCGCTTGCTGTCGCGGCCAGAACCCCGTCTTTCCCGCCATGCTGCTGCCGTCCTTCCGGGCCCGGCCGGCATCGTCGCGGAGCGCGGTCGATGACGGCCGCCGCTCCGGCCCGCGCGCCCGCGTATTTATCGGAATCGACGGGCGTCTCCGATCGCCGCGGGCGGTGCCCGCGCTACGTTACTGGAGCACGATCACCTCGGCGTTGGAGATGGTCCCGATCCCGAGCGGGGACGCGGGATCGACCACGACGCCCGCGACGACGAAGGGCAGGCCACGCAGGCCCGGCACCGCGGGAATGCGGATCGCCGCAACCGCCTGTCCGCCCGCATCCAGCACGCCGGCAAAGCGCTGGAAGATCGCCGGGTTCACCTGGCTCAGGCCGAACAGCGCGTCGGGGTTCAGCGGCACTCGCCGCGCACCGAGCGGGAAACCCGGCCGGCTCCCGAAGGACGCGCCGAGAAGATACGGCCGGCCCGCATCCGCGGGCGAGGAGAACTGGATCGGGTAGACACTCCCGATCGCCGGCACGCCGTGGGCGTGCACCTCGCCGAAGGCGACCACGCTGTTGGGCCCGGAGGCCACCGAGACCGTCCTGGCCGTCAGCAGCGGCTGGGCCGGCAGACTGAGATCGAGCTCGTGCAGCCGGCTGGTGCTCCGGCAGGCCGCCCACGCGGCAAGGCCGTCCGTGGTGACCGTCACGCCGCGCAGATCGCTCCCGAAGGCCGCCGAGGTTCCGAGCGCGACGGGCAGCGAGGTGTGCGTGTTGATCGTGTGGGCCGTGCGGCCGCCCGAGGCCACGACGACGGCAAAGCGGTTGCCCGGGTCGAAGGAGGGGATGGCCCCCGGATTGCTGCCGACCGCCACGTTGCCGAGCTTCGTGGGCACCAGGGGCTCGGTGTTCCAGACGCCGACTTGCGCCGGCGTGGCGATGGAGGCGATCACGAGCCGGCGGCCGTCGTTGGAGAGTTTGAGGAAGATCGCGGAGGGGTTGGTCGGAAGCTGGGCCAGGACCACGGGCGGCGACTGCGTGAGATCGAAGACGGTCAGCGTGGCGCCCGAGTAGTCGATCACGTAGGCGATCTTGCCGTCGGGGGAAATGTCGACGCCGTAGGCGCTCCGGCCCGCGGGGATGGGGATCGGCTGGCCGAGGTCCTGCGGCGGCGATGTCGTCAGGTCCACGAGCTGCAGCTCGGGCGTGGTCACAGACCCGGTCGTGGTTACGCGCGTCACCAGCGCGAGCTTGCTGTTGGGTGTCGCCGCCACGCCGTAGGCGCGGCTGTTCAGGGAGACCGTGGCCACGACCGGCATGCCGGCGGCGACCAGATCGAGGACGCTCATGCTGCCGGCGTTGGTCGTGTTGCCCACCGAGGCGATCAGACCGAAGCGGCGGTCGCCGGTCACGGCGGCCGTCAGCGGCTGCCGGCCGACGGCCGTGACCGCGAGCGACTTCAGGGTGGCGAGCTCGATGAGCTCGGCCCGATCGCCATTCTGGTTGGAGATCAGGATCCGCTCGCCGGCGGGCAGCACGGCGGCCGCCAGGGCGAGCACGAGCGCGAGGGCGATCGTGGTGCGCGTCATCATGGGTGCTTCCTTTCCTTATCCTGGGGAGGAACCGGCGGCCCCGCGGGAACCCCGGGGATGCTGCCATGCGCTCATTATCACCGCGCGGCCCGCCGACCCGCAACGGGTCAGCCCGGCGCGCCGCGCGGAATCGCCCCGGCGCGCCGTCCGGACGGGTCAGGGCTTGCGGGCGCCGCCGACCGCGGCGCCGTCTCCCTCGTCCTCGTCCTCCTCGGCCCAGTAGAAGCTCCAGTCCCGCTCGCCGATGTAGAAGTCGTCCACCGCCTCCCGCGAGCGCTTGCGCCGCTTGACCACCAGCGGCTCGAAGATCCGGCCGCACGGCATCGCCGGCCCGGCGTCCGCGAGGAGGCTGCGCTCGATCACCATCACGCGCGCCAGCGCGAGCACGGCGGCCATGGTGCCGCAGCCCCCGTGCCCTGCGCACAGGATCAGCAGCTTCTCGTGCCGCGTCGAGATGGCGAGGAGACCACAGTCCGGGAAGGTCCCCATCCGCCGCGCGCGCTGGAGCCGCTCGAGCACCGCCTCGTCCCGCATCCGAGGAAGCGTCGTCTTGCGGCTGCCCCGCAGCCGGATGCCCTCTTCCCCCGGACGGCACGACTCCGGCTCCCAGAGAAACGGCTCCGGATGGCCGAGGTCGAAGGACCACCGGAAACGCGCCGGCAGCTCGTCCGCGCCGATATCGTCGAAGATGAGCCGCGCGAGCGGGTCCGTGAGCGAGTTCACCAGCGGACTGCCGAGCACGACGATGGCCCCGATGCGCGGCTGCCGGCAGAGGTTGTCCAGCATCGCCTGCGCCTCGGCCGGCGGGAGGTCGGCGTCGCTGAAGTACAGATCGGACTGGAACTCGATCTCGGCGTCCTCGCGCAGGATCGTGAGCAGCTGCGCGTAGGCTTCGGCATCGCGGATGCCGAGCACCTTGCGGCGGAAGCTGTGATTGCCTTGCGTGATGTGGGCTTCCTTGCCGCCGACGACGACCGCCACCCGCGCGCCCGGTTGCCAGGTATCCCACGGCGAGAACCGGCTCTCCCCCTCGACATTGAGCATCCAGCCGTGCATGCGAAGCCGGCGGATCACCTGCGCCAGCCTGCGGTGGTCGAGGATCTTCTTGTCCCGGAAGTTCACCGCCTTGTTCATCGTCGGGCGCAGGCCGTGGAAGTCCAGGAACTTCTCCAGGGAAAGGTCCGGCTTCGTTGCACCCCTGCACCGCGTGAGTGCGGCGTGAATGAGCCGGACGACGTACTTCTCCCCGTTCTTTGCGGCAAGCCAGCGCAAGAAGTCATCGAAGTCCATGATTGTGTCTCCCACCGGTTTGGCGGATTGCTGCGGAATCCCGCAGCCGCGGTCGTTCTCCCACGCCGATGTTCTGTCAACCTTGCTGCTGGCCTCCTCTCGCGAAGTCTCCGATGCTCGTGGAGCGCGGCATCGCAGCGGCCCAACGCGCCCGCGCGCCGCGGATGAGGCGATGTCTTAGAGACCCCACGGAGCAGCGTTTGTTCCGCGGGAAAACCCGGCAATCGGACAGCGGCAATTGGCAAGGAGTCCCCGCGATGGCGCACCTCTGGATGGAACGCGAAGCCGGTGAGTGGGCCGTGGCCATGCTCGACAGCGAAGCTCACGTGCTCGACCCGAATTGTGATGCCAGGCTCGTGCGCGCGGACGAGCGCGTCGCCGATCCTGTGTCCGGCGCGCCGCTGCCGCCGGCCGGCGTCCTGCTCGTTCGCCGCGCCCCGGACGACGAGAAGTGCTGGGCGCTGTTCTGCGCGTTCGACGACGACGTGCGCGTCAACGGGCTGCCGGTCGCCGGGGTGAAGGCGCTGGCGGACCGCGACGAGATCCGCCTGCCGGCCGGAATGCGCTGCTACTTCTCCGCCGAGCGCCCGGCCCGCGTCGAGCCGCTGCCCGCCGGCGACCGCGTTATCCATTGCGGCCGCTGCAAGGCGCCGATCGCGCCGGGTTCCCCGGCGCTACGATGCCCGGAGTGCGGCGTTTGGCACCACCAGAACGAGGCGATCGGCCGGCCCTGCTGGACCTACGGCGCGGTCTGCGGCGCCTGCCCGTGCCCGACCGCGGGCGCCGCCGACTACCGCTGGACGCCCGATGGCCTGTGAGCACGCCGCGAGCGTCGTGATCGTCGGCGCGGGCGGCAACATCGGCTCCCACCTCGTGCCCCACGTGGGCCGCCTCCCGGAGGTCGGCCGCGTGGTGCTCGTGGACCCGGACACGTACGAGCGCTCCAACCTGGCCTCGCAGGACATCGACGCGTGCGACGTGGGTCGCGCCAAGGTCGAGGTCCAGGCCGCGCGGCTCGCGCGCATCCGCCCCGAGCTCGCCGTGGAAACCGAGGCCCGGCCGGTCCAGTCCGTGCCGCTCGGGCGGCTGCGCGGCGACGTGATCTTGACCGCCCTGGACTCCCGCGAGTCGCGGCGCTGGGTGAACCAGGCGGCCTTCCGGCTCGGCGTGCCGTGGATCGACGCCGGCGTCCAGGCCGACGGCCTGCTCGCGCGGATCACGATGTTCCGGCCGGCGCACGACCTGCCGTGCCTCGAGTGCGCGTGGCAGGATCAGGACTTCGCGCACCTGGAGGTCGCCTACCCGTGCGGCGGAACCCCGGCCGCCGCCACCGGCGCGCCCTCGGCGCTCGGCGCCCTGGCCGCCTCGCTCCAGGCGCTGGAGTGCCGAAACCTGCTCACTGGCCGCCCCGACACGCTGCCGCCCGGCCACGAAGTGCTCCTCGACGCGCGCCACCGGCGTCATTTCGTCACACGGCTCGTGCGCAACCCCTCCTGCCGCTTCGACCACCGCACGTGGGCGATCGAGCGCCTGGACGAAGGACCGGCGCGCCTGTCGCTCCGCGGGCTGGCCCGGCGGATGGGCTCCGCCGTCGATGCGGTCTCGTTCGCCATCGAGGAGCACCCCTTCGCCTCCCGCCTGGTCTGTGCGCGCTGCGGCCGCGCCCGGGCGACGCTCGTGCGCCCCGACCGGCTCGCCGCGCGCGACCGCACCTGCCGGCGCTGCGGCGGCGACATGATTCCGTCGGGTTTCCACCTGCTCGATCGCGTGGCTCTCGCGCCGCTCTCCCGTCGGTTCTTCGGCCGCTACGTCGACTGCCCGCTCGGCGCGCTCGGACTCCAAGCCGGTGATGTGCTGCGAGTTGACGCGTACGGCCGCGACAGGCACTTCGAGCTCGGCCGCGATTGACGCAAGCGCGGTGCGGAATTCCGCAGCGCGCGCCATGGATCGACGCGGGCGCCCTGCGGGATCCCGCAGCGCGCCACATCCATCCCTCTTGCCACGGTGGCATCCTTCACGGGTCCAGCGCGCGGCTCGCCGGCACCGCTCGCCCGCGGCGAGCGCCGGTCGAATCCGGCGCGGTCACTGCGAGGAGTTGTGACCATGGAGGACGCGATCTTCCTGGATTTCCTCAAGGCGCAGCTCGTGGCCGGCTTGGCACTCGCCGCCGAGAGCGACCTCCTCATGCTGCTACCGCTGCGCGGCTCCGGCCCGTTTCCCGACCGCTACCTCGCCCGCTTCACGTGCCGCGGCCTGGTGTGCGATCCCGAGACCCGCGCCGTCGCGGAGCACGACCGCTTCGAGGTCGGCATCCACTTCCCTCCGGACTACCTCCGGGCGGTGCGTCCCTACCAGATCGTCACCCTGCTCGCGCCGCCCCACGCCTGGCACCCCAACCTCCGGTTTCCGGGCATGTGCCTCGGCCGGATGCATCCGGGCACGGGCATCGTGGAGCTTGTCTACCAGGCCTACGAAGTGATCACGTACCAGAAGATGACCACCCTGGAGCACGACGCCCTGAATCCCGAGGCCTGCGCCTGGGCGCGCCGCAATACCGCGCGCTTCCCGATCGACCGGCGCCCCCTCAAGCGAAAGCCCGTGGCGCAGTTCGAGTCGCTGGCGGCGGACCCCACCCCGGAAGGAGGCGCACCGTGATCGATCGCACCGCCACGCTCGCCGCCGCCGTTGGCGACGATGTCGCGCTCGTCTCGGCGCTCGGCGCCGCACTGCCCGGCCTCCGCCGGACGGCCGGTGGATGGCAGCTGCCGGGGCCGCCGCCCCACGGGCGCCTGATCCGGATGCGCCGCGACGGCGACTGGCTCACGCTTGCCATGGCCGCGTTCACCAGCCATTGCGGGCCGGCCGCCGCCCGGGACCCGGGTCTGCTGCTCCGGCGCAACCACCACCTGCCGGCCGGCGTGCGGCTGGCGCTCGTGCCCGGCCGGCGCCGGCCGGAACTGCGCGCCGAGGTGCCGCTCGTCCGCGAATGCGCGCGCCGGTCCGACCTCGCGCACGCGCACGCCGCCCTTCTCGCGGCGGCGCGCTGCCTTGCCGAGCCGCCCGACGACGCCGGCGCGCCGCCCGACGGGCCGCCCGCGCCGGACGTCGCCGAACGGATCCGCGAGGCCGGCTGGCCGCACGACGTGCGGGCCGACGGCACGCTGGCAGTACCGCTCGCGACAGCGCCGCAGACCGGCCCCGTCCTGGTCGCCGTCGTGCACGGGACCGCAGCGAACGGCGTCCGGATCGCCGTCGAGCTCGGGCGCGTGGCGCTCGCCGACGCCGTCGCGCACGAGGCGCTCGCGCGTTTCCTGCTCGGCGTCAACGGCCGCGTCCGTCTCGTGCGCGCCGCGGCCGTCGCGACCGAGGCGGGCGAGGACATCGCCTGCCTCGAGGTGGGCTTCGAGAACCCGCCCGAGGCCGACGAGCTGGCCGCTGCCTTCGCCGCGTGCGCGGCGGCCGGCCGGCTGGCGGCCGCGGAAGTGGAGTGTCTTTGCCACGAGCACATCGCCAGGGTGTTCCTGGCGATCCAGGCGCGTGGTCGGCAGCGTGTGGAGTGACGGCGAGGAGGTGCACAATGGTGGTGCGCAACAATGGCGCGCTCACCCTCGAGGTGAGCGACGTGTCGGGACAGAAGCGGGTGCGGGCCAGCGACGTCGAGCCGGACACGCTGGTGGGCGATTTCATCCGGGGCGCCGTGGAGCGCATGGGGCTGCCGCGCTCGTCCACGTCGGGCGAGCCGTTCACGTACCACGCCCGGCTGGAGCGCGAGGGGCGCCATCTGAACGCGGCCGAGCGGGTGGGCGAGGCGCTCCGGCCGAGCGACCGGATCGTGCTGCATCCCAACGTCGACGCGGGCGCGCGCGGACCGCAGGACTGAAGCGGCGGCCGCGGGTGCGTGCGCGGCACCCGGCGCATCGCCCCGCCGCGCGGGGCCGCCCGCACCCGGGCCGCAGAAAGGCGTTCGCCGTGAGCCGGTTTCGATTCGTGCTGGAGCTGTTCCGGGAGAGCGCGCGGATCGGCCACGCGCCGCTCCCGCCGGAGGCGTTCGAGGCGGCGCTGGAATGCCTCGAGTTCGAGGCCGTTCGCAAGGGCCGCCTGCCGCCGGAGCTCGGCCGGCGCGCGCACTGGTCGGCGGCGCCCGTCTGGGACAGCGCCCTCGGCGAGCCCTTCGTGGCCGCCGTGGAGCTTGAGCTGCTCGGCGCCACCGCGGGCCCGGGTCCCAGCGCCGATCGCGCTCCGCTCGGCGGCTGCCGGCTGTGCACGCACACGTTCCAGCTCTTCGCACAGGACGCCGTCCATGCGCTGGTTCGCGCGGGACGGCTGGGCGCGGAGGAGCGGGTCGTCTACCGGCTGGTCGCCTACGCCGTCGCTCCGGGCGAGGAGGCGGCGCGCCCGCGCGCCGCGGCCGCGCCGACCTTCCGGACCGTCCCGCAGCCGCTTCCGCTCGAGCCCTCCCGCCTCGACGCGCTGCTCGCCGACGCCGAGGTGTGCGGCCCGCCGCACGACGACGAGATGCCGCTGCTGCTGTGGCCGCACGTCCTCGAGGAGGCCGCCGTGCGGACGGCGGCCGCAGGCGGCGTGGAGACGGGCGGCATCCTCGTGGGGCGGCTCCACCGCGACCCGCGCGGCCCGGAGATCCTGGCCGAGGTGACCGCCCAGATCCCGGCGCGCCACGCGCGAGCCGGGTCGAAACACCTCGAGTTCACGCCCGAAACCTGGACCGACGTCGCGCAGGCGCTCGCGCTCCGCGGCGCCGGCGAGCTGATGCTCGGCTGGTGGCACTCGCATCCCGCGCGCACCTGGTGCGGCGACTGCGAGCCCGCCCGCCGCCTGGCCTGTCCGCTCGCGCGCGGGTTCTTCAGCGCCGCCGATCGCCGCCTGCACCAGACCGTCTTCCCGCGCGCCTACAGCGTGGCGCTCGTGCTCGGCGACCGCGTGCGCAACGACCTCACCTGGGAGCGTTACCACGACGTCTATGGCTGGTCGCGCGGCGATCTCCAGCCGCGCGGGTATCACTTGAAGCACGCACCGAAGGGAGGGAACCATGCCCCGTGAAGCGCCCACCGTCCCGCTGCAGCTCCTCGACCACGTGCTCCGCAACGACGTCACCGCGCCCGACAAGCTCCGGCTGATCGCGCAGATGCGGAGCGAGTCTCCCGAGATCTCCGCGCAGGTCGACCGCGTGCTTCTGGCGCGGATCGCCCGGCTCCAGGGGGGACTCGCCGACGCGCAGGCAACCCTCGCCAAGCTGCGTGAGCTGCACGAGCAGCTGACCGCGCCGCCCTGGCACGCGGCCACGCTCGTCGCCGCCGTCGGACCGCCGGTCCAGCGGCGCTTCGAGATCCGGCTGGGAGACGGCCGGCACGTGATCGTCGCCCACGAGGATCTCGACCTCGAGACCCTCCGCGCCGGCGATGCGGTCTATCTCAACGACACGCGCAACGTGATCATGGCGCGGTCCGAGGCGCCGGCCGCAGGCGACACCGCGCTGTTCGACCGCTGGCTGCCCGACGGGCGCCTGGTGCTCAAGGCGCGCGACGAGGAGATCGTCGTGCTGGCCGCCGCCGGGCTGGCCGAGTCTGCGCTCGCGGCGGGGAACCTCGTGCGCTGGGATCGCGCCGCCATGATGGCTCTCGAGGCCGTGCCGCCCGCGACCGGCGAGCGGTTCTTCCTCGAGGAGTCGCCGGTGGAGACTTTCGCCGATCTCGGCGGCCTGGACCGGCTGGTCCACGAGCTTCTGGATTACCTGGGGCTGCGCATGGAGTCGCCGGCCATCGTCAAGCGCTACGGACTGCGCTCCGCGCTGGCCCTGCTGCTCTCGGGCCCGCCCGGCAACGGCAAGACGCTGCTCGCCCGCTGCCTCGCGAGCCACCTCGGCCAGCTCACCGGCGCCGGCCGCAGTCGCTTCATCAACGTCAAACCGGCCGCCCTCCACAGCGTCTGGTACTCCCAGTCCGAGCAGAACTACCGCGAGCTCTTCCGCGTCGCCCGCGAGGCGAGCGCGCGCGAGCCGGGCGTGCCGGTGGTGATCTTCCTCGACGAGATCGACGCGGTGGCGGCAGTGCGCGGCGCCTCGCTCGGCCGCGTGGATGACCGCGTGCAGATGGCGCTGGCCGCGGAGCTCGACGGCTTCGAGGCGCGCGGCAACGTGATGATCATCGCCGCCACCAATCGCGTGGACGCGGTCGATCCGGCGCTGCTCCGCCCGGGTCGGCTCGGCGACTGGATCGTCCACGTGCCGCGCCCCGCCCGGCGCGCGGCGGCCGACATCTTCACCAAGCACCTCAAGCTCGAGCTGCCGTACGCCGGCAACGGGCGGCCCGTGGATGCCGCCGCGGCGCGCGCGGCGATCATCGAAGCGGTGCTCGTCCAGATCTACGCGCCGAACGGCGCGGGCGCGCTGGCCGTGCTGCGGCTGGCCGACGGCAGCCGGCGAACCGTGACGCCGCGCGACCTGGTGAGCGGTGCGGTGATCGCCCGCATCGCCGAGAGCGCCCGCAACCGGGCGGCGCTCCGCGAGGCGCGCACCGGGGAGTCGGGCCTGCGGCCGGACGACGTGCTCGCCGCGAGCGAGGAAGCGTTCACGGCGGCCGCACGCGTGCTCACGCGGACCAACTGCGAACGCTACCTCGACGACCTGCCCGAGGATGTGGCCGTCGTCGCGGTCGAATTCCCGCCGCGGCCGGCGGCCGCGGCGCATCGCTACGTGAGCGCGGCCTGAGCGGGCCACGCTCCGCGGCGGCGGAAAGGAGGCGAGAGATGTCCGTGCGATCGGCGGCGGCGCGCGCGACCGTGGCGAAGCTGTGCGGCGCCGATGTGGAGCTCGGCAACTTCCTGCTCGGCACGCCCGGGCTGGCGCCGTCCTCGGGCTGGGTGGCGGCCCGGCTGCTGCTGGACCGGATCCCGGGCACGGCCCACCGGGCGCCGGCACTCTGGCTCGCGGGTTCGCCCGGGTCGGGGTCGACCGCGTGCACCGCGTCCTTCGACGACGGCGGACACCGCGCCGAAGTGGATGCGGAGTCCCGCGACTGGGGCCGCAAGTTCCTCGCCACCAACGGCGGCTGCGTCTACATCGACCTGGCGCATCTCGAGCTCTGCCTGCCGGAGGTGATCAGCGCCTGGGACCATCTGGCCTGCTGGCACGCGATGCTCGCGATCGCGCGTGAGGCGCTGGGCACCGCCAACGCCGCCCTGCCCCCCGGCGCCGAGATCAAGGTGCTGGTCAACAGCAGCGACGGCCAGGGCAACTCCTACGGCAGCCATCTGAACTTCCTGGTGACCCGCCGCTGCTTCGAGAACCTCTTCCGGCGCAAGCTCCACCACCTGCTGTTGCTCGCCTCCTATCTCGCGAGCGGCATCGTGCTGACCGGCGCCGGCAAGGCCGGCGTCGAGCACGGCGAGGGCGAGGCCGACTTCCAGATCTCGCAGCGGGCCGACTTCTTCACGCGTCTGGCCGGCCCCATGACGACGCACGACCGCCCGCTGGTGAACAGCCGCGAGGAGCACCATGCGCGCGAGGATCTGGCGCGGCTGCACCTCATCTTCTGCGACAGCGCCGTGGCGCACGGCACCTGTCTGCTCCGCGTCGGCGTGACGCAGCTCGTGCTCGCCATGATCGAGCAGGAGGTGGTCGATCCCAGGCTCGTGCTCG
Organism: Planctomycetota bacterium; assembly: GCA_016935485.1. Lineage (GTDB taxonomy): Bacteria > Planctomycetota > JAFGQW01 > JAFGQW01 > JAFGQW01 > JAFGQW01. The sequence goes on along the minus strand of JAFGQW010000257.1, from coordinate 15,651 downwards.
AGGACCCGGTGCACGCGGCCAAGCAGTTCAGCCGCGATCCGGAGCTCCGGTGTAGCGCGCGCCTGCTGTCGGGCCGGCGCGCGAGCGCGCTCGCGCACCAGCGGGCGCTCTTCGAACAGGCGAACCGGTTCGTGGCGACGGGGCGCGCGGCGGGCGTGGTGCCCCGCGCGGACGAGATCCTCGCGCTGTGGGAGGACACCCTCACCAAGCTCGAGCGCGAGCCGGCCGCGCTCGTCGGCCGGCTCGAGTGGGTGCTGAAGCGCGCGTTCCTCACGCACGCGGTGCGCCGCCGCGGGCTGGACTGGCGCTCGCCCGATCTCCGCCATCTCGACCAGATCTTCCACTCGCTCGACCCGGAGGAGGGGCTGTTCTGGATCCGCGAGCGCGCGGGGTGCACGGAGCGCCTCGTCGATGCCGCGGCGATCGCGCACTTCCGGCAGGAACCGCCGGCCGACACGCGGGCCTACACGCGCGCCCACCTGCTGCGCCTGGCGGGCGACGAGGCGGTGGCCAACGTCGACTGGGGCTCGATCCGATTTCGCCTCGACGACCGCGGCTACCTCCCGCGCTACCGGACGCAGGAGCTGGCCGACCCGCTCGGCTTCGGCCGGGCGGCGACCCGGGACATCTTCGCGTGCGGCGCATCGCTGGACGATGTGCTCGACGCGCTTTGACCGACAGGCGGCCGCCGCGGCCGCGGAAAGGAGCACGACCATGAGCACTCGAGAGCGGCGCCCCGAGCCGCCGCGCCCGCCGGGCGGCACCGACGGATCTGAGGAAGGCGGGCTGGACGCGCTGCGCCACGCCGGTTCTGACCTGCTCGCGGCGGCCGACCGCGCCATCGACGCGGCGCTGTCCCGCGACAGCGCGTCGTTCCTGCGGCAGAGCCGGCAGGCGGGAGGAGAGTGACGGTGCGGGAGCGGCTGTTCGGCATCGAGACCGAGTACGCGCTGAGCGTGCTCCGTAGCGAGCGTTCGGCCGACGGCGATGACGACCTGCTCCGCGCGCTGATGGGTCGGGTCCGGCAGACCCACCCGCACCTTCCCGCCCACCACAGCGGGGTGTTCCTCTCGAACGGCGCACGCCTCTACGTCGACTGCGGCGGCCACCCCGAGTACTGCACGCCCGAGTGCACGTCGCCCGACGAGGTCGTGCGCCACGTCCTGGCCGGCGATCGCATCCTGGGCGAGCTCGTGGGGCAGCTCGCCGGCGACCGCCGCGGGCTGGCCCTGGTGCTCTCGAAGGTGAACGTCGACTACGGCGCGCTCACGACCTGGGGCAGCCACGAGAGCTACCTGCACGCCGGCCGGCCGGCGGTGCTGCCGCGGGAGCTTGTGCCGCACCTCGTGTCGCGTCTGATCTACACGGGCGCCGGCGGCTTCGACATCCGGCACCCGGGGCTGTGCTTCCTGCTCTCGCCGCGCGTACCGTACCTCGAGAGCACCGTCTCGGGGGACTCGACGCGCAATCGCGCCATCTTCCACGCCAAGGACGAGTCGCTCGCGCGGCCGACCGACCACCGGCTGCACGTGATCTGCGGAGAGAGCCTGTGCTCGGAGCGCGCGAGCCTCCTCCGGGTGGGCGCGACCGCACTCGTGCTCGCGCTGATCGAGGCGGGAGAGCGGCCGGGGCATTCGGTGGCGCTGGTAGCGCCGCTCGAGGCCATGCGAACATTCGCGGCCGACCCCGAGCTCGTGGCGGCGGTGCCGCTTGCGGGCGGCGGACAGATCACGGCCGAGGCGATCCAGCGGCACTACCTCGAGTGCGTGGAGCGGCATCTCGGCGCGCCGTTTCTGCCGCCCTGGGCGGAGCCGGTCTGCCGGGCGTGGCGCGAGGTGCTGGACGGGCTTCGCGACCGCGCGCCCGTGCTCGACAGCGTGCTCGACTGGCGCATCAAGCGGGCCATCTTCGAGCAGCATGCCCGCAAGCGCGGGTTTCCGCGGGACGTCGTCGCACGCTGGAACGATGCCCTCACCGGCGGCGTCGAGCGCGCGCCGGAGCAGAGCCTGCTCGAGCGGCAGATCCTCGCGGAGCTGAGTGGCGTCCCCCCCTGCTTCCCCCGGGTCGACAAGAAGCGCCTGAAGGCCGCGCTCGCGGACGCGGCGCTGGACCGCGGCCGGCTCGAGTCCTTCCTCCGGCTCCGGCGCGAGCTCTTCGAGCTCGACGTGCGGTTCAGCCAGGTCGGGGACGACGGGCTGTTCGCCCGTCTGGATCGCGCCGGCGTGCTGCACCACCACCTGGAGGGGCTCGGCGATGTGGACGCGGCGCGGAACACGCCGCCGCCCGGCTCGCGGGCGAGCGTGCGCGGCCGCGTCGTCCGGATGCTCGCCGCACGCCGTGAGAAGGCCGTCTGTGACTGGAGCACGGTCGTTCGGCCGAAGACCGGCCAGTGCCTCGATCTCAGCGACCCCTTCGTCCTGGAGGAGCGGTGGTCGAGCTCGCCTCCGCCTGCGCCGGAGCCCTTCTGAGTTCGCCCGCGCCCGCGGGCGCAGCTCGCCCGCGCCACCTGAGCGCGCGCACCCCGCGCGCGCCACCCGCACGCCACGCGGGCGCAGCTCGCCCGCGCCACCCGCACGCTTTCCCGGCGAATCGACTTGCCAGTTTCCCCGCGACCGGATAGGAAGGCCGGAGGTCATCGCACAAGGGAGCCACACCATGGACTTTCGCGAGCTGATCCAGGCGCGCCGCTCGGTCCGGGCCTTCGAAGACCGGCCGGTCGAGGAAACGAAGCTTGAGGCCGTGCTCGAAGCCGCGCGAGCGGCGCCTTCGGCAGGGAATCTCCAGGGCTACGAGATCCGGATCGTGCGCGATCCGGCAACCAGGCAGAACCTCGCCCGCGCGGCGTTCGGCCAGGACTTCGTGGGCGCCGCACCGGTCGTGCTGGTCTTCTTCCAGCACCCGGCGCGCTCGGCGCAGAAGTACGGCGAGCGCGGCCGCACGCTCTACTCGCTCCAGGACGCGACCATCGCGTGCGCGTACGCGCAGCTCGCCGCGGTCGAGGCGGGCCTGGCGACCTGCTGGGTGGGCGCCTATGACGACAGCCGGGTGAGCGCTGCGATGCACGCGCCGGCGGATCTCCGCCCGGTCGCGATCCTGCCGGTCGGCTACGCGGCAGAGCAGCCCGCGCCGACGCCACGGCGCGGCCTCGGCGACCTCGCCAGGTGAAGAGAACGCCCCTCGGGCGCTCTGTTCGCCTCGGGGGCGCCTACCACTTGAGCTCGATCACGAAGCGCTCGGCCTCGGTGGCGTGCCGCAGGTCGAAGCCCACCGTGAGGTGGGCGATCGGGTTGACCGGGCGCACATTGCCCGCCTGGCCGACGCCCTCGATCAGGAGAGCGCGGTAGAGGCTCGGGATCTCGCTGCGCCCCACCAGCGCCGCCGCCGTCTCCAGATCCTCCGCCACCCCGACGAAGGCGAGTCCGGTGGCGGCGATCGCCTGCTGGAGGCGGTCCTTGCCTTGCGCCACCACCTGGCGGAGCGAGGCGACGGCCTGGATCTCGGGCGCGACCAGCGCGAAGCCGACCACCGTGTCGTGCAGCTCGGCCTCGTCGCGGGTCGCCAGCATGACGCGGGCGATCTCGCCGGCCGACGGCGCGCTCCGGAGCAGACCGAGCGCCACGCTGAGCTGGGCGCCGAGCTGGCGGCTGCGGATCGTCTGCAGCTGCTCGCCGATCGCGGCCGCCGCCTCCGCATTGCCGTAAAGACCCAGCGCGATCGCCAGCGCGCCCGCGCGGTCATGGCTCCGCGCGGCCCGGAAGGCCTCGTGCAACCGCGCCCAGCCGCTGCCGTCGGCATCGTGGCCGCGGCGGCCCAGGATCCCCAGCCCGAGCGCCGCGTGGGCGGCGACCTCCACGTTGCCGTCCTGGACCAGGCTCGCGAGCAACTCCCGGTCCTCCGGCCCCCCGATCTGTCCGAGGGTCACCACCGCGGCGATCCGCACGCGAAACACGTCCTCCCGCGCAAGCTCGGCGACCACGCGCCGCACGCGATCCTGGAACTGCTGCACCACCACCGCGTCTGGACCGCTCCGCCCCGCCGGCACCGAGCCGTCGCCGGTCTGCTCGAGCGGCTCGCCGCCGAGCTGCGGCACCAGGATCCCGAGCGCGAGCACGGCCGCGCGCCGCACATCCGCCCGCCGGTCCTCCAGCGCCTGCGCCACGATCTCCATGCCCGCGAGCGCGCCGAGCCGACCGAGCGCGCCCACCGCCGCCGCCACGAGCCGCACCGGCGCGCGCCGGTCCGACGCGAGCGCGATCAGCGTCGGTGCGGCCCGGGCATCGCCGAGCAGACCGAGCGCCGTCACCGCCGGAAGGCGCAGCTCGAGGCTGTGCTGCTCCTGCGCGGCCAGCCGGCCGAGCGGCTCGGCAGCGCGCGCATCCCCGAGGAAACCCAGGGCCAGCACGGCCAGTCCACGCCGGCGCATCGCGACCGAATCGCGGCCGAGCTGCTTCGCGCCGCCCGCGCTGCCCTCGACGATCGCCGCAAGCGGGGCGAAGGCCATCGGCTTGCCGGTCAGGCCGAGCGCCACGATCGCGGCCTCTTGCACGCGCACGCTTCCATCGGTGAGCGCCTTGAGCAAGTGCTGCGTGCACCCGTCGGCCGTCGACTTGCCGAGCAGGCCGATCGCGTAGGCCGCGCTCGCGCGCACTTGCTCCTGCTCGTCCCTGAGCGCCGCGCACAGCTGCTCGACGAGCGCGTGCCCCCGCCGCTCCTCGGCGAACGGCGGCCGCGGCGCCACGGTCTTCTTGCGCCCGAAGAACACCGCTGCGCTCTCCGACTCGGCGGCCACGCCGCCCCGCGTGCCCGGCACCAGGTACCGGTCCTTGTTGAGCGCCCACCAGGTCTGCCAGCCGGTGAGCGCCGTCGCCTCCGCGCGCACGCCGCGCGGATCCCGCTGCGGCGGCCGGGGAGGGACTCTCGCACCGGGCTCCTGACTCGAAGCCGTCACGCCGCTCAGGGCGAGCGCCAGCAGCGCTCCCGCCAGCACGGCGGCTCGTTTCGATCTCGCGCGGTACCCAGTCATGATCGTTCTCCTTCGTGTTGCGTGCTCTTTGCCGTCCGTGCGCCGGATCCGGGCCGGCGCCGCGCCGGAAAGCCGGCGGCGGCACCGCCGCACCGTCCCGTCGCGCCGGTCGCCGGCGCAAACCCCATGCCGCCAGAGCGCTCGAGCCCTGGTTGCGCCCACCGGCTCACCCCCGCCGCCCGTGCGCCCGGCCGCCACGCACAAGTGTAGACTCTACCGGCGCCGCACGGCGGGAAGAAAGCCGCAAGTCGATTCGCGAGCGCCGCTTGCACGCCGGGCGGCGAACCTGCTGGACGCACGGCACGAATGCCGAAAGGCGTCTGGCCAGGCGTAACCTCGGTCAGCCGCTGCGCCGGCGGCACCGCGGCGCCAGCTGATAGCTGACGGCTGATCGCTGTGGGCTGCGGGCGAAGCCCGCGCTATCATCCCTTGTCGTCGCCACCGCCGTCGCTGCCCGTTGGGACCGATCATGCATCAGAGCACTCTGCGCGAAGCCCGCCCCATCCTCTTCGGCGAGGTGCTCTTCGATCGCTTCGCCGATGGGCGCGAGGTGCTGGGCGGCGCGCCCTTCAACGTGGCCTGGCACCTCCGGGGCTTCGGGCTCGACCCCCTCCTGATCACGCGCGTCGGCCGCGACGCGCGGGGAGACGCGGTCCGCCGGACCATGATCGCCTGGGGTCTGGCGACGGCCGGGCTCGAGGTGGACGACCGCCATCCCACCGGCCGCGTCACCGCGCAGACCGACGACACAGGCACGCGCTTCGAGATCGAGCCCGAGCAGGCCTACGACCACATCCGCGGCGACGTCCTCGAGCGCGCCGCCACCCTCGGCCCCGTCGCCCTCGTCTACCACGGCACGCTCGCGCTCCGCAACGACGCCTCGTTCGCCGCGCTCGAGAGGCTCCTCGAGCGCACCGGCGCGCACGGCTTCGTCGACCTGAACCTGCGGCCGCCCTGGTGGACCGCGGCGCGCGTCGACTGGGCGCTCGCGCGGGCCCGCTGGGTGAAGGTGAACGACGACGAGCTCGCCACGCTCACCGGCGCGCGCTGCGCCACGGAAGAGGACTGCGCCGCCGCCGGCCTCGGGTTTGCGTCGCGCTGGTCGCTCGAGCGCCTCGTGGTGACCCGCGGCGAGCGGGGCGCGGTCCTGCTCGGCGACGGCCGGCGGCTGGCCCGGACCGACGCCGCCGAGGTGGCGCACTTCGTCGACGCCGTGGGCGCGGGCGACGCATTCAGCGCCGTCGCGCTCCTCGGCCTGGTGCGCGCCTGGGACCCGGAGCCGACGCTCGCGCGGGCCAGCCGTTTCGCCGCCGAGATCTGCGGCCGGCGCGGCGCGACCGCCCCCGAGCCGGAGCTCTACCGCCGTCACCTTAAGGCCTGGCAATCCGAGCCTGCGCAAGGCGCACCGCGGCCCGGACCCGTTCCCGGGCCGGACCCGCAGGAACCTCTCGATCCCGGAAAGTCTCGACCATGATCCACACGCTCGACGAGATGCTCGCGGCGCACCGCAAGCCCCTCTACCTGCTGTTCCGGCGCTACCTCGAGAGCGGCCGCGTGTTCCTGCTGCACTCCGACCTCGTCGATACGTACGACGCCTTCCTGAAGAGCGCGGCGGGCCGGCGGCTCGCCGACACGCCGTTCACCCCGCTGCTGCGCTCGGCCGAGGAAGCCGTGCTGCAGCCGCCGCTGATCTGCCTGGCGCTGCGCGCCCGCGTGGCCAGCTGGGACTTCGTCGAGATCCACACCGGCGAGATGCGCGCGCGCCGCGTGGACGTCTCCGACTTCCTCGCCTTCAAGGAGCGCACGGTGGACGGCACCGCCGCCGAGCCGGCCTGGACGCTCGAGATCGATCTGAGGCCGTTCGAGCGCGGTTTTCCCAAGCTGAAGGAGGTGCGGTCCATCGGCCGGGGGGTGGAGTTCCTGAACCGCCACCTCTCCAACGAGCTCTTCCACGGACTCGGCAAGGGCGACCGCCGGCTGTTCGAGTTCCTGAAACTCCACCAGATCCACGGCCGGCCGCTGATGCTGGGCGGCCTGCTCGAGGACTGCGAGGAGCTGCGCGGCGCGCTCGCCGCCGCGCTCGATCGCCTGGCGGACGTGCCCGAGGAGGCCACGTGGTCCGAGGTGGCCCGCGAGATGGTACAGCTCGGGTTCGAGCCGGGCTGGGGCCGCACCGTGGCGCGGATCCGCGAGACCATGGTGCTGCTCTCGGACATCCTCGAGGCGCCCTCGCCCGAGAACCTCGAGCAGTTCCTGCGGCGCATCCCCATGATCTTCTCGATCGCGATCGTCTCGCCGCACGGCTACTTCGGCCAGTCCGACGTGCTCGGCAAGCCCGACACCGGCGGCCAGGTGGTCTACATCCTCGACCAGGTGCGCGCGCTCGAGGGCGAGATGCGCCGCTCGATCGCCGACCAGGGGCTCGACATCGAGCCCGACATCGTGGTGCTCACGCGTCTGATCCCCGACGCCGGGGGCACCACCTGCGACCAGCGGATCGAGCGCATCCACGGCACCCGCCGCGCGCGGATCCTCCGCGTCCCCTTCCGCGATCGGGCCGGCGAGACGGTGCCGCACTGGATCTCGCGCTTCATGGTGTGGCCGTACCTCGAGCGGTTCGCGCACGAGGCCGAGGGCGCGCTGCTCGGCGAGCTCGGCGGCAAGCCCGACTTCCTCATCGGCAACTACTCCGACGGCAACCTCGTGGCCTCGCTCCTGTCGCGCCGGCTCGGGGTGACGCAGTGCAACGTGGCGCACGCGCTCGAGAAGACCAAGTACCTCCATGCCGACCTCTACTGGCGCGAGCACGAGCCCACCCACCACTTCTCGTGCCAGTTCACCGCGGATCTCATCGCCATGAACACCGCCGACTTCATCATCACCAGCACCTACCAGGAGATCGCGGGCACGCGGACGGGGGTTGGCCAGTACGAGAGCTACAAGTCCTTCACGCTGCCCGGCCTCTACCGGGTCGTGTCCGGCATCGACCCCTTCGATCCGAAGTTCAACATCGTCTCGCCCGGCGCCGACCCCGACGTGTTCTTCCCGCACCACGACCGGGAGCGTCGCCTCGTGGAGCTCCACGGCGAGATCCGCGACCTCGTCCATGGCGGCGAGCGGCCGGACGCGCGAGGGCACCTGGCCGATGTGGACAAGCCGCTGCTGTTCGCCATGTCCCGCCTCGATCCCATCAAGAACCTGACCGGGCTCGTGGACTGGTACGGGTGCTGCCCGGCGCTGCGCGAGCAGGCGAACCTCTTCCTCGTGGGCGGCTTCCTCGACCCCGCCCAGTCGGCCGACCGCGAGGAACGCGCCCAGATCGAGCGGCTGCACACCCTGTTCGCGCACCACGGGCTGGACGGCCAGGCGCGCTGGGTGGCGATGCAGATGGACAAGAACCTGGTGGGCGAGCTCTACCGGTTCGTGGCCGACTCGCGCGGCGTCTTCGTGCAGCCGGCGCTCTTCGAGGCGTTCGGCCTCACGGTGATCGAGGCCATGACCTCGGGGCTGCCCACCTTCGCCACCCGCTACGGCGGCCCGCTGGAATCGATCGAGCACGGCATCTCCGGCTTCCACATCGACCCCAACCACGGCGACGAGGCGGCGGCGGCGATCGCCGCCTTCCTCGAGGAGAGCCGGCGCGACCCGGAACGCTGGGACCGCATCTCCGCCGGCGCGATCGCGCGGGTCCAGAGCCGCTACACCTGGAGCCGCTACGCGTCCCGGCTGCTCGCGCTCTCGCGCATCTACGGCTTCTGGAAGTTCATCTCCAACATCGAGCGCGAGGAGACCCGCCGCTATCTCGAGATGTTCTACGGTCTCATGTTCAAGCCGCTCGCCGAGGACGTGCCCTCGTCGTGAGGGCCGCCCGTCACGGCCCGGGCTCGAGCACCTCGACCCGGTGCCAGCGCCCCTCGATCCGGCCCAGGAGCTCGGACCGGACATCCACCTTCGCCTCGTAGCCGCGCCGGATCGATCCGCCGAACTCCACGGCCTTCGGATACCACATCACCGCCATGCCGTGCCGGTCGGCGTCGGCCTTCTCGGGGCGTCCGGCCGTCCGGCCCGCCAGCACCACGGGACCGCCGGCCGCGCGCACCGAGACCTCGGCGTCGAAGGATGCCGGATAGAACTGGTAGTACTCCTCCCCGCCCGCGCCGAAGATGCGGATCGCCCGGCCCGGGACGCGCAGGCCGTCCCCGCTCGCCTCGACGCCCGCCTCGACGTCGCAGGGCGCGCCGAGCGCGTGCACGACGGTCTGCCCGGGGGCGACCGCGACGGGACGGCTGCGGCCCGGCCCGATCCGCACGAAGCGCATCGTCCGGCCCGCGCCGGCCTTGATCACGCCGTGGACCAGCGCGTAGTGCCCCGCGGGAACCTCGCTCGGCTCGCCGCCGGCGAGGTTGAAGAAAGCGTTGACGAACTCGCCCCGGACGCACCGGAACACGAGCATGGCGGGCTCCGCGGCGCCCGCGCCGCGCCACTCTGCACGCAGGCGGCCGGTCGGGCCCTCATAGTCCGCCAACAGCACCGTGGTTCCGTCCGGCCGCACGCGCTCGAGGTGGTAGAGCCGGGAGCCGAACCGCATGACCTGGCTGAGCGGCTGGATCGGACCGTCGCCGATTCTCACGGTGTCCTCGCCGAAGTCGTCGTAGCGGCCGTTCAGGCTGTCGTCGATCAGCGCGAAGCGCTGCCCCTGAAAGCGCCCCTCGCGGTGGCAGGCCCGGGCGAAGCGCAGCGGGAACGCGCGGCTCCTGAGAAAGCGGACGGGCAGCCCCAGAAACCGCTCCTCGCCCAGACCGCGCACCACGATCCGGTAGGGCTGCACGCTGCCGGGGTAGCGCACCTCGATGTCCGCGAGCTGCTCGACGCCGGCGATCGCCTTGAGGCGCGTGCGCCGGCGGCCGTCGCTGTCGCGGTCGAGGAACACCTTGGTGCCGCCCTCCCAGACGACCACCGAGCCGTAGCCGAGCGGCCAGGGGGCGGGCTCGTCCCGCTCAAGCGAGACGCCCTTCCACAGCATCGGGTCGTCGTAGTTCCACGGCTGCGCGCTGGCGAAGCCGGTCGGCCCCGCGTCCGGCCGGTAGCGCATCTGCACCGGCGGATAGCGCCGGGCCGTCGGGGCCGCGGCCGCGACCGGCGCCGCCACCCGCGGCGTCGGCTCCGCACCGGCGCCCGGCGCCGCGGCGAGGCCGAGAAGCAGGAGCGCGGCAAGGCCGAGAAGCAAGAACGCGGCGCGCGCGCGCCGCAGGAAGACAAGCGGAAGCCGTGAGACCACGTTCATGGGATCCTCCGTTCGCCGTGGCGGCAAGGCACTGGGGACGCGGTGCGGATCCGATTCGCAAGGTGTGTGCCGAGGCGCGGGCTTCGCCTGCCGCGTCGCGTAGGGTCCCGCCGGCCGCACGAGGCGCGGCTCGCCGCCGGCCGCAGGTGCCGTCCGGAATCCCGGACCGCAGAAGCTTGTAGAATCGACACGGCGCGGGCCGCAGCGGCGGCGCGCTCACCCAGCGGCGGCGCGCTCACCCAGCGGCGGCGCGCTCCGCGGCCCCTTCGGCATCCTCGGGCAGCGCCGCCTCGCCCGCGCCGGCATCGGCCTCGTCGGCCGCGGCGCGCGGCGTCGCCTCGAGGAAGCCATAGTGCTCCAGCCCCTCGAGGATGCCCCAGGCGTGGGGGCGCTCGGCGAAGTGGACGAGCGGATGGCCGCGCAGCCCCTCCAGCTCGGCGCTGTGGTTGCCGACCACGACGGCCAGCGTGTTGCCAGTCAGCATGTCGCGGTCGTTTCCGGACTGGCCCACCACCAGCACGCGGTCGAGCGGCAGCCCCCACTTCAGCACGAAGTCCCGGACCGCGAGCCCCTTGGAGGCGCGCACCGGCAGCACGTCCAGGAACTGCCCGCTCGACTCGATCACGTTCACGTGCAGGTCGTTCTTGCGCAGGCGTTGGATCAGCGCCTCGATCGACGGGGCCTTCTCCGGGTCGATGTAGTAGCTCACCTTGTGCGGCCGTTGGGTCTCCGCCTCCTGCAGCAGCAGGCCTGGTGTGCCGCGCAGCGTCCGCACCACCCGGTCGCGGTTCCAGCGGTACGAGATGCGCTGCTCCCAGATGGCATCCTTGATCAGCTTCGGGCCGTAGTGGATCTCGCTGCCCACGGACGTGATCAGCACATCCGGTCGCGGCACCTTCCACTGCTTGAGCACCGCGAGCACGCTCTGCAGGTTGCGGCCGGTGGCCACGCCGAAGCCGATGTTGCCCGGGAAGCGCTCGAGCCGCGCGAAGAGCTCCTGGGTCGCCCGCCGGTCTCCGGTGAGCGTGTGATCCACGTCGCACACGATCGCGCGATCGCAGGATGGGAGGCGGCTCTTTCGCTCCGCCCACAGGCGCCGGCGCTGCCGCGTGCCGACGATGCGCCGCGCCGCTTTGAGGTAGCGCTCGACGTGACTCGCCCAGGCGTAGTGCCCGCGCGCACCGCGCAGCCCGGCCCGGGCCCATGCCTGCCAGCGCCGGCGATCGCTCAGCGCATCGAGGAGCGCCGCCCCCACGGCGGTGGCGTCGAGCGGATCGATGAGGAGGCCGTTGCGGCAGTTGGCGAGGATGTCGCGCGGCCCGCCGTCGTTGGTGGCCACGATGGGCAGCCCGCTCGAGGCCGCCTCGATCAAGGTGAGCCCGAACGGCTCGGTCAGCGCCGGATTCACGAACACCCCCCGCCGCCGGGCCGCCAGCCGGTACAGCTCCGGCACATCGTCCGCCGCGTGGCGCTTCGGGTAGGCCACGTGTCCGTAGAGATCGTAGCGGTCGACCAGGTAGAGGAGCTCCTGCAGCACGCTCTGGGCGCCGCGATCCATCGCCTTGAGGTCGTCGCGATTGCCGACCACCAGCACCAGGTTCGCTTGCGCCCGCAGCGCCGCGTTCTCGCCGAACGCCCGCAGCAGCGTGCCGATGTTCTTGCGCTCGTCGGGGCGCGACAGCGCCAGGATCATCGGCTTCTCGGGCCGCGCGAGAAAGCGGTCCACCTCCCGCTGGATCGCCGGCCGGGGCGTGTGGCGCGCGGGCGGCCGGAAGCGGGACAGATCCACGCCGGGCGGGATCACCTCCATGCGGTCGGGGCCGTAGTTGTCGTAGCGCTGGTACTGCTTCTCGACCTCCTGGCGGGTGCTGGCGATGACGAGCGCGGCCGAGTCCATCGTCTGCTCCTCGGCCTCGATGCGGCGCGAGATGTTGTAGCGCGACTCGATGGTCTCCGGCGCGAGCCCCTGGGCGAGCAGGCGCTCGCGCTTGACCCGTCCGAGCGAGTGGCCGGTGTGGAAGTGCGGCGCGCCCAGCACGCCGCACAGCCGCACGCCCACATGGCCGGCGTCCGCGTAGTGCGTGTGAACGATGTCCGGCACGTGCCCGACCCGGCGAATGTGCTGCACCGCATGGTCGGCAAAGCTGGTGAGGTACGGCCAGAGCACCTCCTTGCGCAGGTAGCGGCGCGGCCCGCACTCCAGCCTGACGATCCGTGCTCCGGGCGCGAGTGCCTCCTCCGGCGCGGCGTAGGCGGCGTCCACCTTCGGATCCTGGACGCGGCGGGTGAGGAGATCCACCCGGGCGACGCCGGGATGCGCCGCCAGCGCTCGAGCGAGCTCGACGACGTACTTGACCTGGCCGCCCGTGTCGGGGTCCCGCCCGAGCTCGAGGCGCTCGCCCCGGACCAGCCCATGGACGCTGATCATGACGATGTAGAGGCCGTCCTGCGGGTCCATGGTCCTCGCTTCCCCGGGGCGCGCCCTGCCGGGCAGCGCGACGACTCCGGGGCACGCCGCCCCCGCGCCGCTCGACACCGCGGATTGTAACGCCGCGGGCCGAGGCGCCAAGCCCCGAGCCCGCGCGGCGCCGGCCGCGCCGCGCCCGGCTCAGCCGCGCGCGAGCTCCTCGGCCGCTCCCCTCGGCGCCGGCGGCGGCGGAGGCGTCTGCGGCGCCGGCGCGCGCCGGTTCAGCAGCCGCTCCAGCCAGGAGAAGCGGCGCTCCCAGGTGCCTTCCTGCGCCGCGCCCTTCCTGCGGTCCAGGTTCGGGCCGATCGCCGCCCGGAGCTGCCGGATGCTGGTCGCGGCGAGATCGCCGCGGCCCTGCGCCCAGCGGACCAGATTCTGGTGGAAGCGCGCCTCGAGGTAGTTCGCGAGGTCCTCGGGGGTGACCCCGCTCGCGGCGATGCGGGCGAGCTGGCCCCACAGCTTGTAGCCCTCGATGGCCGGCTCCTCGCGCGCGCCGAGCCCCGGCAGGTAGACCAGCTCGCCGTCGACCTCGCGCACGGTCCCGGTCAGCAGCGAAGCGTACTCCACGAGCAGCGTCCGGTCGCGCGTGCGGCTGCGGTAGAGCTCGCGCAGCAACGGCTCGGCCTCCATGTACTTGCCCTGCCACACGAGGCAGCGCGCGAGGTAGAGCCGTGCCAGCCGGAGCGCGGCCGCGTCGCCGCGCCGCGACTGCTCCGGGTCGCCCCAGCGCTCCAGGATGAACTCGAGGTACTGGCGCGCCTCGTCGAAGCGATGGAGCGCATGGAGATCCTGCGCAAGGACCAGCAGATTGCTGAGATTCAGCTCGGTGCTGTCCTTCACCCAGTCGGTGCGGTAGTCCACGCTGCGCACCAGCGCCTCGAGGGCTGGGACCTCCCGCCCCTGCTGGCGCAGGGCCTGGGCGTGGCCCGCCAGGGCGATCCCGAGCCGGCCCTTGAGGTTGAGGATGTTCTTCGTGGCCCCGGGGAACTCCCCCACGAGGACGGCGAGCGCGGCCTCGGCCTTCGCGAGCGCGCCCTCGCCGAGGTGGACCTGCGTCCGGAGGATGGCGGCCTTCTCGAGAATGTCGCGGTTCTCGACCCCGGCCGCATCGAGCTCGCCCAGAACGGCGAGCGCGTCGCCCCAGCGCTCGAGCCCCTTGAGCGCCAGCGCCTTGGACAGCAGCGCGACCCCGCGGGCCTGCCGGCGGCTGACCTCCTTCTCGGGCTCGCCCCGAAGCGGCGTCTTCCTCACGTGGTCCAGGTAGGCGTCGACCGCCGCGATGGCCTCGCGGTAGCCGGCGCGGAGCGGCGCGGCCGCTTCTTCCTTCTCCATCTTCGTGACACCCCTGCGCGCCACCGTCTCGGCGTGCTCGCGTTCCGCCTGGTTGATCAGGCAGAGCGGGATGTAGGCCCGGGCGAGCTCGTAGGTCGGCTGGTCGGGGGCGACCTCGCGGAAGTCCGCAATGGCCTGGGCGTACTGTCCCTCCTGCATCTTCTGCACCGCCGGTGCGTAGCGCATACCGCCGATGTCGAAGACGGCCGCCATCCGGTCCTTGAGCGCCTCGAGCCGCGCGGCGTCGGCCTTGTGGCCGCTGTCCCGCGTGACTCGCGTGAGCAGCGAGCGCGCCCGCTGGGCGAGCTCGAGCGCGCGCGTCTCGTCGGTCGCCCTGAGCTGGAAGGCGCCGTGCGAGGCGGCGAGCGCGGCCTCGCGCACGAAACCGAGCTCCCGGTAGCACCGGCTGATGAAGTCCCAGCACTCCAGCGCCTGTGCGCCGCGGCCCTTGTTGATGATCAGCACGGTCTGGAAGTAGCCCAGCGCGTCGTGGTGGCGCTGCTGGCCGTAGGCGCCCCGGGCCGCCTGCAACACCACGTCGGCATCCAGCCGGGTCCGGTCCTCCACCTCGTCGAGCAGACGGGCGAGCTGCCGGCCGCACAGGAACTCGAGGAACCGGTTCGTTGCGCCGCCCTCGGCGGAGACCCGTGCCACCTCCTCGATCGCGGCGTTCGTCTCACCGCGCAGGAAGAACGCCTGCGCCCGCTCGAGCCGGGCCTGGTAGCCGGCCTCGCCGAGCTCCGCGCCCCCCTCAGCGAAGATCTCCTCCATCTTGCGGACCTGCGCGATCGCCTCGTCGGGCCGGCCGATGTGGTTCAAGGTCTCGGCGTGCCGCCAGAACGCGCTCTCGAGAAGGTTGCGGGCGCCGGACTCCGCGAGCGCGTCGCGCCAGCTCCGCCAGCCGGCCTGCGCGTTGTGGATCGCGCTGTCGAACGCGTCGAAGATGCCCTCGAAGCAGGCCAGCGCGTGTCGCTGCTCCGCCTCGTCGCGAAACTCGCGGTGGCAGAGCGCCTTGTAGAGGTACCCCCAGTAGCCGAGCAGGTTGTCCTCGTTCGAGAAGATGTAGTCCTCGAGGCGGCGGATTGCCTCCAGATAGATCGTGAGCCGCACGGACTCGTCAGCCTGCGCCTGCCCGAGGAAGTACGGGAGGATCGCGCGGTAGTACTCGGCCATCTGGAGGGTCGTGGCGTGCCGGTCGCCGCCGAACGCGGGGATTGTAACCTGGAGCTCGTCGAACAGGTCGACCGCGCGGCGGAGCTTCTCGAGCGCCTTCTCGCGGTGGGCCTCGGCTTCCCGCGAATCGCCGCCGACCAGCTGCGTTTCCTGCTGGAGCCGGATCCGATAGCGGCCCAGCCCGAGCAGGAACTCGCCGTAGTCCATCTTGGCCTGGAGGATCTCCGGATGGTCGTGGAACCGCCGGAGGAAGTCCTCGTAGGCCGCGTCCGCCCGGTCCGAGGCGGCGAGCCGCTCGGCCAGGGACCGGCCCCGCATGAACTCGTCCTTCTCGACGGCGGCGCGGGCGAGCTGCGCGGACGCCCGCTCGGC
>JAFGQW010000042.1 GCA_016935485.1 Planctomycetota bacterium | reverse complement strand
CGCGCTGCGTGGCGCGGGCGGGCGGCGCGTGAGCGTGCGGGTGACGCGCGCGAAGGGCGCGCGCTGCGTGGCGCGGGCGGGCGGCGCCCGCGGGGCGCCCGCGGGGGTGCACTCACTTCGCCGGCTTGCCGCCGGGGATCCACACGGAGTCGAGCCGGTTCAAGAGCTTCATCTTTCCGTAGACGTTGGCGTCGAGCCAGCGCTTGCGCCGCTCTTCCTGCCGGTCCTCCCGCACGATATCCCGGATCCTCTCGAACGTATTGGCCTCGGTGTCGGGCGGCGTGCGCTTGCGGCAGTACAGGATGTGGTAGCCCTGCCGCGTGCGCACCGGCGGGGAGATCTCGCCCTCCTCGAGCGCGAAGGCCAGCCGGCAGAAGTCCTCGTCGTAGGCACTCACCAGCGTGAACATGCCGACGTCGCCGCCCCGCTGGCGGCTCAGTGGATCCTGGGAATACTGCTGCACCATGTCGACGAACTCGGCGCCGGCGCGGAGCTTCGCGTACACCTCGCGGATGATCTCGCGCGCTCGCGTGAAGTCGATCCGGCCGGTCTCGGGATCTTCCTCCCGGATCAGAATATGGCTGGCGGTGACGGTAGCCCGGCCGAAGTGGTCGAGGTGCGCCTCGTGGTAGGCCCTGAGTTCCGCCTCGGGGGCCTCGGTGCCGATGACCTGGTCCACGGCGTCGGCAATCCAGAAGCGCCGGGTCTCGAGGTGGATGTTGCGCCCGACGAGCTGGATCGCCTGCTCCCACGAGAACTCGCCGTCCTTGTAGCGGGCGCGCTCGCGCTCGATCCGCGCCGCGATCCGCGCCGCCGGCACCTCGATCGCCCGCTCGCGCATCGCCTGCTGAACGGCCACCCAGCGGGCGCGGCTCTCGAGCGCCTCGTCGAGATGGCGGAGCTTCAGGTCCCCAATCCTCAGCGCAAGCAAACCATCGCCCGCGATCTCCGAGCGGACCGCGACGCTGGCCCCGGCGAGGCGGTATTCCGGCAACCCGCCGCCGGCACCGGGCGCCACGGTCACGATCGCAGGGGCCTTCGGATCGGGCGGCCGCACCCGGAACCGTCCGGTCCGCCACTCCTCGAGCAGGGTCTTCAGCGCCGGCGCATCCGGCCGGTCTCCGCCCGCGTCGCGCATCGTCACGTCCACGCCCTCGATCCGAGCCACCGCGCGCCCGCCGTCCAGCGTCGCCAGACCGATCTCGAGCGCGCCCTCGGCCGCCGCCTGCTCCACCGGGAGCCCGGCGCGCGGCTCCAGCCACCGCTCGAGCACGCCGCGCAGCGGCAGTGACCCCTGCACGTGCGCGTAGACTCCCGGCGCAAGCCGCGCCGGATCCGTGACGATCTCGTAGCGCGCGGCCACCGACTCCACCCACGCCTTTCCCCGCGGATCGTCGGGCTCGAACCGCGCCGCCGCGGTGCCGTCATGATCCAGCCGGAAAAGCGCCTCGGTGGCGACGTTCATCCGCATCAGCGCCTCGAAGCGGGGCCAGGCGATCCGGCGCTCGAGCAGCATCACGGCCAGCGACTCGCCGCGGGCGCGGCGGCTCAGCACGTCGGCGACGGCGGCGGCGAACGCGTTCTCGCTCACGACGATCCCGCGCCGCATCGCCTCGAGCGCCATGGCGCGCTGGCGAGCCAGCGCCTCGAGGCCCTGTACCGCGTACAGGAGCACCGCCTCGTCGAGCACGTCCGCAAGCGGGAGCGGTTCCCCGTTCACCTGGCCGGCGGTCTGCGACCGCAGTTCGGCGGGCGGCAGAGGATCGACGGCGTCGCGGCGGGCGGTGGCGATCTGACTGGCGAGGTCGGCGGCGGCGGGCGCCGCTTCCGGCGGACGAGCCTGCGCCGACACCGCGGAGACGATCATCAGCAGGACGACCAGCCACAAGAGGGGGTAATGGCCATGCATGGGGGTTCTCCCGGGCAGGCGGCTTCGAGGAACCCCGTCATTGTAGACCGCGGCGGGGGCCTTGAGAACCCGCGGCTCGACCGGGAAAGCGCCGCGGCAGGACCGCGCTCCCGGTAGCCGGGCCCCCGGCCGAAACCCTCGCCCCCTGGGTCGTCCCGGATTCCGCGGGCTCCGAAGAAATGGTGAAACCCCCCGCGGCGAGGCGCGACAGCGGCCTGCGGCGCCCGGCGCAAGCGCCGGCGTATGTGCGCCCTGAGATCGGTTCCGTCGCGAACAGAAAGACTGAGGTGAGCCATGTTCAGGCCCTGGCTGTGCGCTCTGCTGCCCCTTTTCGTCGTGTCTGTCGCCTTGGCGACTCTGTTTTGCCGCGAGCCGCCCGACTGTGCGCCGTGCGTCGAGACCGACGGCGTGCTCTCGCCGGCGCCGGACGAGGCGGCGGCCGAAGCGCCTGCGCACGCAAACCCGGAACCCGCTTCGCTGCCGGAGCCGCCGCTGCTTGCCACGCCGCCGGCCCCGCCGGAGTGCCCTGCTGCACCCGGAGGAGCCGCCGCCGGATTTCGCCTCCGCGTGATGGTGCGGGAGCAGGGAACGGCGGCGCCGCTTCCCGGTACGTCGGTCCGGTTGCGGCGCGCGGAGCAGGCGCTCGGCGAGGCCGTGACGGACGCGCACGGGGCCACGCACTTCACCGGGCTCGCCGAGGGAGAGCTGCGCCTCGAGGTGCGAAGCGATGACCACCTGCCGGCTGTGCGCATCGTTGCCGTGGGTCCTGGCGCGCCCGCCGAGGTGGAGCTCACGCTCGATCCGGGACACCGGCTCGAGGTGCGGGTCCACGAGGAAGGGACGGCGGCGCCGCTGGCGGGGGCCGAGATCCGCCTCTGGCTGGAGCGTAGCGGCTTCGGGCGGGCGGCGCGGACCGGTCCGGACGGGCGCGCGGAGCTCCCGGGACTGCCCCCGGGCGACTGGGTCGAGGGTCGCTTCGCCGTTTCCCTGCCGGGGTATTACACACGGCGCGCACCCGACGGGTCGAGCTTCGTGCGCACCGGCCCGTGCGCCGCGCGCGTCTGCATGGTGGCCGCGAGCCGGCTTTCCGGTCGGGTCCTCGATCCGGAAGGGGTGCCGATGGCCGGCGCGCTCGTCCACGTCGACCTCGCGGCGGCCGCATTTGCGCTGCTGGACGCGCCCGCCGCGGTGCCGGACGGCAGCGGGCAGTCGCTCGCGCCGGGCGCCTGGAGCCGGACGGATGCAGACGGCGGCTTCGCGCTGCCCGCCTTTCCGCCGCTCGATCGCGTGCCGCTCACGGTGCGGGCCGACGGGTGGATGCCGGAGACACGGTGGTTCCGGCTCGCGGTCGGGGAGGACCGCTGCGCTGTCGTCGTCCGGCTCGAGGGCGGGGGCACGATCGAGGGCCGGGTCCACGATCCGCTCGGCCGTCCCGCGCCCGGAGCAACGGTATGCGTGGCCGCACGGGATCGCCTGCTGGTCGCGGCCACGTGCGATGCGGAGGGTTCGTTCCGGTTGCGTGGACTGCGCGCCGGTTTCTACGCGCTCAAGGTCCGCGCCGCCGGATGGGTCGACTCCGTCCCGCGGAAGATCTCGCTCGTCGAGGCCGGCCGGGTCACCGGCCTCGTGCTCGAGCTCCGCCGCGCGGCGCCGCCGCTCGTCGGACAGGTCGTGGACGGGGAGGGACGGCCCCGGAGCGGCGTCGAAGTGGTGGCGCGAGGGGTTCGGAGGCCGGGCGTGTTTCTGGAGGAGACCTACTGGCCGCCGCGCGCCGAGACCGACCCGGAGGGGCGATTCCGGCTCGAGGGCCTGAGGGACGACTGGACCTACCGGCTCGAGGTGAACGCGCCGGAAGTGTCGCCGGCGGTGACGCTGGGACCGCTGCAGGCGCCCTTCGGGGAGGTTGCGATCGAAGTGCCGGCGCCGGGCGCGATTGCGGTGATCCTCCCCCGCGAGCTGGAGGGCGAGGTCACGCGCGCTGCCGCCGTGCCGATCGAGAATCCGAGCTGCCCGGTGACGTGCCCCATCGACGCGCCGTCCTTCACGATCACGGGATTGCTGCCGGGCCGCTACCGCGTGGAGGTCCATGCGGGCAGCGCGCGCGTGGCGGCGTCTCCGGAGGTCCTCGTCCCGGCAGGCACCGTCGTGTCGGGGGTGACGCTCGCACGGCTGGCGGAACCCGTGCTGGCGGGGCGGGTGGTGGACGCGGCGGGCCTTCCCGTCGTCGGCGTGCGCGTCGCGACGCTCGACCGGACACCGGGCGGGGAGCCCGCGCTGCGAGAGGTCCGGACGGACGCCCGGGGGCGCTTCGCGTTCCACGTCCTCGCGGCCGCAGTGCACGATCTCGTGGCCGGGGACCCCGGGCTCGGATTCGCCGTGGTCCGGGACGTTCCGGCCGGCGCCGCCGACCTCGTGCTGACGCTCGGGCCGACGGGGGCGGTGTGCGTCGCGGTTCGCGACGCGGTGAGCGACGAGCCCGTCGCCGGCGCCGAGGTGGCGCTCATGACGCGCGGTCTCGGCGCGGTCTCGCTCCGCACCGATGGCGGCGGGCGCGCCATGTTTCGCATCACCCCGGGCGAGTACGCCCTGGTGGTGATCGCCAGAGGATACCAACACACCGGATGCAGGGTCTCGGCTCCGCCGGCGGGCCGGGAAGTCCTGCGGGAATTCCGCCTGCTCGGGGACGGCTCCGAGGGCGCGCCGGCGGGAGCAAGGGACCAGGCCGCGGCGGGAGGTGAACCATGAGGATCCGAGGCGGGACGATGATCGCGACCCTGGTGCTAGCCGCCGTGCTGGCACCGGCCAGCCTGGCGGTCGCCCAGGGCGGCCCGGTCATCAGCACCCAGTGGCAGAGCACCGGCCAGGGAGGCGGGGCGCTCAACGTGAGCGTGAGCGGTCTGCCGCCCGGCGCTCCGGTGGAGGTCGAGGTGCGGGACATCTCGCACGGCAACCAGGTCGAGCAGCCGGTGGGCTCGCCGCCCGCCCAGGCCGATGCGAACGGCAACTGGCCGGGAGCAGCGAGCGGCTCGCAGACGGGCTACCCGGAGACCGCGCAGGACGCGGGTGGCACCCGCTACGTCGTCTCGGTCAAGGTGAACGGGCGGACCGGTCCGGCCAAGGAGATCGAGAAGCCCGGCGGAACGCGCGGCTTCTGGAGCATCCTGAGCACATTGGGCGGGATCCTGCTGACCGACGCGCTCGGCGTCACCAGCGGCGCCGAGCGGCCGCTCGTTCTCGCCGGCTGCCCGGTGTAGTCCCTTTGTTCCCGGAGTCCGGCGTGCGCGGGTACCGGCCGCGGCGCCTGCGCACGCCGGCTCCATTTCATGCGGTGGCGGCGGCCGGGCTCGGCGCGGGCGCAGGGTTCGCCGCAACACCCGTTCGGCCCGACTTCTCCCGCACACCACGGCCGCAGCCCGCGTTACGGGCTTGATGTCGCCGGCCGCGGCCCGTAGGCTCGGCGCGCTCCTCGTCTCCTCTCTCCCTGCTCAGGGCCGGGCCCGCGGACGGCGGGTCGAGGCGCTCGGTTCCTGCCGGAGTGCGCGGCATGAAGACCTTCGAGGCGGTGCTGATCTTCGAGAGCGGCCGCATCACGCCGGCGCTCGGCCTCGACTTGAAGGGGGGCCGCCGGGTCGTCGAGACCGTGTTCGGCAAGCGCTACACGCTCGCTCCCGAGAAGCTCCTCTGGCGGGAGGCGCTCGTGGCGGAGAGCCGCGCGGACGGGCTCGCGCAGCTCCGTCGCCGGCTTGCGGAAGCCGAGGCGCTCCGGGCGGAGGTGGACGTGGAGCTTCTCTGGGAGAGCGTCGTCGGTGAGGCGGACGAGGCGCGGTCGCTCCGGGAGCTGACCGAGATCTACTTTCGCGCCGCCGCGGATCTGGCGCACCAGAAGGCCATCGATCTCGCGGTTGGCGAGGGCGGGGATTTCTTCGTCCGCAGCGGCGTGCGGTTCCGGGCGGTCTCGCGGGCGGAGCGGGACCGGATCCAGGCGCGGCAGGCGGCGGAGGCCGAGCGCCGCCGGAGCCTCGAGGCCACGGTCTCGAGCCTCGCCGCGCGACTCGAGGCCGGCGGCGCGGCGCCGGGCGGCGAGGACCGGCGGGTCGAGGCGGGCCTCGAGCAGGTGCTCGCCTACGTGCGGCAGGGAAGCGGGCCCGGCGAGGCGATCGTGGAGCGGCTCAGGGCGCGGCTGGACGCCGCCGATCCCGCGCCGGGCGTCTCGCTGCGGCGGCGCGGCCTGGACCTGCTGGTGTGGCTCGGCGCGATCGTGCGGCCCTCCGACGTGCTCGTGGATCGATACCGGCTCAACCGTACGTTCGCACCGGAGCACGTCGCTGCGGTGGCGGCGGTGCGTGCGGCGGTCGGCGCGCGCGTCGACCTTCCCGACGCGGCGGTGGAGGCCTACACGATCGACGACGAGGGCACCGAGGACTTCGACGACGCGCTGAGCGTCGGTCTGGAGAAGGGCGCTGTCGTGCTCGGCGTGCACATCGCCGATCCCTCGCCGTACCTCCCGATCGGCTCGCCGCTCGACGACGAGGCCTACACGCGGGGCACCACGGTCTACCTGCCGGACCGGAAGTACCCGATGTTCCCGTCGGTGCTGAGCGAGGACCTGCTCAGTCTGCGCGCGGGCGCTGCCCGGCCGGTGCTGAGCTTCTACTTCCGGTTCGAGACGGGCGCGCCGGCGGCGCCGGCGCCGCGGATCGTGAACGAGCGCCTCGTGGTGCGGCGCAACTTGAGCTACGAGGCGGTCGACGCCCTGCTGGGCAGTGAGGCGGCGGTGGACGGTGCGGCGGTTGCGCTCCGCGCCGCGGCGCGCGTGACCGACGGGCTTCGCGCGGAGCGGCAGGCCGCCGGGGCGACGGCCTTCTACATGCCGGAGCTGAAGATCCGCGTCGACGAGGCGGGGGTCGTGCACCTCAAGCGGCTCGACACCGGCACGCCCGCCCGGCGGCTGGTGAGCGAGGCGATGATCCTGGTCAATGCGGCGGGCGCGCGCTTCCTCCGGGAGCGCGCGGTGCCGGCGATCTACCGGGCACAGCATCCGGCGCGCGAGCCCGTCCGGATCCCCGAGGCGTACGATCCGCTCGTGTTCCGGCGCGAGGTGCGCAAGATGGTCCGGGCGCGGCTCACCCTGGAGCCCGAGCCGCACGCGGGGCTGGGGCTCGACTGCTACACGCAGCTGTCGAGTCCGCTGCGGCGCTATGCCGACCTCGTCATGCACCGCCAGCTGAGCGGCGCGGTCCAGGGGCGCCCCGTGCCCTACCCGGATCGGGACGTCCTGCTGCAAGTGGTGGTCACCTCGGAGATGAACTATCAAACCGCCGTCGAGACGGAGCGCAAGTCGAAGCACGCCTGGGCGCTCCGCTACCTGGAGGGGCGGCTCGGCGAGTCGTTCGAGGCGATCGCGCTCGAGCCGTTGCCGGGCCGGGGCGATGTGATGGTGGAGCTCGCCGACACGGGGCTGGTCGGGCGGTTCGTGTGCCCGCCCGGCGCGGCGCCGGAGCCAGGGACGCGCGGCGCGGTGCGCCTCAAGGCGATCGACGTGATCGAGGAGGAGATCGTCCTGGAGCTCCCGGCATGAGCGACGCGTCGCTGACCCCCATGATGAAGCAGTACCACGCCGCCAAGGCGCAGCACCCGGACTGCCTGCTGTTCTTCCGCATGGGGGACTTCTTCGAGATGTTCCACGACGATGCCGTGGTCGTCTCGAAGGAGCTCGGCCTGACGCTGACCTCGCGCTCCAAGGGGGAGGACGCGGTGCCGATGGCGGGCGTCCCGGTGCGCAGCTACGAAAGCTATCTCCGCAAGCTGATTGTCCGCGGCCATCGCGTCGCGATCTGCGACCAGGTCGAGGACCCCCGGCAGGCCGGGGATCTCGTGGACCGGCGCGTGGTGCGGGTGGTGACGCCCGGGACGGTGATCGAGGACAGCGCGCTCGAGGCGAGCGAGCCCAACTTCCTCGCGGCGGTCGTGCCGGGAAAGCGCGCGGTCGGGCTCGCCTGGGCCGACGTGAGCACCGGGCTCTTCGAGCTCGCGGAGGTGCCGGCCGATCGGCTCGCGGACGAGCTCATGCGGCTCAGGCCCGCGGAGCTGCTCGTGCCCGAGGAGCTGCACCGAAGCGGTGACCTCAAGCCCGCGCTCGATGCGGTCGGGGTGCGCGCGGTGACCCCGCTTCCGGACTGGCAGTTCGGCGCGGACGGCGGGCGGCGCGTGCTCGGCGAGCACTTCGGCGTGAGCGATCTCGCGGGATTCGGCTGCGAGGACCTGGGACCGGCGCTGGGGGCGGCGGGCGCGCTGCTGGCCTACCTCAAGGAGACCCAGCACGCCGAGCTGGCGCACATCCGCACGGTGGCCCGCCACCGCGAGGGGGACACCATGTTCCTGGATCGCGCGACCCGCCGCGCGCTCGAGCTCACGGCCAACACGCGGGACGGCGGGCGCGACGGCACGCTGCTCGAGGTGATGGACCGCACGGTGACGCCGATGGGGGCGCGCCAGCTCAAGGGCTGGCTCACGGCGCCCCTGCGGCGGCTCGCGCCGATCGAGGAGCGCCAGGCGGGGGTGACGGCGCTCGTGGAGGATGCCGAGCTGCGGGAGGCGGTGCGCGGCGCGCTGGACGAGGTCTACGACCTCGAGCGGCTGGGCGGCCGGCTGGGCTGCGGGCGCGCGAGCGCGCGCGATCTCGTGGCGCTGCGGGCGTCGCTGGTGCCGGTGCCCGGGCTGGTCGAGCGGCTGGAGGCGGCCGCGGCGCGCCCGCCGTTTCTCGCGGCGGTCCGAGCCCGGCTCGATCCCTGCCCGGAGGTGACCGAGCGGGTGGGGCGGGCGCTCGTGGACGAGCCGCCGGCCGTGCTGAACGAGGGCGGCCTCATCCGCGCCGGCTACGATGCCGAGCTGGACGAGCTCCGGGCGGTCGGCCGCGAGGGCAAGGGGTTTCTCGAGCGCTATCAGGCGGCGGAGGCGGCGCGAACCGGTATTGCCAGTCTCAAGGTGGGGTTCAACCGGGTGTTCGGGTTCTACCTCGAGGTGAGTCATGCGCAGGCCGCGCGGGTGCCGGACGATTACGTGCGCAAGCAGACGCTGAAGAACGCCGAGCGCTACATCACGCCCGAGCTGAAGGAGCACGAGGCGCGGGTGCTCCACGCGGCCGAGCGCACCAAGGAGATCGAGTACCGGCTGTTCCTCGAGGTGCGCGACGCGGTGGCGGCCCACGTGGGGCGCATCCAGCAGTGCGCGGGGGCGCTGGCCGAGCTGGACGCGGCGGCGGCGCTGGCCGAGGTCGCCGTCCTGCGCCGTTACGTCCGGCCCGTCGTGAGCGAGGGGCTGAAGCTCGACGTGCGGGGCGGCCGCCATCCGGTGCTCGAGACGGCGCTCGCGAGCGGCGAGTTCGTGCCCAACGATCTGCTGCTGGACGGCGGGGGCGAGCGCATGGTCCTCCTCACGGGGCCGAACATGTCGGGGAAGTCCACCTACATCCGGCAGGCGGCCCTGCACGTGATCCTGGCGCAGGCGGGCTCCTACGTGCCGGCGGACCGCGCCATCATCGGCCTGGTGGACCGGGTCTTCACGCGCGTCGGGGCCTCCGACGATCTGAGCCGCGGGCGCTCCACCTTCATGGTGGAGATGACCGAGGTCGCCAACATCCTGAACAACGCCACCGAGCGGAGCCTCCTCATCCTCGACGAGGTCGGGCGGGGGACCAGCACCTTCGACGGGGTGAGCATCGCCTGGGCGGTCGCCGAGCATCTCCACGACCAGGTCAAGGGGCGGACGCTCTTCGCCACGCACTACCACGAGCTGACGGATCTCGCGGGCCGTCTCGACGGCGTGCGCAACATGAACGTCGCCGTGCGCGAGTGGGGCGAGAACGTGGTCTTCCTGCACCGCATCGTGCCCGGAGGCTCGGACCGGTCCTACGGGCTGCACGTGGCGCGGCTGGCGGGCGTGCCGGCGCCGGTGATCGTGCGGGCGCGCGCCATCCTGGAGGTGCTGCAGGGCACGGCGGCGCGCCGGGAGCCGCCGCCGCCGGTCGCCGGCCAGCAGCTGCTGCTGTTCGACGCCGGCGAGGATCCGATCATCGGCGTGCTTCGCGACGCCGATCTGGAGGGCATGACGCCGCTCGATGCGCTCAACTTCCTCGCCGACCTCAAGCGGCGGCTGTGAGGGGCCGCGGGATGCGTATCTGAAAAAAATGCCCCAGGGGCGTTTTTTTCAGATAGCCGGCCGTAACTGGAAAAAATGCCCCTGGGGCGTTTTTCATGTCGGGCGGAGGACCAGGAGGTAGTGCGCGCTCAGCTTTCTGAGCGGGCTGCGCTCGAGCACAGCCTCGAGCGGGCGGAGCGCACCGAGGGCGAGAGCGGGCAGGAAGTCGGGCAGGAAGGTGAAGAACGCGATCTGCCGTCTCTCGAAGCCTCGGAACAGCGCCTCCTCGCCGGGGAGGATCCAGTGCTCGGTGCCCTCGTCGATGTCCTTGAGCACGGGGAACAGGAACACCATGTAGAAGCGGTGGAGCGGGTTGAGCACGTTGATCTCGTGCAGGAAGAACAGCCCGCCCGGCCTGAGCACGCGCCGGATCTCCTCGAGCGCGCGGGTCTGGGCGCCCCGGCCGGGCAGATGGTGGATGATGTTGATGGCGTAGACGAAGTCGAAGCCGCCGTCGCAAAACGGCAGGCCGGCGGCATCGCCGGCGGCGGCGGTCCCCGCGCCGACGCGCTCGAGGAACTGGCGCACCTGTCCGGCAGAGCGATCGAGCCCGACTACGCGGTGGCCGTACCGCTGCATCGCCTCGGCGTACCAGCCGGTGCCGCAGCCGAGGTCGAGTCCGCGGCCGCCGCGGATGCCGGCCTCGTCGAGGGCGGCCTGCATGGGCGCGACCTTCTTCGCGAGGAAGTGGCGCCGCATGTGCTCGGGAATGCGGGCGTCGTAGACCGGGGCGATCTCGGCGAAGTGCTCCTCGCTTGCCTCCAGACGCACGCCGAGGAACCGGCGGTAGAAGAGGAGCAGCGTCGCGGCGCCGAGCACGACCCCGAACCAGAGCGTCAGCAGCCGCACCATCAGCACGGCGGACCAGGCGGTCGTCGGCGGGGCGACCACGGCCAGGCGAGCCGCGAGCGTGGCCTCCGTCGCACCGATCCCGCCGGGAAAGAGCGTGGCGGCGCCGGCGCTGGTGGCGGTGGCGAAGGCCGCGATGGACTCCCGGGGGCCGAGCTCCGCGATGCCGCTGCCGCGGGCCACGAGGAGAAGGCACAGTCCGGCGGCCGCCCACGCCGCGAGCGACGCGAGGTAGGCCTGGAGGAAGACCCGCGGGGCGCTCAGCGCGGTGAACACCTCGGCGGAGGGCCGCAGGGACGCGCGAAAGAAGAGCAGCAGGCGGATGCGGCTGAACAGGCGGAACGTTCCGAAGCGAAGCCGCGGCGCGAGCGCCATCGCGGCCGCCGGGATGCCGACGGCGGCGGCGAGGACGGCCCAGTAGCCCGCCGCGCGCAGCCCGCGAGGATCGAGGAGCGCCAGCGTGAACAGGGCGAGCAGATCGAAGTAGCGCTCCAGGATGACGACGGCGAGCGTCTGGCGAAACCGCACGCCGTGGCGGTTCTTCAGCACCAGGGGCTTGAAGAGCTCGCCGACGTAGAGCGGCGTGAGGATGAGCGCCAGCGTGGCCACGTAGAGCGTCAGGCTCGAGCGGGCCGGAATGCGGATGTCGGCCTTGCGCAGCAGGAACTGCCACCGGCTGAACCGGAGCGCGATGTTGACGAGGACCAGCGCCAGCACCGCGGCGGTCCAGCGATGGTCGAACTCCCGCAGCGCCGCGAGCGAGCTGCCGGGCCGGAGGTGGTGGGCGACGGCCCAGAACAGCGCCAGGCTGAAGACAACGGTGAGGAGCAGCGCTCCCTTTCGCATCGTCGGCGTCAATGTCTCGCGTCGGCTCCTCGCGCCCGGCGCCGGCGCCCGTGCGGCGACGGTCGCGCCGGCGGCGTATTGACAGGCCCGTCCCGACAGCCCACGATGCAGGCCGGCTGCCGGGACGCGGTGGCCACGGTAAACTATTTCCCATGGCGATGACAGCCCGCTCCGCTCCGCTCCTGCTGGCTCTGGCCGTCGTGGCGCTGGGATGTGCGGCGCTTCTCTACGCGCTCCTCCTCGACGACGACCGTTCTGACCCGGGCCCGCCCTCGATCGAAGAGCCGGCCGCGCCGCGATCCGTCGGTGCCGTGGCGCCACCGGCCACGCCGCGGGAACCGGACCCGCCTGTGGAACCCGCGCCGCCGGCTGTCACCGCCCCCGCGGCGCCGGCGCCGGCCGCGCCCGAACCGGCCGCCGCCTCCCCGGCTCCACCGGCCCCCGCGCGCACGGGCTCGGTCCGCGGCCGCGTGGTGGGCCCGGATGGACTGGGCGTCGAGGGTGCGGCGGTGGCGATCGTCCCGGTCCAGCGCAAGGCGTTCGGACTCCTGTCGCGCGGCGCGCCGGCGGGCGAGGCGCGGACAGGTCCCGACGGTGGCTTCCGGATCGCCGCGGTGCCAGCCGACGACGGCTACCGCGTCGCGCTGAGGCACGAGCGCTATCCGCCGCTCGACCAGGACCAGGTTCGCGTGTCGCCGGACGAGGAGATCGACGTGGGTACCTTGCAGCTCGTGGCGGGCGCGGCGCTCCGCGGGCACGTGCGGAGCATCGACACGGGCCCGCTCGCCGCGGTCGAGGTGCGGGTCGTCGACCCGCTCCTGCCCGAAGCCTTCGGCGGTCGCGCGCCGGTTACCGCCCGGACCGACGCCGGGGGGCGCTTTCGCTTCGAGAACCTCCCGCCGGGCAAGGTGCGGCTGGAGGCGGAGGCAGCGGACCACGCGCCGGGCCGGCTCGACGTCGTGCTCGAGCCGGGGCGAGAAACCGGAGAGCTCGAGGTCGTGCTCCGGCGTGGCCTCAAGATCGAGGGCGAGGTCGTCGACGACCTCGGCGCGCTCCTTGCGGACGCGGAGGTCCTGGCGCTCGGCGACCGGCACACAGCGCGCGCCCGGACCGACGCGGAGGGGCGCTTCGTGCTCGGCAGCCTCGTCGCGGGCGGCGTGTATCGACTGGTTGGCGAGAAGACCGGCTACGGGCCGCCGGACCGCAGCGACACGCCGCTGGATCACGCCGCGGGCACGCAGGGGGTCCGCCTCGTTCTGGAGCGCCGCGCCGCCGTGTCGGGCAGGGCGCTTGACGCCGCCGATCGAAGCCCGGTCACCCGCTTCACGGTCGCCTGGAGCGCCCCGGGGGACGAGCCCGGTGGCGAACGCACGCTCGACTCGGAGGACGGCACGTTCCGGCTCTCGGATCTCAAGCCTGGCCGGGTCGTGCTCGAGTTCCGCTCGCCGCACCATGCCCCGACGCGCCTCGACGAGATCGTGCTGCAGGTCGGCGAGCAAGTGACCGGTCTCGAGGTGCTGCTGCGCGCGGGGGGCACCGTGTGCGGGCGGGTCGTGAGCCGGGGTGCGGCGGAGCCGCTCGCCGGCGTGCTCGTCGGCGTGACTGCGCCGCGCCGCGAGTCGACCTCCGTGATCTTTGGCGGCGAGGCGGTCAATCCGCCCAGCTTCGTGCGGCAGACCCGGACCGACGCCGCCGGCCGCTTCCGCCTGGAGCACCTCGTCGGCGAGTACGTCCTCAAGGTGCGGGCCGAGGGGCGCGCCGATCTCGACCTCGACCCGGTCCGTTTCCCCGCCTCCGGCACGCTGGACCTGGGCGATCTCGCGCTGGGCTTCGGCGGCACGATTACCGGTTTCGTGGGCCTTGCCGGCGGCAAGGGCGACCCCGACGCCGAGGTGTGGATCCACGCCCCGAGCGGCCACAGCCGGACAGCGCGCACCGATGCGGGCGGGCGGTTCGTGTTCGAGCGCGTGCCGCCAGGGGTCTACGACGTGACCCTGGTGCGCACGGGCGGGAAGCTCGCGATCGTAGAACTGATCCGATCCTCCGCGGGCGAAGCCCGCAAGGTCGAGGTCCGCGAAGGCGAGGTCTCGATCGCACAGTTCTGACGGGAGGGCCCGGGGGCCGGCGACGAGAAGGGAATGACGGTGAAGACGACGCTCGAAACGGCGCGGGGCGCGGGCCGGCGACCCACGGTCGGCCTCATCCTGGCCGCCGGCAAGGGGACCCGCATGAAGTTCGGCGGCGCGAAGGTGCTGGTGCCGCTTGCCGGCAAACCCCTCCTCGACCATGTGCTCGACGCGCTCGAGGGACTCGATCTCGAGCGCGCCGTCGCGATCGTCGGGCATGATCGTGACGCGGTGCGCGCGGTGCTCGGTCGGCGGGCCGTTGCGGACGTGGTGCAGGAGGAGCAGCTCGGCACCGCGCATGCGGTGCTCTGCGCGGCGCCGGCGCTGGCGGGCTTCGACGGCGACCTCCTGATCCTGTCGGGCGACATGCCGCTGGTCCGGCCGGAGACCCTCGGCCGTCTGCTGGCCCGGCACCGGACGTCCGGCGCGGACCTCACCCTGCTCACCGCCGAGGCCGACGATCCGACCGGGCTCGGAAGGGTGGTGCGGGACGACGCCGGCGCGGTGCGGGACGTGGTCGAGGAGCGCGATATCGCGAGCGAGGCGGTGCGAGGTAGCCGCGAGGTGAATCTGGGCGTCTATGCGGCGCGGGCCGCGGCACTCCTCGCCGCCCTGCGGCAGGTAGGCAACGACAACGCCCAGCGCGAGTACTACCTGCCCGATGCCGTGCGCCTGATGCGCACGGGCGGCGCACCCGTGGAGGCGTGGTGCGGCGCGGCTCCCGAGGAGGGGCTCGGGGTGAACAGCCAGCACGAGCGCGCGCGCGTGGAGGCCGTCTTCCGCCGGCGCGCCGTCGAACGGCTGGTCGACGGCGGCGTCGTCGTCACCGCTCCGGACCTCGTGTTCCTGGAAGCGGACGTGCGCGTCGGGCCCGGCACGGTGATCCAGCCGTTCACGGTGATCCGGCTCGGGGCGACGATCGGCAGCGGCTGCGAGATCGGGCCGTTCGCCGAGGTGGGCCCGGCCGCCCGGATCCCGGACGGCGCGCGCATCGCGGGGCGGTTCCCGGTCGCGTGATCCGGCGGGCGCGTTTTCCGGAACCGCGGGTTGCGGCGCGCCGCGCGCTGGAATACAACTACGGGCTCCGAGGCGCAGGCCTCCTCCGCTCCGACCCGACGAGAGGTTCCACGAGATGAAAGCCAACTGCCAGGTGTATTCCGGAAACGCCCACCGCGGACTGGCGGAGAGCATCGCGCAGTATCTCGGTCTGCCGCTGGGCGCCGCCTACGTCGGCCGGTTCCCGGACGGCGAGATCGACGTCAAGGTCGAGGACGACGTGCGCGGCGGGGAGTGCTTCGTCGTCCAGCCGACCTGCCCCCCGGTGAACGAGAACCTGATGGAGCTGCTGGTCCTGCTCGACTGCCTCCGGCGGGCCAGCGCGGCGAGCATCACGGCGGTCATCCCCTACTTCGGCTACGCGCGCAAGGATCGCAAGGACGAGGGGCGCGTGCCCATCACCGCCAAGCTGGTGGCGAACCTGCTGGAGGCGGCGGGGGTGACCCGTGTGGTCACCGTCGACCTCCACGCGCCGCAGATCCAGGGCTTCTTCGACATCCCGGTGGATCACCTGTATGCGCAGCCGGTCCTCATCCGCCATTTCCAGGCCTACGCGAGCCAGGACATCGTGCTGGCCTGCCCCGACGTCGGCGGGATGAAGCTCATCCGAAACTGGGCCAAGCAGCTCGATGCGTCGATGGCCGTCGTCGACAAGCGGCGCCACGGACCCGACGAGGTCGAGACCGGCCGCATCATCGGCGACGTGCGCGACCGGATCGCCATCCTGGTGGACGACATGATCGCCACCGGCGGGAGCATCGTGAAGGCGGCCGACGCCGTGCTCGCCGCCGGGGCGCGCGAGGTGCACGTCTGCGCCACGCATCCGGTGATGGCGGGCGAGGCCCATCGCCGGATCGAGGAGTCCCGGATCAGCCGGGTCGTCGTCACCGATTCGATCCCGCTCGCCCCGGCCCAGTGCGGCCCGGGCTCGAAGATCGAGGTGGCGAGCCTGGCGCGGCTGCTCGGCGAGGCCATCAAGCGCATCTACCACAAGGACTCGGTGAGCTCGCTGTTCGCTCTGGACGGGTTCATCCCTTGAGGGCCCGCGCCGGAACCGCTGGCCGTTTTCGCGGCGTTTCCGGTCCGGGTCTGCACGGCGGGAAACCGCTGGAATCGCCGGTTCGAGCCGGGCTTCCGCCACGCGCACCGGAACCGGAACGTCGCAGCGAAACCCGGGAAGTTCTTCCCGCGCGGACTCCGATTGTCTTGCCCGGGTCCCGGCCGCTGCCTATACTTCCGGCCGCGTGCGCCACCGGTTCGCCCGCCTGGGAGCTTCCGTTCGCCGTCGCTCTGGACGCCCGGAGGGCAGGCGGGGTCGTTTCTCTTTAGTGGACGTCGAATCATGAGCATGAACAAGCTGCAGGTCCACGCCCGCAGCGAGCGCGGATCCAACGCCGTCAGGCGGCTCCGGGCCGGGGGGTTCGTTCCCGCCGTGCTCTACGGCCTTCATCGCGAGCCGCACTTGCTCAAGATTCGCGGCGACGACCTGGCGGGAATGCTCCGCGAAGGCAACCGGATGGTCGACCTGGCGCTGGACGATCAGGTGCAGGCGGCGCTGCTGAAGGACCTCCAGTTCGATTCCCTCGGCGAGCGCGTGCTGCATGCGGACTTCGTCCGGGTGGACCTGGCCGAGACGCTGCGCATCAAGATTCCGATCCGCTACGTCGGCGTGGCGAAGGGGCAGGCCGCCGGCGGTCTGGTCGACCACCGGCTATCGGAGCTCGAGGTCGAGTGCCTCCCCGGCAGGATTCCCGAGCAGATCGAGGTCCCGGTGCGCGACCTGGACGTGGGCCAGTCGATCCACGTGCGCGAGCTCCATCTGCCCGAAGGAGTTACCTGTCCGCTGAATCCGGAGACGGTCGTTGTCGCGGTGACCGTGATGGTGGAGAAGGTCGAGAAGGAAGCGGCGGCGGTGCCCGAGGCGGAGGCCGCGGAGCCGGAGATCATCGTGCGCAAGGACAGGCCCGACGAGGAGGGGCAGAAGGGCTGATTCGCGTTTGGGATGGCCTGGCGGATTCTCATCGGTCTGGGCAACCCGGGGCGGACCTACGCGGAGACCCGGCACAACCTCGGCTGGCGGGTGGTGGATCGGGTCGCGGCGGCGCTCGGCGTGGCGCTTCGCCGTGCCGGCGAAGCGGACGTCGGGGAGACCGTCGTCGAGGGGGTCTCGGTGCTGCTCGTGAAGCCGCGGACCTACATGAATCTCAGCGGGCGCGTCGCGGCGGCGGCGCTCGACAGCCGCACGGCCGAGCCGAGCGACATGCTCGTGGTCGTCGACGACATGAGCCTGCCGGTGGGTGCGATCCGCCTGCGGCGGCAAGGATCGGACGGCGGGCACAACGGCCTGAGGTCGATCCTCCTCGCCCTCGGGACGGAGTGCTTCCCGCGGCTGCGCGTCGGGATCGGCGCGCCCGGGGCGGCGGGCCCCGGGGTTGCCCGGGATTTCGTGCTCGGCGGCTTCGGTCCCGAGGAGCGGGAAGGGGTCGAGCGAAGCATCGAGGCGGCCGCCGAGGCGGCGCGCTGCTGGCTCAGGCGCGAGCGTCTGGAAGGTATCATGAACACGTACAACCGGAAGATCCGGAAGGCACCCGAGACGGAGCCGGGCGCTGCAGCGGGCCGCGGGCCCGCGGAAGGCTCCGAGGGAGATCGCTGATGTCCGAGACCGCCAAGTACTGCTACGAATGCATGTTCATTCTCGACGCGCGGAGCGCGAAGCGGGACTTCGAGAGCCTGCGCAACGAGCTCTCCCAGATCCTGACCAAGCACGGCGTGGAGATCGCCGCGACCCATCCGTGGGGCGAGCGGCGCTTTGCGTACGAGATCCGCCGGCAGAAGAAGGGCTTTTACGTGCTCATGCACGTCAAGGCCGACCCGACGGCCCTGGGCGGGCTCCGGCGCGATCTCGGACTCTACGAACCGCTGCTCCGGCAGTTCTTTCTGAGGATCGACAGCATCCCCGAGAAGTTCGAGTTCCCGGCCGAGCCCGACGATCGCCGCGACGAGCGCGGCGGCGATCGCCGGGACGACCGGCGCGAGCCCCGGCGCGAGCGCGGCGAGCGGCCGGAGGCCCCCGCGCGGGCCGAGCCCGCGAAGGAGGAAGCAAGTGCCGGGGATGCGGAGGGCGGCGCCGAGGCGCCCGCGACGTCCGCGGCGCGCGCGTCGGCCGAGGAGACGAAAGAGCCGGACGCGGAGCCGCAGCCCGAGTAGCCCGCGCGGCGGGACCGGACCCGCCCCAATCGGAGCGAAACCTCATGAAGCACATGAAAGTGGTCCTCTGCAAGGACGTGGTGTCCCTGGGTGGCCGGGGCGACATCGTCACGGTCCGCAGCGGCTTCGCGCGCAACTACCTCCTGCCCAAGGGGCTGGCGGTGGTCGAGACGGAGGACAACATCCGGCGCATCGAGCGCGAGCGCGTCAAGTTTGCCGCCCAGGAGAAGGCCCGCAAGAAGGATCTCGAGCGGCTCCGCGACAAGCTGGCCGAGATGTCGTGCACGATCGAGGCCAAGGCCTCCGAGGAGGGCCACCTCTACGGATCCGTCAACGCCCAGATGATCGTGGAGGCCTTCCACAACGAGGGCGTCGATCTGGATCCCCAGTGGGTTCAGCTGGATCGCCCGATCAAGGAGCTCGGCGTCTACGAGATCCATCTGCAGATCCACCCCGAGATCGACGCCATCACGAAGCTGTGGGTGGTCGAGCCCGACGAGGAGTGAGCGGGCCGCGTCGATCGGCGGCCGCAAGCTCCCCGGGGCGCGCCGGAAACGGCGATCTCGGGCAGGCCCAGGTCAAGTCCGCCGCCAGGATGGCCGGTCCTGGCCGGGCCGTTGCGGGGCGCGTTGCGCCGGGCGGCACGGGCCGCGGCGGGGCCGGATGGCGCGCTCGCCGCGCCCACCCATCCCCCCCGGCCGCGAAAATGCCCTCGCCCGTGGCGACACGTCCGACCGTCGCTATAATGGCCGCACCGCATCCGGGTGCGGATCCGAAAGCGGCCCTGCGGGATGCCGGTCGTGCTCCTTCGGGCGGCAAGAGGAGGCCCGCAAGTTGTTCGCTCGACGGCGGTTGCGCGGTACCGCTCGCGTTTGCGCCGCCCGGGGTGCGGATCTCCGGTCGCGCCGCTCGAGTGGTCGGTGGACGCTGCGGCGAGACCATTCCTCGGGGCGGCCGACCGGAGGCGCGCGGTGCGCTGCGATCGCGGCGCGGACCGGCCCGGCACGCCGCAAGGAGAACTTCGGCGCGACACGAGGTTGTCCGGCGCGGCCCGCGGCGACGCGCTCCGAGCGCCGGGCCGGGCGCGGCAGACCGGGCCCGCGCCATGACCCGAGTTGGAACGTGGTTGGGGATAGGAACATGCCTGCCGACACCACCGTCGAGCCGTTCGTGCCGAGCGACCTCGATGCGGAGCGCGGGGTTCTAGGATCCGCGCTGCTGGATCGCGAGGTCTTCGGCCGCGTGGTGCAGATCCTCGGCGCCGAGGACTTCCACGCCACCACGCACCAGCACATCTACGCGGCGATGATGGATCTGTTCGACCGCAACGAGCCGATCGACGCCCTCCTGCTCAAGGCTCGCCTCGAGAAGGCGGGCACGCTCGACAAGGTGGGCGGCATCGAGTACCTGCTGTCGCTCGCCGAGGCCGTGCCGAGCGCCGCGAGCGCCGACTACTACGCCAACCTGGTGAAGGAGAAGGCGATCATGCGCACGCTGATCGCCGCCGGCGAGGACATGATCCGGGCGGCACGGTCGTCCGGGATCGGGTTCAGGGAGATTCTCGACGAGGTGGAGCGCAAGGTGCTCGGGCTCGGCCAGGGGCTCATCACCGGTCAGGCGCGGCGCATGGACCAGCTGCTGACCGAGACCCTCGATCGCCTGGATGCGATGCAGGGCCGGCAGGGCCACATCACCGGGCTGGCGACCGGGTTCAGCGAGCTGGACGAGATCATCAACGGGCTGCAGCCCTCGCAGCTCGTCGTGGTCGCCGGTCGCCCCAGCATGGGCAAGACCACGTTTGCGCTCAATGTGTCCGAGCACGTCGGCGTGGAGCACAACGTGGCGGTGCTCATCTTCAGCCTGGAGATGTCGAGCGAGAGCCTCGTGGAGAACATGCTGTGCTCGCGCGCGGAGGTCAACGCCCACAAGCTCAAGCGCGGCATGCTCGCCGCCCCGGCCTGGACGCGGCTGGGCGAGGTCGCCGCGGACCTCGGCAGTGCGCCGATCTTCATCGACAGTACGCCGGGCATGACGGCCCTGGAGATCCGCGCCAAGGCGCGACGCCTCAAGCAGACGCACAACCTGGGTCTGGTGGTCATCGACTACCTGCAGCTCCTGGAGATGGGCGGCGCGAGCCGCAGTCGCCCGGAGAGCCGCCAGCAGGAGATCGCGGCGATCTCCCGCGGCCTCAAGGGCCTGGCGCGCGAGCTGAACATCCCGGTGATCGCGATCAGCCAGCTCAACCGCGCCGTCGAGCAGCGCCAGAAGGAGGACTTCCGGCCGCGGATGAGCGATCTGCGGGAGTCCGGCGCCATCGAGCAGGACGCCGACGTGATCCTGTTCCTCTACCGCGACGAGTACTACCACCGCGACCGGGAGGAATCCAAGGGCAAGGCGGAGGTGATCGTCTCCAAGCAGCGCAGCGGCCCGACCGGCGTCGTCCAGCTGAACTTCACGGGGGAGTTCATGCGCTTTCGCAACCTGGCGCGCACCGTGGACTTCGGATGAGGCGGCTGGGGCACCTTCGGCCGCTGCTCCGGCGCCGGGACGGGGTCGTGCGGCTGTGCGCGGCGCTGCTCGCCGCCGCCTGCGCGGCGGCGGCCGCGTCCGGCCAGGACGCTACCCAGGCCGAGGAGGGCGCGATCGTCCGCAAGATCGAGATCCTCGGCAACCGGCGGATCAGCGAGGAAGCCATCAAGGCGAAGCTCCGCACCCGCGAGGGCCAGCCGTACCGCGCCGCAGATCTCACCCGGGACATCAAGGCGCTCACCCAGGCCAACGGCTACTTTCTCGATGTGGCCGTCGACCACCGGGTGCTGCCCGACGGGCAGCTGATCCTCAGGTTTCGGGTCGCGGAGATGAACTTCGTCGAGAGCGTGCGGTGCGAGGGGGTCCAGGCGGAGAAGGTCGAGGAGGTGCGCGAGGAAGTGCGGCTCGAGCGCGGGCGGTTCGTCCACCAGCACGACCTCGACCTGAAGGCGCGCCAGCTCGAGTCCTGGTACCGCCGCAAGGGTTATCGCTACGCGCAGGTCCGGGCCGAGTCCCGGCCCACGCAGGGTGGCGGCACCGAGGTCATCTTCCGCATCGACGAGGGGCCCCAGGTCCGCGTCACGGAGATCGTCTTCCGCGGCAACCCCTCCATCCCGTCCGGCGAGCTGCGGGGCGTGATGGAGACCGGCACGGCGGGTTTCCTCGGGCTCTTCGGCCAGGGACTCTACGACCCCGATGTGGTGGCCGCTGACTGCGTGCGGTTGCAGGACTACTACCGGGACCGCGGGTTCAAGGACGCGGTGGTGACCCTGCTGGACGAGCGGGAGAGCGTGGACTTTGCGGGCCTGAGCCTCGTGATCGGCGTCGAAGAGGGCGAGGCCTATCAGGTGGAGGCGATCGAGATCGAGGGCAATCACCTGTTTACCGACGCGGAGCTGCGGGCGCGGATGAAGCAGCGCGCAGGGGAGCGGTTCGAGGGACCGACGATCGCCGAGGACGTGCGCGCGATCCTGCGCCGCTACCAGGAGCACGCCTACCTGGACGTGGCGCTTGAGGACGAAGGCTGGCCGCAGCTCGTCTACTCCATCGAGGCTCCGCGCGTGAAGCTCCGCTACCGGATCCGCGAGGGGGAGAGGATCCGGCTGGGCCAGATCCGGCTGGAGGGCAACGAGGTTACCCGGGACAAGGTGATCCTGCGCGAGCTCACCGTGGCGCCGGGCGAATGGGCCGACATGACCGAGATCCGCCGGAGCGTCGCCCGCCTGGCGAGCCTCGGCTACTTCGAGGTGCCGAGCGGCGTGATGGGGCCGGTCTTCGAGGAGACCGCCAGCCCGACCGTCAAGAACATGGTGCTCCGGTTTCGCGAGCGGCCCACCGGGCAGTTGCATGTGGGCGCGGGGGTCGGCTCCGACAGCGGGCTCCAAGGAATCCTCAGCTTGGTCAAGGAGAACTTCGATCTGGCGGATCTGCCGCGTTCCTTCGGCGACCTCTTCTCGAGCCGCGCCTTCTCGGGCGGGGGGCAGACCGTGATCCTGTCCGTCGCTCCCGGCGTCCGGTTCTCGAACATGCAGGTTCGCTTCATCGAGCCCCACGTGTTCGACACGCCGTGGCGCTTCGATGCCAACGCGTTCCTGAGCCGGCGCCGCTACGACACGTACGAGGACGACCGGACCGGCGTGCGGGTGGGCCTCGGGCGGAGGCTCGATCGCGATCTCGGTCTGCGCGACGTCTTCACCACCGACACGTTCTTCAGCTGGGAGGTGATCGATCTGGAGGATGCGCGCAACGCCATCGACTGGACCATCCCGCCGGTGGCGCTCCGCGAGGAGCGCACGCTGCGCATCCACGCGATCGACGAGGTGCTCCGCTATGCCTCGTGGGACGATCCGCTGCTCACCACGCGCGGTTTCGAGGCGAGCGTGCGGTTGCAGTCGGCGGGCGGGTGCCTGGGCGGCAGCGAGGACTTCAACAAGATCGAGCTCCTCGGCGAGGCGGGCCTTCCGCTCTACACCACAGCCGCGGGCCAGGTCCACGTGTTCGGGCTGCGCGGCCGGGTCGGCTGGGCCGAGGAGTTTGGCCGCTCCGACTTCGTCCCGCTGGTGGAGCGCTTCTTCATCGGCGGCAGCGAGACGCTGCGCGGCTTCGATTTCCAGGGCGTGGGGCCGCGCGACCGCAACGGCGACGTCACCGGCGGTCAAGCGATGTGGGCGACGAGCCTCGAATACCGCTTCCCGCTGGTCGCCCCGATGCTCCGCGGGCTGGTCTTCTGGGACGCCGGCGCCCTGGCCGAGCGCCTCGGCGACGACGCGCTCGACCAGGTGCGCCACAGCGTCGGTTTCGGGTTCCGGATCACCATTCCTTTCCTGGGGCCGCGGCCGCTTGCCCTGGACTTCGGCTTTCCCCTGAAGAAGGAGCGGCACGACGACACCCGGCTCATCAGCTTCACGATCGGGCGCTTCTTCTTCTGAGGCGTCCGGGGCGGTGCCGGTCACCGGCGCGATCGGGGCGCGGCGCGGGTTGACCGTCGGGCGGACATCGCGCATTCTTGTGGCACCGCCCCCGCGGGCGCGGCGGCTCCGGGGAGGAGCACCGGCCGTTGCCGCGGCCGGGGCGAAGGACCCGTGTTCCGGAGGGAGAACCTGACAGCGATGGTGGTCAAGATCAACGTGCTGGCGGCGCTGCTGGGCGTGCTCGGCGGCGGCCTCGTCCTGGTGAGTCCTGCCCCGGCGCCGCAGGAACCCGCCGTGAAGATCGGCTTCGTGAACATCTTCAAGGTGCGCAACGCGAGCAAGCAGCAGGAGGGGCTGGATCAGAAGCTCGGGGCGGCGCTGGAGCGCGAGCAGAAGGCGTGGCAGGAGCGCGAGGACAAGCTGGGAAAGCAGCTGCGGGAGGAGCTGCCGCTCTACGAGAAAGGCAGCGCCGAATACAACAAGCTGAAGCTCGCGCTGCAGCTGGATGAGCACCGCTTGAAGCTCGAGCAGCAGCAGATCCTGGCCGACTACGAGCGTCAAGGGCTGGCGGTGCTCGAGGAGTTCATGAAGCGCCTCGAGCGGGTCGTGGGCGACTACGCCGCCGCGCACGGCTTCACGGCGATCCTGCTCTCCCGGCCGGTGCCGGCCGTGAAGAGCCGGGAGGAGTTGCAGGCGCTGAACAACCAGTGGGTGATCTACCATGACCGCTCGCTCGACGTGACGGACGACATCATCAAGGTCTTCGACCAGCCGTGATGCGGTGCCGCCAGGACGAAGGAGCCCTCGTACCATGGATGTGACGCTCAAGGTGCTCGCCGCGCGGGTCGGCGGCACGGTGGCGGGCGACCCGGAAGTGCGCCTGACGGGGCTGGCGGGGCTGGAAAGCGCGGGTCCGGGGGATCTGTGTTTCCTCCGGCCCGGCACGCCCGTGGAGCGGCTGGCCGGCACGCGCGCGGCGGCCGTCGTGGTGGCCGAATCGGTGGCTGCCGAGGGCGTGAACCTGCTCCGGGTGCGCGACCCGGAGAGGGTCTTCAACGAGATCGCGCGTCAGCTCGGGCCGAAGCCGCCGCCGGTGCCGGTCGGGGTGCATCCGACAGCCGTCGTGGACGGAGCGGCGCACGTGGATCCCACGGCGGCGGTCGGTCCGGGCACAGTGATCGAGGCGGGCGCGGAGATCGGCCCGCGCACGCAGATCGGGGCCCTGTGCTACGTGGGACACCGGGTCCGGGTGGGCGCGGACTGCCGGTTCTTCCCGCGGGTGGTCGTGCGCGAGGACACCTGGATCGGCGACCGGGCGGTGCTGGAGGCGGGGGTGGTGGTGGGGTCGGATGGGTTCGGCTGGGAAGCCGGTCCCGACGGGCCGCGCCGCATTCCGCAGGTCGGGCGCGTGGTGCTGGAGGACGATGTGGAGCTTGGCGCCAACACTACGGTGGACCGGGCCCGGCTCGACGAGACGCGGATCGGCCGCGGCACGAAGCTTGACAACCTCGTGCAGGTGGGCCACAACGTTCGCATCGGGGCGCACAACTTGTATGCGGCCCAGGTCGGCATCGCCGGTACCGTGCGGATCGGCGACGGCGTGGAGATGGGCGGCCAGGTTGGCATCAGCGGCCATCTCGAGATCGGCGACGGCGTCCAGATCGGGGCCCAGTCGGGGGTGATGCGCTCCGTGGAACCGGGCCAGCGCCTCTTCGGCTCGCCGGCAGTGGCCGCGAACCTGCGCAAGCGCCTGGTGCTTCTCGAGCCCGAGCTCCCCGGGCTGTTTCGCCGCGTGAAGGTCCTCGAGCAGAAGGTGGCGCGCCTTGAGGAACCAGCGAACGATTAAGGACGCGGTCGAGCTGTCCGGAGTGGGGCTGCACACGGGCGCGCCGGTCACGCTTCGCATCCGTCCCGCGCCGCCCGATCACGGGGTGATCTTCGTCCGGACCGACGTCGAGGACCCGCCGCTGATCGCCGCCA
The DNA here is from genome assembly GCA_016935485.1 of Planctomycetota bacterium. GTDB lineage: Bacteria > Planctomycetota > JAFGQW01 > JAFGQW01 > JAFGQW01 > JAFGQW01. The sequence continues at coordinate 4,952 of JAFGQW010000042.1, read as the reverse complement.
GCCTCGACAACCTGCGCCGCCTCGAGCGGCGGACGGCGCTTGCCGTGGAGCGGGTGGAGATCCAGACGATCGAGCACCTGCTGGCGGCGCTGTGGGCCGTGCAGCTCGACAACGCCGTGATCGAGATGGACGCGCCGGAGGTGCCGGGGGCGGACGGGAGCGCGCGGCCCTTCGTCGACGCGCTGAACCAGGCGGGCCTGGTGGACCAGAAGGCGCCGAAGAAGACGCTGGTCCTCGACGAGACGGTGAGCGTGTCGGCGGGCTCGGCGGCGCTGGTGGCCCTGCCGTCTCCGGACGGCGCCTTCGGGCTCAGCTACACGCTGGACTACGCCTCGGCCGACGGCCGGGCGCTGCCGGTGCAGCACTTCGAGTGCGCCGAGCTCACCCCCGAGGTGTTCATCCGCGAGGTCGCGCCGGCGCGCACGTTCTGCCTGGAGCGCGAGGCGGAGGAGCTCCGGTCCGCCGGGCTGGGCCGCGGCGCCAACTACCAGAACACGCTGGTGATCGGTGCGTCCGGCGGGGTGATCGAAAACGAGCTGCGCTATCCCGACGAGTTTGCCCGCCACAAGGTGCTCGATCTCATCGGCGACGTCTTCCTGCTCGAGGCGGACCTCAAGGCGCGCATCGTGGCCACCAAGACCGGCCACGAGCTGAACCAGAAGCTGGTGGGGGAGCTCCGGCGCATCATGCACGACCGGGAGAACCGGGACGTGCTGCAGCACACCGGCCGGATCGACATCAACGAGATCATGCGCATCCTGCCGCACCGCTACCCGTTCTTGCTCGTGGACCGCGTGATCGAGGTCGACGGCATCCGCCGGGCCGTGGGGATCAAGAACGTCACGGTCAACGAGGCCTACTTCCAGGGGCACTACCCGGAGCAGCCGATCATGCCGGGCGTGCTGCAGATCGAGGCGATGGCCCAGATCTCGGGCGTGCTGCTGCTGAGAAAGCTGGAGAATACCGGCAAGATTGCGGTGCTCGCCAGCATCGACAAGGTCAAGCTCCGCAAGGCCGTCTACCCCGGCGACCAGCTCCGCCTGGAGGCGGTGAGCCTGCGCGTGAAACCCGCCATCGGCCACGTGCGCGCCACGGCCAAGGTCAACGACAAGGTCGTGGCCGAGGCGGAGCTCAGGTTCATGCTGATCGATCCGGCGGGCGGCGGCGCGGAGGCGTAGCCGCGCTCGGCGGGCGCGCAACGCGCGGTCCGGCGCGCGCGGTCCTGGTTGTCTGACGAACGGTCCGGATCCCCATGCTGAGGACGATGGTGATCGGGGTGGGCCACCTCGGCCGGCACCACGCCCGCATCGTGCGGGAGTCGTCGGCGGCCGAGCTGGTGGCCGTCGTGGATACCGATCTCGAGCGCGGACGCGAAGTTGCCGCCGGGCTCGGGGTGCCCGCGGTGGCGCATCCTGATCAGGTCGAGTCGCCGGTCGACGCCGCGGTCATCGCCGCGCCGACCGGGGCGCACGCCGCGCTGGCGGCGCCGCTGCTCGAGCGCGGGCTGGCGCTGCTGGTCGAGAAGCCGCTCGCCGGGGACGTGGCGTCCGCCTCCCGGCTGGTGGCCCTGGCCGAGGAGCGGGGCGCGGTGCTCCAGGTCGGCCACGTCGAGCGCTTCAACCCGGCGGTGATGGCCGTCCTGGCGATGGGCATTCGCCCGGCCTACATCGAGGCCCGGCGGATCAGCCCTTTCACGCTGCGGTCGGCCGCGGTGGGGGTGGTCGTGGACCTGATGATCCACGACCTCGACATCGTCACGCACCTCGTGGGGGAGCCGCCGGTCCGGACCGAGGCGCTGGGCGTCGGCGTGATCACCGGCAAGGAGGACATGGCGAGCGCCAGGCTCACCTTCGCCTCGGGCGCGGTCGCGGATCTGTCTGCCAGCCGGCTCGCGCTCAAGACGGAGCGGCGCGTGCGCGTGTTCAGCACCGATGCCTACGTGAGTCTGGACTACGTGGCGCGAAAGGGCGTCGTCTACCGGGTGGATCCGCGGCTGAGGCTGAGCGACTTCGGCGCGTCGGCGCTGGACGCGCTGCGGGCGAGCCCGGCGTTCACCGACCTCTTCCAGCAGGGGCTGCTCCGGATGACGCCGCTCGAGATGGGCGACCACGAGCCGCTCTCGAAGCAGTTCGAGTCGTTTGTGCGGGCGGCGCGTCGCGAGGCGCCGCCGGTGGTGGACGGGCGCGACGGACTCGAGGCGATCCGCACCGCCGTCGACATCCAGGAGAAGGTGCGGGCCTTTGCGGAGCGGTTCGCGCGCTGAAAAAACGCCCCAGGGGCATTTTTTCAGCGCGCGCGCCGGGAGCCGACGAGCGCGAGGATCTCGCGGGCGGCGGTGCGCGAGGGGTCCCGGGTCAGCAGGGAGTCGCGCACCTGATCGAGTCCCGCCACGATCGCCGCGCGGCGGGCCGGGTCGTCGAGGATTGCCCGGGCGGCGGCGGCGATGGCAGGGGCGGCGTCGCCCGAGAACAGGAACTCCGGCACCAGCTCGCGGCCCGCCAGCAGGTTGGTCAGCGCGATATGAGGCGCCGTCACCACGAGCCGCGCGACGAGCCCGGCCACGCGCCCGACCGGGTAGGCGACGACCATGGGGGTGCGGAAGTAGGTGCATTCCAGGGTGGCCGTGCCCGAGGAGGTGAGCACCAGCGTCGCGTCGCGCTGGATCGCGTGCGTCTGACCCACCTCGACCGCGCCGGCCTCGCCGTGCTGCCGGGCGACCTGCTCCATGGCCGGGCGGAACTCCTCGTGCGCGCACGCCACGCGGACTGTCAGCTCGGGGCGGTCGCGCCGGAGCGACGCAGCGGCGCGGAGAAAGATCGGCAGCAACCGCGACCACTCCTGGTGCCGGCTCCCCGGCAGCAGCCCGAGGAACGGGGGCGCGTCCGCGGGGCGCGGGGGCAGGGCGCGCTCCGCAGCACGGGCGAGCCGGTCGACGAGCGGGTGGCCGACGAAGCGCGCGTCGATGCCGCGGTCGCGGAAGTAGACCGCCTCGAACGGCAGCACGACCAGGAGACGGTCGACCCGGGCGCGAAGCTTGCGGATGCGCCAGGGCGCCCACGCCCACAGCTGCGGGGCGACGAACTGCACGACGGGGATTCCCAGCCGGCGCGCCGCCCGGGCGACCACGAAGTGCCAGCCCGGGTAGTCGATCAGGACGGCGACATCGGGGCGGGCATCGGCGAGGTACGCCTCGGTCCGGCGCAGCAGGCGCCAGAGCTGCGGCAGGTGGCGAACGACCGGCAGCAGGCCCATCACCGCGAGCGAGGCGAGCGGATAGAGCACGTCGACGCCGGCCGCCTGCATGGCCGGGCCGCCGTACCCCTCGAGCCTTGCCTCGGGTGCTTCGGCGCGGAGCGCTTCCGCGAGAGAGGCGCCGAGATGGTCCCCGCTCAGCTCGCCGGCGCTCAGGTAGATGCGCATTCCGCCGCAAGCTCTTTCTTTGAAGGAGGTTGAGATCCGCTCCGGGGTTTTTCCCGTGCACAGGTTCTATATCGCCTCGAAGGGCCGGAATCAACCGGTGCCGCGGCTTGCGCCCGGTTCCGGAGCGCGGGGATGCGGGACGGCGCACGCTCGCACGGTCCGCGCGGGCTCGTGCGATTCCCTTGCCCCGGTTCCCAAACGGACTTAGAATCCCCCTTCACTCGGGCTTGAGTCCCGACCTGTCCGAGGGTCATTGCAGACCAAGGGGCGGCCATTCCGGTGCGTGGCCGGAGTGCGCCCGCCGCGAGCCGGGCGCAGGCGCGGGCCGGCCCGGCTCCCACCAGGATTGCGCCCGGCCGCGCTCGGACCGGGCCCGGAACGCTCCCGACGGGGTCGAGATAGGGATGAAAGCCCCCGCGGGAAGAGCAGCAGGAGGTGTGTTCTTGGCAACCGTTTCACTCGACGCCCTGCTCGAAGCGGGCGTGCATTTCGGCCACCGGGTGAGCCGCTGGAATCCGAAGATGTCTCCCTACATCTACGGCAAGCGCAACCTCATCCACATCATCGACCTCAAGGCGACGATCCGCGGTCTGATCCGCGCCACCCACTTCCTCTCCCGCCTGACGGGGCAAGGCAAGCAGGTGCTCTTCGTGGGCACCAAGCGCCAGGCGAAAGGGCTGATGGAGCGCGCGGCGCAGGCACTCGAGATGCCCCACGTCAGCGATCGGTGGATCGGCGGGCTGCTCACGAACAACGAGGTGGTGCGCCGCCGCCTCAAGCGTCTCTTCGAGCTGGAGAAGATGGAGGAGGACGGGCGCATCAACCAGTTCAAGAAGAAGGAGATCAGTGCGCTCAGGCGCGAGAAGCGGCGCATTCTGCGCAACCTCGACGGCGTGCGCGGCATGGAGGGGCTTCCGGGCGCGCTGGTCGTGGTCGATCCCAACCGCGAGCGCACGGCCGTGCTCGAGGCCAACCGGCTGAATATCCCGGTCGTGGCGTTCCTGGACACCGATTGCGATCCCGACCTGGTCGACATTCCCATTCCGGGAAACGATGATGCGATGCGGAGCATCGAGGTCGTCATGGACCACCTCGTGTCCGCCGTCGCCCAGGGACGCAAGGCCTGGCAGGAGCAGAAGGCGGCCGAGGAAAAGGCGCGCCGCGAGCGCGAGGAGCAGGAGCGGAGAGAGCGGGAGATGATCGAGGCGGCCCGGCGCCGGCGCGCGGCCGAGCAGGCGGCGGCCGAGGCAGCCGCCCGCGCGGCGGCGGAAGCGGCCGCCCGAGCGGCGGAAGCGGCAGCGGCTCCCGCCGTGCCGCCGCCCCCGGCGGAGCCTCCGACTGCGGCCGCGCCACCGGTGTCGCCTCCGGTGCGGAGCGCACCGCCGCCACCCGATCCGGCCGTGAGCTTCCCGCCGGCGCGGCCGCCGGCCGAGCGGCGGCCCGAGAGCGGCCGGCCGGGCGAGGAGCCGTCGCCGGGCGTCTGATCGGCGGCAGGTCGGGAGGCGAGAGCGGACCGCGGGGGCCTTTCGCGG
>JAFGQW010000041.1 GCA_016935485.1 Planctomycetota bacterium | reverse complement strand
GCGCGCCGCGAGACCCACGCCTTCATGTCCAGGTAGTGCCGCTGGGCTTCCCGGCGATCCCGGGCCTGGTTGCGTTCGCCGTAGGCCCGGGCGAGCGCCCGGTTGAGGGCGGAGACCTTCTCCATCTCCGCCGCCGTGAACGCCCCGGCGGGAGCGCCCGCGCCCCCCGGGCTGCCTGACGTGGTGACCTCGCTCATGCTGTTCGCCGCTCTGTTTCCTCGCGCAATTCGCCGCGGGCGGCGCCGCGGCCGCCGCCCCGCTACGGAGCGACCGTGATCGTGACCGGAACCGACGTGGTGAAGGGCGCGTCCACGGTCAGCCACGCAAAGTGCGCCTGGAGCCCGACCGCGACCGGACCGAGCACGGGCAGCACGAGCTGCGCAGCGGCCTGGCCGGAGGTGTCCAGCACGCCGGCGAAGTTCTGGAACATCGGCGTGTTCATGCTCCCGAAGACCAGCTGGCTGAAGACGTCGAACACGAGCGAGAGCGTCTTTTCCTCCGGCGTCCCGGGCAGCCGGATGCCGGGCGCGATCCCGCTGAGCGAGCCGCCGATCAGGTAGCCGCGGCCCGCGAGCTGGCTGCCGGCGTTGAGCCCCAGCTGGATCGACCCGCCGGTGCTCGGCACCGTGGTCGCGCTTGCGGTGAGACTCGGACGGAACGCGATGTTCGTGGTGGTCTGGCGCAGGATCCAGGGCGCCGGGTCGAACTCGACACTCGCCGGCGCCGCCGCGAGCGGGATGACGAACTCGTCCCGCCATGCATCGTTCACCACGCGGTAGCTCTTGCCGTCGACCCGGATCTCGATCGGGAACTGGAAGAGACCGTAGCCGCGCGGAGCCTGGGTCTGCTCGACGTGGAGGAAGAGGTAGTGCCTCGAACCCACCGTCCGGTGCGCCCAGCCCCAGTCGTAGTAGGGTGCGCCACCCTTCATCACGCACTGGTCGACAAACCAGGTCAGATCCTTGCCGTAGACGGCCGAGGCGATCTGGGTGAATTCGGCGGTCGTGGCCGCATCGTAGGCCTTGACCTTGCGATAGTCGGCGAGGATCTGGAAGAACGTGGCGTCGCCCACGATGCCGCGCAGCTGGTGGAGCACCCACGCGCCCTTCTGGTAGCTGTAGGTGGTCGAGAAGATGCGGCTCGGGTTCGTGTCGTCGTAGCAGTAGACGGTCCCGCTGATGCTCTGGGGCCGCAGGCTGGCCATGTAGCTGTGCAGCGCCGTCTTGTTGCTCTGGCCGCCCTTAAACTCCTTCCACAGCGCCTCGCCGTACGAGGCGAATCCCTCGTTCAGCCAGATGTCCTTCCAGGTGGCGCACGTGATCATGTTCCCCCACCAGGAGTGCCCGAGCTCGTGCGAGTTCAGCATCTCCGAGGAGAACGTGCCCTGGGCGGTCAGAGTCTGGTGCTCCATGCCGCCGCCGAAGCCGCACTGGGCGATGCCGTACTTCGCGTTCACGAAGGGATACTGGCCGAAGAGATTGGAGAAGGTGGTGAGCATGGGCACGAGCTGGCTCATCCCGGCCTGCTGTGCGGACCACTCCTCGGGATAGCCGTAGAACTCCACCGGCATGTCGGCGCCCAGGTGCCGGTAGCGGTCGGTGCGCACCTGGTAGTCGCTGATGTTGAGGCAGACGGCATAGGTGCAGAGCGGATAGACGGTCTTCCAGCGGTAGCGCTTCTTGCCCTCGGGCAGCGGATCGACTCCCTGGAGGAGCCCGTTCGAGGCGGCGATCAGGGGGTCGGGCACGGTGAGCCACATCTCGAGCTGGAACTTGTCCGTGAGCGTCTCCTTCGCGGCCCACCAGGTGTAGGCGTACCACGGTTCGGACAGGCTCCAGATGACCGGCATCCGGCTCGTACCGTGCACGCTGAACTTAAAGGAGCCGAAGAACTGGCTCGCCGGGACGCCGGCATAGGATACCTCGACCGTGAACGGCTCGCCCTTCTTGTAGGTCCGGTCGAGCGCGACCTTGATCTCGTCGGTCGGGCGGGTGGAGCTCGCCGGGTTGCCGTTCACCTTGACGGCGGAGACCACGAACGACCGATGGAGCCTGAGCCCGTACTCCTTCACGTCGTCCTGCGCCGCCTGGACGGAGTGGATGGCGGTGGCCGTCACGACCTGGGTGGTCGGGTTCACGTCCATGTCGAGCTTGACGTGGAGGAGGTCCGTGTCGTCGGCGGCGGCCGCGGTGGCGAGCACGGCCACCAGGACCCCGAACAGGATGCGCTTCATTGGCGGGTACTCCCGAGGCAACATGTCCTGGCGCGCAGCCGGTCGGGCCCGGCCTCCGAGCGAGGCAAACGCGCGGCCGGCACTTCCCATCGTAGCCAATCCGCGCGGAAAGGAAAGAGCCGGGCCGGCAGCGGCGGGCCGCACCGGTCGGGTGCGGCCGTGCGCCGGCGGCCGGTCTACCCGCGCGGCGCCGGGCTCGCGGGGCTCGACGCCGCGGCGGTATCGAGCCGCTTGAGCCACTGGTGGAGGGAGTCCAGCAGCAGGCCGCAGTTCCCGGGCCGGTAGAGCAGCCAGTCGCCCTCCTTGCCGAGGGAGACCATGTTGAGGAAGTGATCGACGCCGGTCATGTCCAGGATGGTCATCCAGCCCGTGTCGAGTCCCAGCGCCTGCACGAGCGGCCCGTGGCTGCCGATGAGGGAGCCCAGCGCCACCAGCGTGGGGATCTGCGGCGGCGCCGGCAGCGCCCGGAGGAGATCGATCGGGTCGAGCCCGGCGCAGTAGCGGACAAGCACCGCGTCGTCCACGGCGAGCCGGCCGCCGCCCTCCACCTGGAGCTCGCTCCGGAAACGGCCCACGGCGGGCGCGGCGCGCGTCTCGGCATCGCCGAGCTCCCCGCTGATGGGCGGGTCCCACAGCACCAGCCGTGCGGGCCTGAGCCCGTGGTGCACCACGGCGCGGAGCGCCATGCTGGCCCCGAGCGAGTGCGCGAGCACCAGGAGGCCATCCCCCGCCGCCGCGCCGTCGAGCGCGGTGAGGAAGCGCGCCGCCGCGGCCACGTCCCGGCCGAACTCGGGCACCTGATCCGGCTTCAGCCGCGACTCCCCGTAGCCGCCGATGTCCGGCAGCAGCACGTCGTAGCCCGCCCCGGCCAGCTCGCGCGCGAGGAACCGGTACGGACTGAACGCGCGGCCCTTGGGAATCGAGCCGTGCACGAAGAGCATGCGGCCGCGGCACGGGCCGGCGGCCCGGAAGAGCTCGGCCTTGAGCGCACGGCCCGGGCGGACCGGAACGTCCACCGGCGCGGCGTGCGCCACGCGCGTCACGCGGAAGCCCCACGGCGGCCAGGTGAGCAGCGTCGTCTCCAGCACCCGGCTCACCGTCCAGGGAAACACCGCGTCGCGCAGCGGCGCCACGGCAACGCAGAGCGCGGCGGCAACCGCCAGCAGCAGCACCGCCAGAAGGAACCGGCGTCCGGTCATGTTTCGTGTTCCGATCCGGGCAGGATCCTGCCTCCGGAGAAGGTCGTATTCTACCCGATCCGCTCGGGCCCGTCAGCCGCCGGCTCGCCGGCTCTCCTCCCGGGCCGTGTCGAAGGCCAGGGTGAGCTCCTCGATCGAGCAGTGCGCCTGCACGAAGTGGGTCGTGCAGAAGAGAATCCCCCCTCCCGCAGCGAGCCGCATCACGCGCGCGATCTCGGCGACGAGCCGCGGCCGGTCGCCGAAGCCGAGCGTGGTCTGCACGTCCAGCCCGCCCATCACCGTCAGCCGCGAGCTCAGCTCGGCCTTGAAGCGCTCCAGACTCATGCCGGCCGACTCCTGCCACGGGTGGACCACGTGGTAGCCGATGTCGAGGATGCCGTCGACCACGAGCTCGATGTTGCCGTCGCTGTGCAGGCTCACGTAGCCGCCGCGCGCCTTGACCGCATCCGCGACGGCCTTGTGGCACGGGTGGATCCGCTCCCACCAGAGCGCGGGGCTGAAGAGCAGCGTATTCTGGCCGCCCCAGTCGTCGGAGAGGTGCACCATGTCGACGCCGAGGTCGAG
>JAFGQW010000256.1 GCA_016935485.1 Planctomycetota bacterium | reverse complement strand
GCGATGAGCCGCCTGCGCGCGCCTCCTGTCGGCCCCCTCTCCGGGGAACCCCGGCCCGCTCCGGGCGGGCGGACTCTCGGACTGGTGCCCGGCGGACCGGGAAACCGTCCCATCCTCCAGCGCGGTTTTCGCCATTGGCGGGTCCGCCCGCGCCCGCTCTTGCGCTATAAGACTCTCCGAGCGCGGCTGCCCGCGGCGGCGGACCGCGCGTCCCGCAGCATGACCCGTCCAGGAGGAGAACGTGGCGATGAACGAGGCGAAGGTGATGAACCGCTGGCTCGTGGTGGTGGGAGCGCTGCTCATCCAGCTCTGCCTGGGGGCGATCTACGCGTGGAGCGTGTTCACGCCCGAGCTGAACAGGCCGATCGCCGAGGGGGGCCGCTTCGGGTTCAGTGCCACCCAGACGCAGGTGGTGTTCGCGGTCGGTCTCGCCACCTTCGCGGTCGTGATGGTGCTCGCCGGCCGCTGGCAGGCCAGGAGCGGGCCGCGCATCGTCGCGCTCACCGGCGGTCTTCTCCTCGGGCTCGGCTACGTGCTCGGCGCGTTCCTCGGCAGCAGCTTCCTCGGCCAGGTCGTGTGTATCGGGCTCATCGGCGGCGCCGGCATCGGGCTGGCGTACGTCTGCCCGATCGCGGTCGGCATGAAGTGGTTCCCGGACAAGAAGGGGATGATCACGGGGCTGGCCGTCGCCGGCTTCGGCTTCGGCGCGCTCATCTGGATCAAGCTCGCGGGCGAGTGGGGCGGGCTGATCGCCAGCATGGGCGTCCTCAAGGTGTTCCTCGCCTACGGCATCGTCTTCGGCGTGATCGTCGGTCTGGGGAGCCTCGTGATGGTCAACCCGCCGGCCGGCTGGAAGCCGGCCGGCTGGACGCCGCCGGCGCCGAGCGCCACGGGCCGCAATCCCACGGCCGCAGTGGACCTGCTGCCCAACCGCATGCTGAAGACGCCGCAGTTCTACGGATTGTGGGTGGTGTTCATCTTCAGCGCGATGGCCGGGCTGATGACCATCGGGATCATCCAGCTGTTCGGCATCGACGCGCTGCAGGCGCGCGGTTACGCCGCGGGCGAGGCCAAGGCGATCGCCGGCACCGCGATGGCGGTCTTCTTCGCGCTCGCCAACGGCATCGGCCGCATCGCCTGGGGCACGATGAGCGACAAGCTCGGGCGCAAGCGCTCGATCTTCCTGATGACGGCGATCCAGGGCGTGATGATGCTCGTCTTCTACTTCGTGGGCGGCGTTCCGGTGCTGCTCTACCTCGGCGCGGCCATCGTCGGGTTCAACTTCGGGGGAAACTTCGCGCTCTTCCCGACCGCGACCGCGGACTTCTTCGGCACGGCCCACGTCGGCCAGAACTACGGGTGGATGTTCACCGCCTACGGGGTCGGCGGGATCGTCGGCCCGATCATGGCCGGGGTGTTCAAGGACAGCGGCTCCTGGCTGCCCGCCTTCATCATCAGCGGCGTGCTCTGCCTGGTGGCGGCGGGGATCACGATCGGGCTCAAGCCGGTCAAGGCGCCGGCCGAATAGCGGCGGACCCGGCGCGGCGACGGGCGCCCCCGCGGGACGGGGTCGAACACCGGACCCGTGCGGGGCCCGGCCGCCCTTGACAAACGCCGCCTCTGTTCTATCAACCTAGTCGAGGCGGGGCGTTTGCGGCCCCGGAGCGCGACCCCGCGGGAGCCGGCGACGATGACCATGACCGACAGCGACCAGCAAGCGGCTTCCCGGATCGTCGCGCACCTGCTGGGTGACGCCGACACTTGCCTTTCCCGAAAGGAGATCCGGTCGGACGAGAGTCTCGTTTCGAGCGGGCTTCTCGATTCGGTGGCGGTCTGCGGCCTGGTGCGGTTCCTCGAGGAGGAGTTCGGCGTCGGGGTGCTCCCCGAGGACCTCTCCCTCGAGCACTTCGATACCGTGCAGAGCATCGTCGCCTTGCTCAGGACCTACCGTGCATCCTGACCGTTCCGCCGTCCGCTTCGTCCACGACCTCCTGATCCGTGCCGGCTCGCTCTGGCCGGACCGGACGTGCCTGGTGCACCGCGACCGCCGTCTCGACCCGGCGGGCCTGCTTCGGGCGGCCCGCGCGCTGGCCGCCGTACTCCGCGCGCGCGGGCTCGCGGCGGGCGACCGCGTCGCGATCCATTTCGAGAAGAACGTCGAGAAGGCGGTCGCGATCTTCGCGGTGTCGCTCGCGGGCGGCGTGTTCGTCGTCGTCAATCCGCTGCTCAAGCACCGGCAGGTGCGCCAGATTCTCGCGGACAGCGGCGCGGCGTGCCTGATCACCTCCGCCGCCCGGCTCGTCGGGCTGGCCGGGCACCTTGACGGGGTGGCCGATCTTCGTTTCGTGGTGCGTGCCGGAGCCGACTCGTTCCCGCCGGACGACCGGACCGGCGGGCCGGACATCGTGGACTGGCCCGATGCCGCCGCGCCGCCGGCACCCGCGGACGGCGCCGCGCGCGCGCCGGGCGACCTGGCCGCCATCCTCTACACCTCGGGATCGAGCGGGCCGCCCAAGGGGGTGATGCTCTCCCACGAGAACCTCCTGGACGGCGCGGCCATCGTCTCCGGCTATCTCGGGCTGCGCGCCGACGACCGCCTCGCGAGCGTCCTGCCCTTCAGCTTCGACTACGGGCTGAACCAGCTCCTGTCTGCGCTTCTGGTCGGCGGCACCGTCGTGCTGGTGAACTACCTCAGCGCCCAGGACGTCGTGCGCGCGGTGCGTGACGACCGCGTCACGGTCCTGGCCGGGATCCCGACGATCTGGGCGCAGCTCGCCAGGGCGAAGTGGACCGCGGCGGATTTCGCGCGGCTCCGCTGCATCACGAACAGCGGCGGCGTGTTCCACGAATCGCTGGTGCGCGAGTACCGCCGCCGGCTGCCGCACACCCGGATCTTCCTCATGTACGGCTTCACCGAGGCGTTCCGCTCCACCTACCTCGATCCCGCCGAGCTGGACCGGCGCCCGGGGTCGATGGGCAAGGCCGTGCCGGGCGTCGAGATCCTCGTGCTCGACGAGCACGGCAGGCGCTGCGGGCCCGGCGAGGTGGGCGAGCTGGTCCACCGCGGCGCGCTGGTGTCGCTGGGGTACTGGAACGATCCGGAGCGAACGCGCGCGAAGTTCCGGCCGAACCCCGCGGCGGCGCCGGGCGCGGCGGCGGAGATCGTCGCCTTCTCGGGCGACGCCGTGAAGACCGACGCGGACGGCTACCTCTACTTCGTGGGCCGCCGCGACGAGATGATCAAGGTATCCGGCTTTCGCGTGAGCCCGAGCGAGATCGAGGACTTCGTGCTCTCGACCGGGCTGGTGAGCGAGGCGGTGGCGGTCGGCGTGCCGGATGCCGAGCTGGGCGAGTCGATCGTGCTGTTCGTCGTGCCCGACCGCCCGGGCGCGGAGGCGCCCGAAGCGCTGCGCCGCGCCCTGGCGGCGGAGCTGCCCCGCTACATGATCCCGAGACACGTGGTGGAGCAGGACGCGCTGCCGCGAAATCCCAACGGCAAGGTGGATCGGTCCGGACTGCGCCGCCGCGCGCGCGCGGAGTTTGCGGGGTGAGGGCCCGCGCGTCGCCGCCGCGTGCGGGGCGGCGACGCGGTCAGCGAGGCGCGTGCCGCTCGAACGGTGCCGGTCAGCGAAGCTCGAGGAAGCCATGGACTCCCACGCTCTCGCGAGTGTGCTTCGCCTCTTCGCGGTGGCCGGTGGCGAGCTGCGTCTTTCGGACGGCCGGCCGGTCACCGCGCTCGCGGCCGCGGTGCCGACTCCGTTCTTCGTCTACGACCGCGCCGTCGCCACCGCCAGATACGGCCGCCTCCGCGCGGCCGTGGGGGAGCAGGTCTGCGTGCACTACGCGGTCAAGGCCAACCCGCATCCGGAGCTGGTCGTGCACTTCCACGCGCTCGGCGCCGGGTTCGACGTCGCGTCGCGGCGCGAGCTCGAGACCGTGCTCGCCGCCGGCGCACCGCCGGACCGCGTGGGCTTCGCCGGTCCGGGCAAGAGCGCCGACGAGATCGGGCTCGCGATCGACCGCCGGCTCGGCGCGCTCAGCATCGAATCGGCGCGCGAGCTCGAGCTGGCGGACCGGATGGCCGCGGCGCGCGGGACGGCGGTGAACGTGATGCTCCGGCTGAATCCGCCGTTTGGACTGCGCCGCGCGCGGATGCAGATGGGCGGAGGGGCCTCGCCGTTCGGCATCGACGCGGAGCAGATTCCGGCGCTGCTCGGCGAGATGCGGCGGCGGAACAGCGTGCGGCTCAAGGGCTTCCACGTGTTCGCCGGCTCCCAGAATCTGGACGCCGCGCTCCTCGGACAGTTCGTCCGCGCCACGCTGGAGCTGCTCCGCGATCTGGCCGCGGCCTGGGGCGCGCCGCTGGATTGGATCAACCTCGGCGGCGGCCTCGGCATCCCGTACCATGCGGCGGACCGGGAGCTCGACGTGGAGAACTTCGGTCGCGCGCTCGCGCGTGAGCTCGAGCGGCACCGCGGCTGGCTGTCGGAGACGCGGATCCTCCTCGAGAGCGGGCGGTACCTGGTGGGCGAGTGCGGCGTTTACGTCACCCGGGTGCGCTACCTCAAGACCTCGCGCGGCCGGCGGTACGCCGTCGTGGACGGGGGGCTCCACCACCATCTCGCCGCGACCGGCCATCTCGGCATGGTCGTGCACCGGAACTACCCCATTGCGGTGCTGAACAGGATGGGAGAGGCCGTGCGGCACGCCTACCACATCGCGGGGCCGCTCTGCACGCCGCTCGATGTGCTGGGCGAGGACGTCGCGCTGCCCGAGCTCGAGGAGGGGGATCTCATCGGCGTCTT
>JAFGQW010000040.1 GCA_016935485.1 Planctomycetota bacterium | reverse complement strand
TCGCGCGCCTCGCAGGTCGAGACCAGGGAGTAGAGTCCGGCGAGGTTGGCGCCCTTGTCGGCGTCGAAGACGAAGAGGAAGTTCTTGCGTCCCAAGGCGGCGACCCGCAGGGCGGACTCGGCGCTGTTGTTGTCGGGCGGGATTCGCACGTCGTCGAGGAAGCGGAGCAAGGTCGGCCACTGCTTCAACGCGTAGGAGATCGCCTGGCCCATCGGGCTCTTGGGCGGGTGCGCGTCCTGCTGGCCGAGGAGCCAGACGTGCAGCGCGCCCATCGCCGCCCGGCCGCGCGTCTGCCGCAGCTCGTGGTGCTCGGCCGTGCGCATGATCCCGCGTTCCTTCGCCTCGTGCTCGACCTTGTAGACCTCAAGGATCATGTCCATCGCGCGACGGGCCTCGACCGGCGCCGTGGACAGCGCCTCGAAGAACTTCCGCCGGACGTGCGCCAGGCACCCGGCGCGAGTCCGTCCGTCGATGTCGGTCACCCTGTTGTAGCCGGTGTACGCGTCCACCACGAGGGTCCCGGTGCTCCCGCCCAGGACCTCGCGCGGCGTCTCGCCGCTGCGGGAAGGCGAGAAGCAAAATGCGATCAGCCCGTCGCCGAGGAAGGTCCAGAGGTAGCCCCGGCGGTGGGGATTCTGCATCAGCATCGGCGTCTCGTCCGCCTGCACGACGTCGGACTGCGCGATCCGCTGCAGCAGGCGCTCGGACAGCGGCGCCAGCTTCTCCGCCGCCGCGTGGAACAGGTCGGTCAGCGTCGAGCGCGACATCGGGATCCCGAGCCGCTGGTACTGCTTGGCCAAGCGGTGCAGCGGGATCGAGTCCGCGCACTTCATCACCGCCAAGTGCGCCACGAACCCGGGGCCGTAGCGCCCCTTCTCGAACGGCTTGGCCGGGGCGTCGGCCGTCACGATGTGCTCGCCGCAGGAACACGCCAGCGTCTCCTGGAGGTGCTCCTGGCGGATGAAGTACCCGGGCACGTACTCGTAGACCGTCGTCCGCCTGCCGTCGCCGACGGGGCGGTCGGCCGTCCCGCCGCAGTGCGGACAGCGCTTCTTCTCCGGATCGACGGGGTGACGGATCGTCTCCTGGCGCAGCTTCTCCTTCAGCGCGGCGCGCTCCCGCCGCCGCGCCAGCGCCGCCAGCCGTCGTGCCTCGGCATCCTCACTCGGCGCTTTGCGACTCCGCAGCTCCTTCGCTGGCGACGGCATCTTCTCGGTCCTCGGCCCGAACAGCCGCCGCTGCAGGCCTTCCACCGTCGTCTCCAGGGCCGTGAGCTTCGCGTGGAGATCGGCCACCTCGACGCGCAGGGCCCGCGCCTCCTGCCGCCAGGCGCATTCCTCGCCTCGGCAGAGCGGGCCGGCTGCTGTCGTCGAGTCCATCGCCTACACTTGATCGGGCAGCGCGGCGGGTGTGTCCAGTTTCCGGCCGCCCGGCGTCCAGGCCCTCGGCCGGCGCACATGCCGGACGTCGATGCCGTCCAGCAGCATCGCCAGCTGGGTCGCATCGAACACAATCTCCCGGGAGCCCGCCGGGACCTGCGGCCAGCGGAACCGCCCGGCCTCGAGCCGCTTGTAGTACAGGACGAACCCACCGCGGTCCCAGACGAGAATCTTCAGGCGGTCGCGACGGCGGCCGCCGAAGCAGTACAAGTGCCCGCTGTAGACGTCGTGGCCTTGCGCCCGGACCATCGCCGCCAGGCCATCCACGCCCCGGCGGAGATCGACGGGCTCCGCGGCCAGGAAGATCCGGACCGACGACGGCAGGAGCAGCACGGCTACCCGAGCGCCTTCACGATCGCCGCCACCTCGTGTGCCGTCATCCCGGACGCGAGGCGGACCAGCACCCCGGTCGGCAGGACGATCTCGACGCCCGCCCGCGCCCCCTCCGCGACGCGCACCGGCAACAGCCGCGGCTCGGGCTCTTCACGCCGCAGGCGGTAGACCCACGACCGCAGGGTCCCGACATTCACGCCGTGCTTGTGGGCGAACTCTCGGTGGCTCAACCCGCTGCGCCGCAACGCCGCCACCCGCCGCTCCCATGTGCTTCGACTCGACCTCGCCATGCCCGACCTCCGCGCGAGGTCCGAGCATCGCCCGCCGCAGCTATGCCTTCAATGCGTCCTTGACCGGACGGATACGCGCTATCGACCTTGAAGGCGAGGCCGATCTCGCCTACGGCCACGGCTTCGTGCTTCTCGAGGGCGCGGTCCAGGGCGGGCTGGTCCGGCGTCTCGGCCGCGGCTCGGGGGGTGCAGGCCATCGTCCCCTTGAACGAGGAGTCCTTCGCGGTCGCGATGTCCGTACACTCCGATGGCGACCAACCCTGCCAGGACGGAATGTACCTTACCTACGTCACCACGCTGTTCGTGGAGTAGGCCTCGATCGCCCCGGCCAGGGTCGGAGCGCGGCCGTCGATGCGCGCGGCCACGGCCGCGAAGGGGTCGAGGCGCGAGCCGTCCGCGCGGACCACGGCGGAGTCCTCGAGGGAGAGGCTGATCTCGAACCGCGCGCCGCGGGCCGTTTCGCCGAACGCGACGAGCAGCGCGAGGTCGTCGAGGGCCTGCCGGGCCTCGTCCGGGGCGGCGGCGGCGAAGGCGTCGAGGACGGCGAGATCCGGCGGCAGACCCGGCGGCGTTCCGGCGGGCGGCAGCGGCTTCGCGGCGAGGTCCCGGGCCCGGCTTTCCAGCTCGCGCTCCCGCTCGCCCGAGACGACGCGCTCGAGCAGGCCGCGGATGGGCGCGGCGCGT
>JAFGQW010000255.1 GCA_016935485.1 Planctomycetota bacterium | reverse complement strand
TGAAGCCCTCCAACATCATGGTGGGCGCCTTCGGCGAGGTGCACGTCATGGACTGGGGGCTCGCCAAGGTGCTCGGGCGAGCCGATGGCGATGCCACCGACGAGACGGTGGCCACCGCCGCCGAACCGCCGCCACCGGCCGCCGTGGCGACCCTCCGCTCGGACTCGGCGGCGAGCCAGTCCCGGAGCGGGTCGGTCATGGGAAGCCCGGCCTACATGCCGCCCGAGCAGGCACGCGGCGAGGTGGAGTCCGTCGACGAGCGGGCCGACGTGTTCTCGCTCGGCGCGATTCTCTGCGAGTGCCTCACCGGCCGGCCGCCGTACACCGGCAGCGACCCGGTCGCCGTCCGCCACGATGCGGCCGCCGCGCTCCTCGAAGAAGCGCACCAGCGTCTCGATCGCTGCGGCGCCGACCCGGAGGTGGTGCAGCTGACGCGGCAGTGTCTCGCCGCGACGCGTGACGCGCGGCCCCGGAATGCCGCGGAGGTCGCACGCGCCTTCTCGGCGCACCTCGCTTCCGCGGACGAGCGGGCCCGCGCCGCGGAGATCGCGGCCGCTCGGGCGCAGGCGCAAGCGGCAGCCGCGCGGCGCGCCAAGCGGCTGACGATCGCGCTGGCGGCGTCGATCCTGACCGCGCTCGTTTTGGTGGGCGGGGGCTACGGCTGGTTCGCGGCCAAGCGGCGTGCGCAGGCCGCCGCGGCGACCAGCGACGCCCTCGGAGCGCTGGACGAGGCGGCGCTTCTTCGCACCAGGGCCAGGGCTGCCTCGCCCGCCGACCCCGTGCCCTGGGTGCGCGCTCTCGAAGCCGCCCGGCACGCCGGCGCCCTGGCGCGCCGCGAAGAGGTCCACGCTCCGGTGCGCGCGCGGGCCACGGCGTTCCTCGCGGAGGTGGAAGCAGAGGAGGGCCGGGTCCGTGAGGCCGCCGCCCGGGCCGAGCGGGATGCGGCGACGCGGCGGGAACTCGAGGAGATCCGCCTCCGGGCGGCAGACCTCTGGGAGACGGTCCAGGACTTCGAGGCACCGATCGAGGCGGCCTATGCGGGCGCGTTCCGCGGCTACGGAATCGATGTCGACCTCCTCGAGGCGGAAGAGGCCGCGCGCCGCATCCGCGCCTCCTCGATCCGGGAGGAACTGCTGACCGCACTCGATGACTGGGTCGGCGTGCGCACGCGCCGATCGGGAGAGGAGAAGAAGCCGCGCCCGGACCAGCCCCGGTCCTGGAAACGCCTTCACGACATCGCCCAGGCCGCCGACCCGGACCTGCGCCGCCAGCGGATTCGCGAGGCGTACATGGCATCCGACGTCGCAACGCTCACGGCGCTGGCTCGCTCCGAGGAGATGCTCGCATTGGCGCCGAACACGCTCGATGTTCTGGCGAACATGCTCGGGGCGCACGGCGCGGTCGGGAGCGCCATCGCGCTGCTGGAGCAGGCGCGGCAGCAGTATCCCGGGGACTTCTGGATCCACTACGGGCTCGCCTACTGGTCGAGACGCGCCGAGCCTGCCGGCCGCGAGCAGGCCATCGCGGGCTTCCGGGCAGCGACCGCGCTCCGTCCCATCAGCGCAGGCGCCTGGCTGCAGCTTGGCTTCGCGCTGCTCGAGGACAACCAGCCGGAGGCCGCACGCGCGGCCTTCGAGAAGACGATGCAGGTCCGCCCGGAGGCGAACACGGCGGCGCTGGCGCGCTTCGGGATCGGCGAGAGCCTGCGACGGCAGGGGCGACTCGCGGAG
The DNA here is from genome assembly GCA_016935485.1 of Planctomycetota bacterium. GTDB lineage: Bacteria > Planctomycetota > JAFGQW01 > JAFGQW01 > JAFGQW01 > JAFGQW01. The sequence continues at coordinate 2,108 of JAFGQW010000255.1, read as the reverse complement.
GCCAGAACGGCCTACGAGCAGGGGCTCGGCATGCAACCCGAGAACACGCGGGCGCTGCTGGCCCATGCGAGCCTGCTGGTCGACCTCGACCTCGAGGAGGAGGCCGCGGCGGCGATCGAGCGGTTGCTCGCGCTGAGCCCGATCTCGCCCGAGGCCCAGTACGAGCGAGGAGCCCTGCTCCGGAAGCTCGGCCGGACCGCCGAGGCGATGGCGGCCTACGAGGAGGCGATCCGCGGCCGGCCCGACCTCGGCCGCGCGCACAACGACCTCGGTGTGCTGCTCCGCGAAGCGGGCAAGCCTGACGAGGCGCTCGCGGCATTCGAGCGAGCAGCGGCCGCCGATCCGCGTCTTCCCCAGCCACACCACAACCGGGCCGGACTGCTCGCGGAACGCGGCCAGCTCGAGGCCGCGATCGCGGCCAACGAGAAGGCGCTCGAGCTCGACCCCGGCTTCTTCCCGGCGCTGAACGACCTCGGGGCCCTGCTCGCCCGGACCGGCGAGAAGACGCGGGCACTGGCTGCCCTGAGGAAAGCCGTCGCACTCCAGCCCGGCAATGCCACCTGCCTCTTCAACCTCGGGGAGCTGCTGAGCCAGCTGGGCGCCCACGAAGAGGCCGTCCGGTGCATCGAGAAGTCGCTCGAGATCCGCCCCGACGACCTCTCGGCTCTCTGCGCGCTCGCCGCCATCTGCACGAACGACTTGAAGGACCCGGACCGGGCCATCGGGCTGCTGGAGAAGGCCGTCGCCCTCGACCCGCGCCATGCCCTGGCCCAGTTCAACCTCGGAGTGGCTCTCCTCGGCAAGGGCCGGCGCGAGGCCGCGGCCGCGCAGTTCCAGCGCGCGGCCGAGGTCCGGCCGGACTACGTGGACGCGCTCATCAATCTCGGCGCGGTGCGCGAGATGATGCAGGACCTGCGCGGTGCGGCAGAGGCCTTCCGCGCCGCGGTCAAGGTGCAGCCCGACCACAAGAACGCGCGGAACTACCTGGCCGAGATGCTGCTCAAGCTCGGCGCGCACGACGAGGCGCTGGCCGTCGTGCGGGAGTCGATCGCGCAGGACTCCCACGATGCCGCGGCGCATTTCTACGAGGGCACTGCCCTCCAGCTCAAGGGCGAGTACGCCCGCGCGGCGGCAGCCTTCCAGCGCGTGATCGTCTTTCGCGGAGACCACGCGCTCGCGCATCTGTGGCTCGGCCATACGAGGATGAAGCTCGACGATCCGCGCGGCGCGGCGGAGGCTTACGAGGCCGCAGCCAAGCTGCAGCCCGACCTCGAGGGCGCGCACTACCACCTCGCCGTCGCGCGCTACCACCTGGGCGATTTCGCCGGCGCGCTGGAGGTTGCCCGCCGGACGCTCGAGCTCGCGCCGGCGTACACCAACGCGGCGCGACTCGCGGCCGAGTGCGAGCGGATGCAAGCGCTCGAGGCGGAGCTGCCGGTGCTCCGGAGCGGCGACCCGGCGCAGACGGCAGGCCGGAAAGCGGAGGTGGCGCGCCTCTGTCACCTGACGCGGCGCTATGCCGCCGCGGCCGAGTGGTGGGCGGCCGCGCTGGAGGCTGCCGGTCCGGGGACGCCGGAGGGAGCGAGCCACCGCTACCGCGGCGCGCGCGCGGCGGCGCTGGCAGGCTGCGGTCGCGGGACCGACGCGGAGGCGCTTCCGGACGGCGAGCGGGCCCGCTGGCGGGCCCAGGCGCTCGCCTGGCTCCGAGCGGAGCTCGAGCGCTGCCGCGCCGAGGTCGCCGGTGGCGGGGACGCGATCGCGCGCGTGCGCGCCTCGCTCGCGGAGTGGCAGGGAGAGGCGGAGCTGGAAGCTGTCCGCGACCGCGAGTTCCTGGCGCTGCTGCCCGCTGCAGAGCGCGCCGTGTGGAGCTCCTTCTGGCGCGAGGTCGCGGCGATCGCGGGCAAGTAGGACTTCCTTGCGCGCCGGCGAGCGTCGTCTGGCCCGCGCATTCCCGCGCGGGACGCGCCGGCAGGCCTACCGCTGGCAGTGGCTGCAGAAGAAGGTCGAGCGCTGGCCCTGCACGCGCCGCCGGATTGGCTGTCCGCAGCGGCGGCAGGGTTCTCCCTTCCGCCCGTAGACCCGGAGCTCGCGGCTGAAGTAGCCGGGCT
>JAFGQW010000254.1 GCA_016935485.1 Planctomycetota bacterium | reverse complement strand
TCGGTCATGGCGTGCTCCCACGCCTCCCGCTGCAGCGGCCGGTACGCGGAGTTCTTGAAGAGGTGCGTCACGTCTGCCGGGTGCATCCGGATGTCGTCGGGAGTCTTGAAGCCGCGCCGATGGAGCTCGTCGCGGAGCCTCAGCAGGTTCAGCTGACGAATGGCCTCGCCGTGCACGAGTCGGGGGGCCCAGCCCGCCTTGGGGACGCCCTTGATCTCCACGCGGCGGCCGCCGCGCACCGAGACGTTTACGTCCTGGCGGCTCGCGCCGATGCCGACGCGCACGTGGCCCGTCGACCGGCAGACCCGCCCGATCAGGAGAATCGCCTCGGCCACCTCGTCGGGCGTCCGGAGATCGGGGCCGGTCACGGTCTCGATCAGCGGCATGCCGAGCCGGTCCGTGCGCCAGACGATCAGGTGCCCCTCGTCGGAGACCTCGCGGCAGCTGTCCTCCTCGACGCTCACCTGCGTGATCGTGAGCTCGCGGCCGCGGAAGGGGAGCTTGCCGTTCACGCCGACGATCGCGGTGCGCTGGAAGCCGGTCGGGATGGAGCCGTCCAGGTACTGCTTGCGGGCGATGTGAACCTCGTCGACGATGTCGCACCCGAGCATGAGGCACTGCTCGATGGCGATGTCGAGGGCCTCCTGGTTCACGAGGAACGGCGGCGTGTCGTCCATCTCGTAGGTGCAGACGTTCTTGCGGTTCAAGAGGTAGATGATGTTCTTCTTGGTGCGGAACTCCATGAGCGCCGTGCCGTCGTACTCGCCGAGCTCCGAGAGCGTGGGCCGCATGTGACGGAGCACGCTGCCGTCGTGGTCGGTGGTGTAGAGACCGGCCGGGCAGCGGCAGAACATCTTGTGGCGGGTGAGCAGCTGCTGGTGCACCTCGAGGCCGGACTTGAACCCGACCTCGGCGTAGTCGATCTGGGTCTGCAACGCGGGTGGCCTCCTGTCCCGGGGAAGGCGGATGACGTCGATCGGAGCGCGGCCCAACCCGCCTTCCCGCTGCGCGCGCGGAGCGAAATGGTGGCGCAGGTTCCGGGGCGCGGCAAGCGGCGGCAGTGGGGAAGCGCGGCGGCATGGTGCGGCCGGCGGCGGGTGAGGAAGCGCGGCGGAATGGTGCGGCCTGTGGCCCGTGCCGCGCCGGAGCGGGCGCTGACCCCTTGCCGTGGTCGGCACCGGACGGACACAATGGTGGGGGGAAACTGGATCGGCGCCTGCGGCGGGGGCGCAATGCAGGAGGCTCTCCCATGACGAGTTCCCGCGTCGTGATTCTCGTGCTGGTTCTGGCAGGGTCGGCTTGCGTCTGGCCTGGCCCGGCCTTCGCGCCGGCGCAGGCGCCGTCGATCGCGCTCGAGGGCGTGCCGTCCAGACTCGAGCTCCCGTTGCCGGGTGGCACGAACGTCCTCCTGACCGCGCGGATCCGCGGCGGGCCGGTACGGTCCGTCTGGCTCGCGCGCGAGGGGCACGAGCGGGCCCGGCTCCTGCTCACGCGCGTCGCCGAGGGCGAGTATCAGGTGAATCTCGCCGATCCCGCCGTGGCCGCCCTGCTGACGGTCGGCGGGCGGGCGGGCTCGTTCCGGGTCTTTGCGGAGCCGGCCGAGGGCGAGACCGTGGCGAGCGTGCCCGTGCGCTTCGGCCCGGGACCGTGGGGCCGCCAGATCGCGCCGCTGGATCCCCGCCCCGAGCAGCTCGAGCTGCCGGGGCGCACGGCGAGCTTCGTGCTCGTGCAGCGCCGGATGATCGCCATCCCGGGAGGCCGCGGCCACTACCGGCTCTGGATCGGCGACATCACGCGGGGACAGACCCTGGTCGATCTCACGGCCGGGCGGGAGAAGCGGCTCGAGTCGGTGTCGGTCCGGAAGGGCGACCGCCTGACGTTCGTGGTGGGCAAGCGCACGTATTGCCTGCGGGTGCTCGCGCTCCGGAACTACCTGATCGGCGACGACTGCGGCGTGTTCCTGGTCCACGACGCCGATCTGCCGGCGGAGGAGGTGAGGATCGAGAGCCTGATTGCGCTCGTCCGCCACGCCGAGGTCGACTGCGTCGAGGACGGCCGGGTGGTCACTCCCACGGAGCTGGCGGGACGCCTGGGGCAGCGAGCCCGCGAGTGGCGGCCGGAACGTCGCACGCTCGGCGGTTTCATCGAGGCGGTGACGGGCGGCCCGGAGGAGGCGGGGATCGAGGTCCGTCGGGCCGACCGGACGACGATGCCGCTCAGGGCCTGGCTCGAGTCGCAAGCGGCCGGGCTGGATCCGGCGCCTGCCCGCCGCGAGGTGTAGGTGCCCGTGTCCCGCGGCGCGCGAACTGCTGCACTTCTGGCGCTCGCGTTCGGGCTCGGGGCCTGCGGGTCCTTGCCGCCGACAGCGCCGCGCGCGCCGTGGTTCGAGACCGAGCCGGATCTCGCGGCGAAGGCGGAGCGGATCTCGGCGGACACGCTGGCCCGCGTCGATCCGGCGGGCCTCCTCCTCTACCACGCGTGGGACCCGCTCACCGATCCCCTGAACCAGCTGCGTTCGCACGATCTGGCGGACGCGCCGGCCTGGCAGGGCTACCTGCTGGCCGCGGTCGCGTTCGAGGAGGCGGTGAGCGGCGCCGACCGGGACGCGGAGATCCGCCGGCTGGCCGGCGGGCTGGGCCGTTTCTACGAGGTGACCGGCGTGCGCGGGCTCTTCGGACGGTCCATGATCGCGGACTATGCGGGACCACGGCTCGAGTGGATGGTCGACGAGGCGGCGCGGCCGACGCGGTTCTGGATGCAGGGGCCGACCGGGGCGTGGTGGCGAAACGGGCTCGCCAAGGCGCATCTCACGCTGGCCTGCTTCGGCTGCGCGATGCCGCTCATGCTCGAGCGGCGCGGCGACCTGGGGCTCGAGCCCGGGACGCGCCGCGCGCTTCTCGACGTGCTGCTCCCGGCCGTGCACCACCTGGCGAGCAGCGGCTTTCGCATCCGCGACTGGGACGGGCGGTTCACCGAGTTCGGCGACCTCTCGCCGCAGGGCTTGAACGGCTTCAACATGGTCTGCGTGCTGAGCCTGCTCGCGTCCGCCGCTCCGTACGACCCGGTGCTCGCGGCGCTCTACGAGGACAAGCTCGAGAAATGGGGGCCGGCGGTCGCGTGGAGCCTGGGCGCTCTCGGCGACGTGATGCGAGCGGTCGGGCACGCGTGGATCGGCAAACCGTCGTACTCCGATCTCCAGTGTCTCGCGCTCGCGGCCGCGAGCGTCTTCCTCCAGGAGGAGCGTGCCGCCGCGGTGGACCCGCTCCGGCGCGGGCTGGCCGGGCTCTGGCCGGCGGTTCGCGGCGAGCGCAATGCCCCGTTCACGCTCTGCTGCGCGGCGTTCGTGGATGGGGGAGCGGCGGCGCGCGCGCTCGAGGAGGTGCTCCAGGATCTGCGCGATTTCCCGGTCGCGAAGCCCATCCCCGAGCACGAGCGGGTGGCCACCCGCGCGGTGCAGCCGCTGGCGAACCGGCCGCCCTCGAGCAACTACTGGAAGTCCTCGCCGTACAGCCGCGTGCGCCTGCCGGTGGGGGAGCCGACCGGTCGCTCCTACGCCGGCCAGGACTTCCTGCTCGTCTACTGGATGGGCCGCTACCTGGGGCTCGTTCCCGCGCGGTGAGCGCGGCGCCGTGTCGCGTCAGGCCTGCCTCGCGCCGCGGCCGCACGGCGCGCCGGGCCGGCGCACGGCGGGCGAACCGCGCCGCCCGCCGCGGATTCCCCGAAGACGGCCGCGGATCGGCTGGGCGGTGGGTCAGCGCCGGCGGGGCGGTTTCCGCTTCGACGTACCGCTCCGGGTCTCGCCGTTGTCGGCGCCGAGCGTCTCACGGCGCTCCTCGCAGACGATGCCCATGGACTCCAGCTCCGTGAGCACCGGCTCGTAGATGTCCGGCGTCACGGGGGCGAGCACGCCGGGCGCGGAGATCTCGCCCGTGAGAATGAGCCGCGTGGCGATGGCCGCCGGCAGGCTCACCGTGCGCGACATCGAGCTGTCGCCACCCGGGATGCCGAAGTCGACCAGCGTCGAGCTGATGGTCTCGCGGTGGTCGGCAAACTGCGCCTGGAAACGGTGGTAGAGGACCAGCATGTCGCGCTCGCCGGATGCGTAGGCGAGCTTCTCGAGCATGCGCGCCACGAGCACGTCCAGGACGGACGGCGCGTCGGGTAGCGGGTCGTCGCCGAAGAGTCCGAGCCACTGGAGCCGCGACATCGGCTCGCTGTCCGGCTCGATGCCGAGGAAGCCGGCGACCGCGCCGCGCAGGTCGTCCTCGCCGGCGGCGTCGGGCACGAGGAGCTCGACCATCTGGCGAAACGTCTTGCCGCGCAGTTCGGACCGGGGTGTGGCGTCGAGGAGCCCGAGGTCGACCACGGCCTTCATCGTGTTGCACCAGCCGGGGTAGCGCAGCGTGCCCCGGAACATGTCCGGGATGCCCGTGAGCCCGTAGAGGTCGATGTAGCCGAGGCAGTTGCGGTTGGTGTAGCCCTCGAACTCGCCGGCGCCGGGTACGTCGATCACTTCGTAGTGGGCGAACAGATCCTTGCCGGGGATGTCGATCACACGGCCCCCGCTGAGGTACCGCCCGTCGTTCAGGCCGGCCAGCAGCACGCCGCGCGGGCTCCAGGAGAACTTGTAGCCCCACGGATTCGTGTTGGCTTCGGGCGCGGGAAGTCCGCCGCAGTAGGAGGAGAAGGCCACGACGGTGCCGCCGCGGCGCTTGACGTCGTCGATCACGCGCATGGCGGACATGTGGTCGATGCCCGGGTCCACGCCGATCTCGTTCAGGATCGTGATGCCGGCGGCGCGGGCCTCGGCGTCGAGACCGCGCATCTCCGGGCTGATGTAGGACGTGGTCACCATGTGCTTGTGGTGCTTGAGGCACAGCCGGGCCACGCGCACGTGGTAGGTGTAGGGGAGCAGGCTGATCGCGAGGTCGTGGTCGGCGACGGCGGCCTCGAGCGCGGCGTGGTCGTCGACGAGAAGCTCGCGCGCGACGCCGCGCGGGTGCCCCGTGAGCAAGGTCTGGGCCTTGGACACGGTGCGGGTGGCGATCGTGAGCTCGTGGTCGGTCTGCTCGAGCAGGTAGTGGACCAGAGGGCGGGTGACGAGACCGGCACCCAGGAGCAGGATGCGCGCCATGACCGTTTTCTCCGTGACTTGCGGTCGTCGGCGCTCTTCGTCCACGCCGCAGCCGTCGATCGCGTGCAAAGGTGTTCGCAGATACGGCGGAATGGATAATGAGCGGACGCGGGAGAATCAAGCGAGCCGCGATCGCCCCGGCGGCGGCGGGATGCTGGCGCGGCGGCGCGATCTACCGGAGCAGCATGATCTCGGTCTGCGGTTCGGAGAGATAGCGCACGCCGTCCCGGGTCACCACCACGATCTCCTCCATGGTGGCCACCCCGTGGCCGGCCACGAGCGCGCGGGGCTCGATCGTGTAGCACTGCCCCTTCTCGATCCGGGTGTAGGGCTTGGTGCCATAGCGCTCCCACTCGGGGCAGAGCAGGCCGGCGCCGTCGTGCGCCTGGCGGCCGATCTGATGGCCGAGCGCGTGCGGGTACTCGTCGAAGCCCTCCGAGACGATGTGGCTGCGGGCCACGGCGTCGACGTCCTTGCCCATGACGCCGGGCTTCATGAGCTCGCCGGCCTTGCGGATGGCGTCGCGGACGGCGTGGAAGGCCCGCAGGACGATCGTCGGCGGCGCGGTCTCGCCCGGCCTCAGACAGTACCAGGTGCGCTGGAGGTCGGAGCAGTAGCCCTCGTACCGCATGCCGAAGTCCACGTTCATGAGATGTCCGGCCTCCATCCGGCGGTCGGTGGGGCCGGCATGCGCGCCGGCCGATTCCGGGCCGGTGAAGACGGCCGGGCAGTGGTCGGGGTCCCAGGCGCGCTCGAGGCCCTTTTCCTCCATGATCTCCACCATGACGGCGGCGATCTCCTTCTCGGTCATGCCGATGCGGATGCGGCCGTGCATCTGGCGGAAGAGATCGACCGTCTCGCGGCAGGCGTGCTCGATCCGCTCCAGCTCCGGCTCCTGCTTGCGGGAGCGCAGCCGCGCCACGATCTCCTCCGACGAGATCAGGCGGGCGGCATACGGGGTGTCCTTCAGGATGTCCTGGAGCAGCAGCCACTGGCCGTGGGTCATGCCGTCGGCCATCTCGTCATTCACGGAGAAGTTGATGGCAATCTGCTGCGGGTCGAGCCGGGCGAGGGTCTCGCGGAGCGGCTGGCTGATGCCCTGCACGTAGGGGAGGATCTCCGGGTAGTGGCCGAGCATCTCGTGGGCGGCCTTGTCGAGGGAGCCGAGGATCGCGATCCGCTCGCCGCCGCGGCCGAGCAGGAAGGCCGACGCCCAGGTGACGTTGCCGCCGACCACC
>JAFGQW010000039.1 GCA_016935485.1 Planctomycetota bacterium | reverse complement strand
GGCTGGTTCGCGCTCTTCTCGATCCCGAGCTTGATCCTGCTCCGCGACCTCCCGCGCCCCGCGCGGTCGCCCGCTGCGCCGTCGGTATGGGTGCTCGGTCTGAGGCGTTACCGCGACACGCTGCGCGGCATCCGCGCCTACCACAACCTGGTGCGCTTCCTGCTCGCGTACTTCTTCTACAACAATGCCGTGGTGACGATCATCGTGTTTGCGGTGGCGTTCGCGCACACGAGCCTCGCGTTCACCATGACCGAGAACATCGTGCTCGTCGTGGTGATGAACGTGATCGCCGCGCCGGGTGCCTACGGGTTCGGCTGGATCGCCGCGCGCATCGGCTCCAAGCGCACGATCGTGATCGCGCTCGGGATGTGGCTCGCCGTCACCGCCGGAACGGAGATCGCGGTGTGGCCCGGCCTGTTCACGGTGGCGGGCGCCAAATCGTTGTTCTGGGGCGTGGCGGCGCTGGCGTCGCTTTCGATCGGCGCGATCCAGGCCACGAGCCGCGCCTTCGTCGGGCAGCTCGCGCCGGCCGGCCGGTCGGGCGAGTTCTTCGGCTTCATGGCGTTCGCGGGCAAGGGCGCGGCGGTGCTGGGGCCGCTCGTCTTCGGGCTCGCCTCCGACGCGTTCGATAGCCAGCGTGTCGCGGTGCTGACGATCGGCGCGTTCTTCCTGGCCGGCCTGCTGCTCCTCCTGCCGGTTGCCGACCCGCGGCGGGGGCGGTCGGGGCGGTAGCGACGTGGGCCGGAGCCCTTCCGCGTCGCACGGCCCCGCCAGCGGAACCTGTCAAGGCTGCCTGCCGCGTGCTACCCTCAGCGCATGACAACCGTAGCGCGGGCACGGCCCGCGGCCCACGTCTGCGCGCATGCCAATCCACCGTCGGAAGTCATCAAGAGAGGGGCTCCAGCGTAGCGGAGACGCATGTACTGTCCCCTCGAGGAGTCCGGCCACCGCCCATGAACATCCTCATCATCGCGTACTACTTTCCACCCGATTCCACCAGCGGGGCGTTTCGTCCGCTGCTCTTTGCGCGCCATCTGTGGGAACTGGGTGAGCACGTGACGATTCTGACGGCGCGGGAACAGGACTATCATGCGGACCAACCAAGAGACCCGAGCTTGCTCGCGGAAGTCGAGCCGCACCTGGACATTTTCCGGGCGCGTGTTTTCCGCCCGCTGCAAACCTTGATCGGCCTGCAAACCAGATCGGCGCGCCCCCCGCGCTCTTGCACGCAGGCGAAACCCCCGGCAGGCAGCGCGGCAACGGCGGCAGATCCGCCGCGCTCTTCCTGGCGGCGGCGCGTGAAGGATCTTCTTCTCGATTGCCTTTCTACTCCGGATCGCCATCTCGGGTGGCTGCCCTCCGCGCTCCACGTCGGCAGGAAACTCATCAAACAGCGCCGCATCGATGTCATGTATGCGACGGGCGGCCCCTGGACTTCCTTGCTGATCGGGGCGATTCTCAAGGCCTGGACCAAGCGCCCGCTCCTGATGGACTTTCGGGATCCCTGGGTGTCCAATCCGTATTTGCAGCGCAAAGTTCGATGGCTGCGTGCGCTCGATGCCATGCTGGAACGACGCGCCCTGAAATACGCGGACACGATCATCACCAACACGGAAGAACTGGCGGCCGATTTCCTTGAACGATATCCGTGGCTGACGAAAGACTCGGTCGTGACGATTCCGAATGGGTTTGAAGGCTATTCCGGCAAACCGGCGGGCGCCAGGAGCGGAAGGCTGACCCTGATCCATGCGGGTGCCCTCTACTTCTCGAGGAATCCTCGCGCCCTGCTGGAGGCGATCGTGAATGTCGTTGCGCAGCAGGCCATTCCGCAGGGAGAATTGCGGCTCATCTTGCTGGGCGAGCTGGCCATTGAGGATCCGGCGCTGAACGCATTGTGGGAGAATCCGATCGTTCAGGACGTCGTCGAGATTGTGCCCCGTTTGCCGTATCGCGAGGCCCTGGCGTATCAGATGGCCAGTGATGTCTTGTGTGTGATTCAGCCGGATTTTCCCTTGCAGGTGCCGCGCAAACTGTACGAGTACATGGCCTTGCGCAAACCGATTCTCGGGATTACGAATCCCGGCGGAGCGACCGCACGGACGATTCAGGGGCTGCGACTTGGAATGGTGGTCGAGAACCGGCCAGCGGCGATTGAAGGCGCGCTGAAAACGCTCTACGCGGAGTGGAAGCGCGGCTTTTCCGATCGCCCTCCTCCCGCGAGCTGTGACCGCTACCGCAATGCGAACCTGGCGGCAACGCTGTTGGAGGTGATGCGGAAGACGTGTACCGCCTCGGGACGCGGCGCGTGTTCTCCGCGCGAGCACGTTGGCGGTGGCGCGGACGGCGCGGCAAGAACCGATCGGGAACGCGCGGGCTGAGAAGGCGGGTGGCGGCGAGTGGGGAGGAGACCGGTGGGCGGAACGCGACGGGCGGATATCCAGCCGGGGATGCGCGTCCGGATCGTGCGCAAGCAGGACCAGCGGACGGGGAAGCTCACCGAGGGCACGGTGCGCGAGATCCTGACGCGCTCCGTGACGCATCCCCGCGGCATCAAGGTGCGGCTCGAGACCGGCGAGGTGGGGCGGGTCCGGGAGATCCCTGGGCCGTGACGCCGGCGTCCCGGACCGCGCAGCGCCCTGGCGTCCGTGTGCCGCGCTGGTTCAGCCGCGGGCGCGCCGGCGCTGGATCGCCCGGATCATGTCGTCGAGCCGCTGGAGGAAGCGGGAGCGGTCGCGCCGGGTGAACGGCGGCGGTCCCCGCGTCTCCTCCCCGGCCTCGCGGAGCGTCGCGAGCAGCTCGCGGGTCGCCAGGGCCTCGCCGATCGAGTCCTCGGTGAACGCGCGGCCGGTCGGGCCGAGCACGCGGGCGCCGTTCCGGAGGCAGCGGGCCGCGAGCGGAATGTCCGCCGAGATCACGATGTCGTCCTCTCCGGCGCGCTCCGCGATCCAGTCGTCGGCCTGGTTGAACTGCTTGTCCACCACCACCAGCTCGAGCTGAGGATCGAGCGGCACTCGCATCCAGGAGTTGGACACCACCCGCACTCTGAGGCCGTGGCGCCGGGCGATGCGGTAGATCTCCTCCTTCACCGGACAGGCATCGGCGTCGACGAAGATTTCGAGCACGTTGCCACCTCTTCCTCTCCTCGTAGCGCAGCCGTCACCCGCCGTCCACGGGCGCACGCGCATCCCGGAGAAGAAAGGCAACCAGTAGAGTAGGCGGGAAGAGAGTGGAGATCCACTCGCCTCCCGCCTACTCTACTGGTGGATACCACCGTGCGGTTGCTGCCGACGTGCAGTTCCCGCCGGCGTCCGATCGAGGAGGAACGAGCATGAACCGTCGCGACGCGCTGAAGCAGCTTGGATGGACCGCCGCGGGCGCGCTGCTGGTGCCCGGCTGCCGGATCGGATCCGGCGGCCGGACGCCCGGCGTCCCCGACCCGACCACCGCGCGCGAGCTGGAGCGCCTCGCCGGCGAGCCGCCCGCCACCTCGCGGGTCGCGATCGATGGCGGCGCGCCGCGGCTCTTCCTGAACGGCCGCCCGGTGCTGCCGATCTGGGGCATGAGCGCCGGTCTGCGGCATACCGTCGAGGGCTACCGCGAGTCGGGGATCGACCTGCTGTCGGTGATCCTCGGGCTGGACAGCGCCTGGACGGGCCCGGGCCGGTACGACTGGTCCGCCCTCGATGCCTATCTGGCGGAGCTGCTTGCGCGCCATCCGGATGCGTACTTCCTGCCGCGCTTGCAGCTCAACGCGCCCCGCTGGTGGGAGGATCGCCATCCGGAGGAGCTCGTGCAGTACGGCCTCGAGGTGCCGGCTGGCGAGTACCGCATGGAGGAGCGCCGCAGCGAGGGCGGCTTCAACTGGAATGCGGGGCAGGATGCCCTGGATCCGTCGCTGGCCTCCGACGTCTGGATCGCAGAGGTGAGCGCGCTGCTGCGCGCGTACCTGCGCCACGTCGAGCAGTCTCCGCTCCGCAGCCGCATGATGGGCTACCACGTGTCGGGCGCCATGACCTCGGAGTGGCACTACATCGGCTCCCGGTACCTGCCCGACACCAGTGGGCCGATGCAGCGCAAGATCGGGGAGATTCCCGCGCCCGCCGCACGGATGAACGCGACCTGCGGGCTGCTCCGGGATCCCGCCCGGGAAGGCGCGGTCATCGCGTTCTACCGCAAGTTCCACGAGAACACCGCGCGCGCGATCCTCCATTTCGCCCACATCGTGAAGGAGGAAACGCATCGGCGCGTGATCTGCGGCACATTCTACGCCTACCTGCTCGAGAACGTGATGATCCAGGAGGCCGGGCATCTCGCGCCGGAACTCGTGCTCGAGAGCCCCGACATCGACTTCCTCGCGTCGCCCTATACCTACCTGCACTCCAATGTCCCGGGCCGTCCCCGCTGGGAGAGCGACGTCGTGGACGGGGCGGGCAACTGGCTCGGCCGGGCCCGCGGCGAGGGCGGCGACGGCGGCTACCGCATCCCCGTGGAGTCCGTCAAGCGGCACGGCAAGCTCTTCATCGTGGAGTGGGATCCCGCGACCTACCTCGAGCCGGTACGCAGCACCGAAGGCGGCTCCGGTAGCGATACCCGGGAGGGCACGCTCCGCATCCTCCAGCGGGACATGGGGCGGATGTTCGCGTCGGGCGTGGGCGGCTGGTTCCTCGACTTCGGCCATCTCACACCGCCGTTCGGCGCCCGCCGCGGCTGGTACGACGACGCGCCGATGCACGCGGAGATCCGCCGCTTCGCCGAGCTCGGCCGCCGCCACCTCGGGCTCGGCGGTCCGTCCGTCGCACAAGTCGCCGCGGTGCTCGACGCCGCCTCCTTCTGCGCCACCCAGCACTGGACCGCCGAGAAGCCGTGGCGGGGCTTCGGCATCGCGATCACCGACTTCTTCAACCACTGGTTCGTGAACGCGCAGGCCCGCACGTTCCATCGCCTCGGTGCGCCGCTCGACTTCCTGTTCCGGTTCGATCTCGCGCCGGACGACGCCCGCCGCTACAAGCTGCTGTTCCTGCCCAACGCGTTCTACCTCGACGATGCGGAGGTGGCCGGTCTCCGGCGGTTGCTGCGCGATTCAGGCACGACGGTGGTGTGGTACTACGCGCCGGGCTACCTCGCGCCGGATCGGCTGGCCCCGGAGCGGATGGAGGCGCTGACGGGCTTCCGGTTCCGCCGTCTCGTGGATGCCGGCCCCCTGAAGATCCGGACCGCCGTCGAAGCCGCCAGCCCTGCCGTGGAGCCGCTCTTCGGCGTGGACGGCGACCGGGGGCCGCGGTTCGCGGTCGTCGACGCGGACGTGCAGGTGCTGGGATGCTGGGCGGACCGCGAGGACGTGGCGTTCGCCGCGAAGGAGCACGACGGGTTTCGCTCCGTCTACGTCGGCACGGCGCCGCTTCCCGTGCGCCTCCTGCGGTGGCTCGCCGCGGAGGCCGGCGTCGCGCTGTGGTGCGACCGGCCCGACATCGTCACCGCCACGCAGGGCGTGACCTGCCTCGTGGCGACCGCCGACGGCGAGCGCCGGCTCCGCTGTCCGGCGGCGCAGCGCCTGGTCTTCCCGGGGGCCGAGCGGGAAAAGAAGTCCGAGCACCGGCTGGACCTCAGGTTCGGCGAGGTGTGCGTCTTCGTCGACGACTGAGGCGCGGCGCGACCGGCCGTGTTGCACCGTGCCCGCGCCGCGCACCGAGCGGAACGTGACCGCCCCGGGCCATGGCGTCCCGGGGCGGTCGGCCTGCGGCTACTGGATGGACAGCGTCACCGTGTTCGAGATCAGGTCGATGCCCAGCGGCGCCAGCGCGTCGAGGGTGACGAACGCGCTGTAGATGCGCACGCCCTTCAAGGCGGGGTTGTTCGGGATGCGGATCTGCGCCCTGGCTTTGCCCTGGGCGTCCAGCAGACCCGCGTAGTTCGCGAACACGGCCGGAAGGTAGTTGCCGACCGTCAGCACCAGGAGGTCATCCAGCGACAGGCCGATGCTCCGGCTGCCGAGGATGATCGGGCCGGTGCCGAGCGAGGACGCCATCTGGTAGGGCTTGCCCGCGGCGGCCGGCGCGTCGAGGAGGAGATCGACCGTGCCGCCGGGCTGGGGCGAGCCGGCGAGCGTGAGGATCGCCGCCTCGATGTAGGTGAGCCGCGTCTTCAGCCCGTAGTTAGCGGCTAGCGTGCCCGTGATTGCGGTATACGGGTCGGTGCCGGAGCTGATGTAGACGCGCGGCATGTTCGGGTCGGACCGCATCGACGTACTGGCGCTGGTGCGGCCGCGGTAGCGGATCTCGATCACGATGTGGTTCTGTCCGTCGTACGCGAACGGCGCGGTGAGCCCGAGGTCTTGCCACTGCAGGTAGACCGCCTGCCAGGTGATCGGTCCGTAGAAAAGGGTGACCGGCGGCATGGAGAAGTTGTTGTCGTAGGTCGAGGTGAGCGTACCGACGGTGTTGTGGGCGAAGCGGATCTGGAACTCGGACGCCTGGAAGAGCGGCGGCGAGGTCATGCACGCACCGAAGCCGAGATCCGTGACGAGGACCGGCCTTCCGGGCAGGTACTTGGCGGCGAAGATGATCTGGTACCGCCAGCTCGTCGAGGTGGAAGCGAAGGGGAACGCGTTGCACCCGCCGACGTTGAGGTTGCTGTCGGTGGCGTAGGCGTAGTTCTGCCCCTCGGCGGCGGCGCCGGCCAGAACGGTGGCGAGCAGCAGGGCGGTCATCCAGAAGCGCAGCGAGTGCATGGCGAATCTCCTGAGCGCAGGGTGTGGCCGCGGCGCGATCGGGCGTTCACTGGCGCGGCACCAAGACTTCACTTACCCGGCCCCCGAGCCGGGCAACTCGAGCCCCATCCTACCGGATCGCCGCCGCTCCGGCAACAGGTGCCCGCGGCGCGGTGCTCGACGCCGGCCGGTCGTGACCGGGCGAAGCCGGGCGGTCCGCGGCCGGGAGCGACGGCCGCTCCGGCCCCGTCACCCCTGCTGGGCGCCGCGGGTTTCTGGTATGCTGGCAGGCGAGAGAGTCGCCGCGCGGACGGAGAGTCGCCGCGCGGACGGAGAGTCGCCGCGCGGACGCGGGGAGACCCCGGAGAGACACCTCGGCCTCGAAAGGAGAAACGCCCATGCGACTCGTCCTCGCCCTTTGGGTCCTGCTCGTACTCGCGGCAGCGATCGCACCGGCCCAGCCGATGGGCGGCCGGGACCTCGTCATCGCCAACAGCGGCACCGGCATGCCCGGGATCTACCACATCACGAAGGACGGCCAGAGGTACGGCTCGATCTGGCTGGTCGCCCCGCCGAGCTATCCCAACTGGGTGGAGCTGTGGTCCGACAATCAGGATCTCGCCGTGAACTTCACGGAGCGGGTTTCGCAGACCGCCTCCGCCTTCTGGCGGATGACGGATACCGGCGTCATCACGACGCTCTTCGCGGCGTTCGTCGCCGGCTCCTCGCCGAACTCGGCGCACTTGAGCGAGGATGGCGCGTCGTGGTACGTGTCGTCGACCGGCGACAATGCGGTCTTCCGGATCCCCTCGACCGGCGGCAGCGCCACGACGCTGGGCGTCGTCGTCTACCCCAACGCAGTCTGCCTCGATGCCGTCACGGGCGACCTCATCGTCGGCGGCTCGACGTCCTACCCGGCGCTTCCCAATCCTCCGACGCCGGGAACCGGGTTTCTGTTGCGGTGGGACGCAAGAACGGGGGCGTCCATCGGCACCATCGTGCAGGGGATCCTCCGCGTGAGCGGCGTCGTTCCCGATCTCGAGCAGGGCGGCTTCCTGGTGAGCCGCTTCGACCAGCCGGGCGTCGTGCACGTGAGCCCGCAGGGGCAGGTGACCTCGATCCTGTCGGGCGGCGTCTGGAACAACGCCATCCAGGTCGAGGAGGACGGCACGATGTGGACCATCGACGTCGCCGACATCACCCGCTTCGACCGGTACGGCACCGTGATCCGGAAGTTCCAGTTCCCGGTGGGCGGCCCGGCGCTCAACGGCATCGCGATCCACGGCAGCCGCGTCCTCACCGGGTTCGGGACCGCAAAGCCGGGCGCGCGCTATACCATTCGGCTCCGGAGCCAGCGCTCGACGGAGGGGGGCAAGCCCTACCTGCTGGCGGCGAGCCTCACTCTCGGTCCGGGCTTCCGGATCGGGGGGCGCTGGATCTACCTCGGGCTGGATCCGGTCTTCCTCGTCTCGGTGCGCAATCTCCTGCCGGCGGTCTTCGAGAACTTCGCCGGCGTGCTCGACGTGTTCGGCAACGGACAGGCCGCGCTCGTCGTGCCGGCCTCGTTTCCGCCCTCAACCGGCATCCGCGTCCACGTGCAGGGGATCATCCTCGATCCGCAGGCTCCGGCCGGAGTCTCGAGCATGACGAACACGCTGCACTTCACGCTGGAGTAGGGGCCCGCGCAAGAATGACTTCCGGTTTTCGCGGCTCTTCTCGCCCAGATCCGCGCGGCGGAAAGCCAGTGGAATCTCTGATTCGAACCGGCTTCCCGCCACCCGAACCTGAACAAGAATCTCGCGGCGAAACCCGGGAAGTTATTCTCGCGCGGACCCTGAGCGGCGCGGCGCCGTGCCGGCACGACCATCACGGGATGAGCAGGTCCCAGCGGCCGGTGAGGGCGGCGGATTCGGGCCCGGCCAGCAGCGCCTGGAAGTGGACGCGCCGGCCGGCGAGAACCGGCTCGTTCGGGATGCCGAGCGGCAACGTTCCGTACGCGCTCGCCCCGACGGGCACCGAGCCGAGAAGAACGAGGGCTCCCGGGTTCAGCGCGAGCTCGCCGAACGGCGTCGGCACGGAGCCGGGGAGGAGACCGAGCGCGAGCAGCGCCCCGTCGCCCGGCCGCCGGGCCGGATGCAGGTCGTAGCGCGTGCCGATGCACCCGCTGCCGCGGCCGAAGAGCACCGGGTCGGCGAGCAGGACGGCCTGGCGGGAGAGGCCGGGGTCCGCGACGGCGGTGGGGCCAAGCAGCACATCGAGCCCGGTCGGGTCCTTGCGGAGCGCCCACTCGAGGAAGGGAAGCCAGTAGCGGCGCACCAGGCGCTGCTGCTCGGCGACCGAGATGTCGCCGGCCGGCTCGACCAGCCGGTCGAGGTACCAGCGCTCGTGGAAGTAGCTGTGGGTGCCGCCCTTGATCTCCACGAGGCGCTTCGGCGGGGGCGTCGCTTCGAAGAGCACGTCCAGGTTCTGCGGCGGGGGCACGATCGTGTCGCGGGAAGCGCCGAGGTGCAACACCGGCACGGCCAGCGCGCGCGTCGCGGCGAGCACATCCACGTTCTGCGGGCTGGTGGCGGTGGCGGCCATGGTCACCACCGCGCCGAAGAGGTCCGGATGTCCTGACGCCGCCACCAGGGCAGCGGCGCCGCCAAACGAGTGGCCGGCCGCCGCCGCGCGCGCCCCGGGGCGCAGCGCCCCGAAGAATGGGCCGCCCGCGCGCGCTGCCTCGGCGCGCAGGCCTGCGACCGCAGCGCGGAAGTCCTCGACGAAGCGCGGGAGCTGGCCCGCGAAGAGCCCTTCTTCGGTGGCGACCCCGGCCACGACGTAGCCGTGCGTGGCGAGATGCCGGTAGAGAGAATCGTAGAGGACGGCGGTCAGCGAGAAGCCGTGGCCGAACACCACGAGCTCGTAGGGCGCGCCCGCCAGGTCGAGCGGCGCGTTCTGCTCGGCACTCCGGGCCGGGTAGTAGACGAGGAGGTTCACGGGGTCATTGCCGCCCGGCCGCCCCGGGACGGCGAGGTTCCGGTAGCCCGCCGTGAACGGACCATCGTCCTCGTAGGTCTTCTGGCCGGCGGCACAGCCGCTCTCGAGCACCACCAGGCTCGCCAGTGCGGCGGCCTGGAGCCACCGCATTCGCCGCCGCGATCTTCGCATCGAACTGCTCCTGTCTCGATCGACGTTTTCGCGCGCGCCGCGCGTGCCTTCTCCCGCGCCGCCTCCGGTCAGACCCGGGCTCACCGATAGGACTCGGGCTGGATTCTCTTGCCCTCCACCCTGGGGGTGAGGAAGTCGGCCGGGATGAGCCAGCCCTCGATGCTGCGCCCGGCGGCCGAGCGCCCGTAGCAATGCTGGGCGGCAAAGGCGCCCTCGAACATGCCGAAGTGGTCGTGCGCGCCGTGGCCGCCGTTCTCGGCGCTGAAGGACAGCCCCATCTGGCCGAGCAGCTGGCCCTTCTTCACGGTCTCGCCGGGCTTGGTGAACACCCACATCCCGCAGTGACCGTTCAGGCTGTTCACCTTGCGGTCCTTCTCGGCCAGGTGCTCCACCACGATCAGACCGCCCCAGTCGCCGCCGCTCCGGACCAGCCGCACGACGCCGTCGGCGACCGCGTAAATGGAGCTCCCCTCGAGAAACCAGCCGCAGTCGTGGCCGAAGTGGAGCGAGTTCTGCTTCTCCGGGAGCGCGACCAGCGGCGGGTCCGACCCGATGCTCATGATCTCCCGCGGGTAGAGGAGGAGCGGGTAGCCCCAGCCGCGGGTGAGCTGGAGCCTTCCGCCCCCCGAGCCCGCAAAGCCGCTCAGCTTGGCGTGGGGGTTCACCTCCGCGCCGACCAGCCGGGGCACAAAGCGGACGCCCGCCTCGCCCACCGTCGGCTCGGTGTGAATGAGGAGCAAGGGGCGCCGGGCGAAGGTCTCGAGCGCTCCCTCCATGGAGGCCTTCACGTACGGGTTCGATTCCTTCTCGTGCGCGGCCTCGATCGCCTTCTGGTCCGCCGTCCGGCGCTTGGCGAGCTCACGCTGGGCCGCGCTTTCCTCACGGGTCTTCGGGAAGAGCGCCTTGTGCTTCTTCGCGGCGAAGTGGACGACCGCCAGCGTCGTGGCCGCGATCTCCCGCACCAGCGGGTTCTCGTCGGCGAGCAGCGCGGCGACCCGGTCCAGGCCGGAGGCGCCGAGGTTGCGCTGCAGCCCGAAGACGGCCAGCCGGCGGACGTACCACTTGCTGGATGCCGTCAGCCGCGCGAACACGGGGATGAGGTGCGGCTCGCGGTAGCGGATGAGCACCTCGATCGCCTTCTCGCCGAACTCGTCGGCGAGCCGCGTCCCGAGGAGCTTGCGCGCGTCCGTCCACGTGGATTTCCCGAGCGCGAGCACGACCGGCTCGACCTCGCGTTGGCGGCTCGCGAAATCCTCCGGCCGGTTCACCACGCCGATCGCGGCGGCGTCCGCGCGCGGTGCGGGCTCCTGGGCGACGACGGCGGGGAAGGCAAGCAGCAGCGCGAGAAGTGCGGAGCGCATGGGTACGTGCGGCAACAGGGCCCGCGTGACGCGGGCGTGCCCGCGCCGGTGGCGGAGTCACGACGAGACGATGAAGTCAACCACGTTGGTGAAGAAGACCGAGTTCCCGATGACGGTGCCGGCCTGGAAGTAGACCTGCGTGCCGACGAGCGTCGCGGCGTTCGGTACCGGCAGGCTGAGCTTGCCTTCGTTTTGCGCGTTGATGATGCCCATTCCGAGCAGGTTGAAGGTGCCCTGCAGCCACCACGCGCCCTGGATGCCGGGGATCACGAGCGGCGAGGACCGCAGCGCGACGTCGAAGCCGACCAGGAACACCTCGCCGGCCGGCCCGCGCGTCGTGAGATTCACGGTCGAACCGAGGTGATACGGCTGGCGGCCGCTGCTCCAGGTGCTCCCGATGGTGAGCGTGCGGGCGCCCGTCCAGTAGAGCCGCATCAGCAGCGGGCCGCCGTTGTAGATCGTGCCCGCCTGCGGCGCGGTGGCGGCGCCGCTGCCGACCGAGCCGGTGGACCAGATGGGCCACGGCAGGTCGTTGCGGCGGGGGTACTGGTTCAAGTGGGACATGGTTCCAAGGCCAGGGTTCGTTACGCGGTCGATGATCTTCTGCACCTCGATGATGAGGTGGCTCTGGCCGTCGTAGACCAGCGGAGCCTGGAAGGTGAAGCGGTACCACTGGCCGGTCGACGGCCAGGCGATCGACTGGCTCTGGAATCCGTGGACGGTCACCGGCACCGGCAGGTTCGTCGCGAAGGTGCGCGAGAGGCTCGTCACGGAGGTGTGGCCGGCCGAGAAGATCACGCTCGTGTAAGGAACCGTGGTGGAGACATGGGGCGCGAGCTCGATGCCGTCGAGAAGCGCACGCACCGGCGGCAGGTACGGGGCGAGGAAGAGCTGCTGCCAGCGCGCCTCGTCGGCGGTTCCGGTCGACAGGGAGCCGAGCGGATGCCAGATGCCGAATCCGCCCTGGCTGCTGTCGATCGCCCAGGCGGTGTAGGTCTGGAACTGGGCGGAAGTCCCCGCGGCGGCCAGCACCAGGGCGCAGAGCGCGAGCACGGGCACGATTCGTCGCATGGCTTGGTTCTCCATTCTTGAAGCGGGTTCATCTACCTTGCGCGTGCTGTCCAGCCTACCCGGGGCGGCCCGATCCGGCAAGGGCCCGGTGGGCTGTTCCCGGCGGGGCGGCGGCGGGGGAGAGGCGCGGTGGACGGAGGATTGCCGGCCGCCCGGCGGGTGGCTCCCGGTTGACCGGTGCGACGGCGCCGGAGTAGGCTTCGGCGCAGGAAGTTCGGTGATTTCGGGAATGCGCGACGACGGAGAAAGCTCTGCCGCCGAGGCCGACGGGCGGCCGTCGGAGGTGAACCCCTACGCGGCTCCGCAATCGATTGTGCGGTCGCGGTGGGCCTACGTCGGCCGGGTGGTCGGTCGCCCGGCTTCGCGCTGGATCCGGCTCGGGGCCGCGCTCCTCGACGGAGTGATCGCCATGGCCCTGTGGCTGCCGCTCGCGCTCGCGCTCGGACTGTTCGATTTCGTGCAGCCGCGGACGGATCTCGACACCCAGCTCAGGGGTTTCCTGCTCGGCCTGGCGCTGTTTCTCGCTGTGAACGGCTACCTGCTCTTCGCGCGCGGCCAGACGGTCGGAAAGTTCCTGTGCGGCACCCGCATCGTCAGGGTGAGCGGACAGCGGATCTCCGGCTGGGGGATCCTGCTCAGGCGCGTGCTTCCCATGTGGCTCGTGCAGTACGTCCCGGTGGTCGGCTGGATGATCGCGCTGCTGAACTGTCTGCTCATCTTCCGCGCCAGCCGCCGGTGCCTGCACGACGAGATTGCGGGCACGATCGTGGTCTACGCCGCCAGACCGGGCGCGGCGGTGCCCCGGCCGCCTACTCCACCGTGAAGCCGACGGTGTTGCTGACGGTGCCGATGCCGGAGGGCGCGGCCGAGTCGATGGTTCCGAACGCGGCGAACAGGCGAACGCCGGTCGCGGGCGGCACCCAGGCCGGCAGGGTGAGCCGCGCCGTGGCGCGGCCGGCCCCATCGAGAACGCCGACGTTGCTGCCGCTGCCGAAGAACGGCGCGAGTGCGCCGAGCAGGCCCCACGCCGTGATCGGGTCGAAGCGCAGCTCGAGGGTCCGGCCGTCGGGGAGCGGGATGCCCGGACGGCTCGAGAGCGAGAGCAGCAGCGCGTAAGGCTTGTTCCGGTCGGAAGGGAGCGCGCTCGCGAGATGGAAGAAGAACGTGCCGCCTGGCGCCGCCCGGCCGGAGGTGCCGAGCGGCGAGGCGCCGTACTGGGCGATGGCCGACGGCGCGGCATTCGGCCACGGGAGCGGGAAGCTCCGCAGGACCGCGCCGCCCGGAACCACCTCGTGCAGCGTGCCGCTGTAGAGCAGGTTGCCGCCGGCGAGCCAGGAGGTGCCGCGCCGCGTGCGCGCCTGCGCGTTGAGGTCGTGCGCCGCCGAGGGCGAGACCAGCGAGGTGACGGTGCGGCGCACCGGGTCGAGGCGGACGAACTCCGCCGGATCGTTCTTGACGAAGTCGGTCAGCGTGTAGGTGCCGGTCGACGGGTCCCACGCGATCGAGGAGATGTCGCGGATGCTGCTGTCGAGCGTGACGGCAAGCGCGCCGCCGCGGTCCAGCTCCACGACGCGCGGTCCGGCGTAGCCGAAGAGCGCCACGGCGTAGTGGCCGGTGTCCTGGTTCACCGCTACGCTGTTGACCGATGCGGCGAAGGGGTTCTTCCAGAGCGTGGAGATGGATCGTGCGGTAGGATCGAACCGGAGCAGCCCTTGCGTTCCCGAGGCCGAGAGCCGCCAGCTTCCGTCGGGATCCGGCGCAAGCCCGTTGGGGCGGACGCCGGGGATCGGCAGCAGCGTCGTCGCGACCCCGCTCGGGGTGAGCGCGAGGAGGCGGTCGGGCAGGCCGACCATCGCGACCAGCAGCTCGAGCCCGCCCGCGTGGCTGCGCTCGGCGATCGCGTTCGGATAGTCGGGGCCGGTCCGGAGCAGCGTGGTGGCGAGCGCCCCGGCGGGGGTCACGGCGTAGAGGCCGGGCTGGACGCCGAGGTCGGCGACCAGGAGGTCTCCGGGCGCGAGCTGCGCCGTGGCGAACGGGGCGGCGAGCAGCGCGAGCAGCAGGAGCGGAGCGACGCGGGGTCGAGCGTGCATCGGCGGTTGCGTGTCTCCCGGCGGTCCCTTTGCCTGGGGATCGAAGAGGGCTCAGTATAGCCGGTGGCGCGCCGCCTGGGGAGGGGCGAACTTCCGGCGGGCGGTCACCCACCGTCCGCTCCCGGCGCCTTGTCCTCGGGCGGGCGGGCGGCGCGGTGGTGGAAGGTGCCGCCGTGCTCCCAGATCAGATGGACGGTGCCGTCGGGCGCCTCGACCGCACGGCCCGCTCCGGCGGCGGGTCCGAAGTTGATCGGCGTGGACCAGCCGCGCGCGCCGCGCGTGAGGTAGTAGAAGGAGCGTTCGGTCGTGAAGACCGTGAGATGGAGGCGGCCGCCCGGGCCGCGGTGCAGATGCGGGTCGGCGGCATCGGACACGATCACGGTGGGAGGATCCCAGGCGCGGCCCGTGTGGAAGCTCTGCACCACGCCGGGCCGGTCGTTCCAGAGCGCCAGTAGCTCGCGCTCCGAGAGGGCCGCGAGCGCCGGGTGGTTTCCCGGCTGGCGGGAGGTCCGGAGCACGGACCCCGGTTTCTTCGCGTCGATGTGGCCGATGTTCGGTTTTGCGGCGGGCCCGTAGCTCCGCTCCACCAGCACGTGGATCGCGCCGCCGGGACCTACGGCAACAACGGGGTGCGCGGCGCGGCTCTGCGAGGTCGGATCCAGCGCCAGGGGTGACCCGGGGCGCCCCTCGGCCGGGACCGTGATGAGGAACGCCTTGCCGACGACCTCGTGGAGTGCGCCTTCGCGCGGCGTGCGCGACACACGTCTGGTGCCGGCGATGAAGACGAGCGACACGCTCTTTCCCGGACCGGCGGCGACTGCCGGCTGTACCGCGCCGGCCGGCAGCGGGTAAGGGAGCGGCTTCCACGCGTCCGCTTCCAGGGCGGCGAAGAACTGCCGGCCGCTGCCGCACTCGAGCAGGTGCGGGCGGCTGTCCAGCTCGAAGAGCACGAAATCGCAGGGGCGCCGGAGCTCGAGCACCTTGGTGGGCTTCTCCCACCGGGCCTCCTGGAAGACGGCGGTGTAGAGCGCGCCGGTTCCGTCGGCGCCGGAGATCCAGGCCAGCAGGACGCGGCCGTCGCTCGCGGCAAGCAGATCCAGGGGGTGCGCGACGTCGCGGGGCGGAAGCTCGATGTGGGTGGGGTACTCGACCCAGTTCTGGGGCGAGGCGCTCACGGCGGCGAGCGCGATCGAGAGCGCGGCAAGAACCGCCGCCGGCAGTCGCAGCATGGATCGCATGACCACAGTCTACCGTCCCACGCGCGTCCGCGGGCGGGGGGATTCCCGGGCGGCCGCGTCGATCTGAAAAAAATGCCCCAGGGGCGTTTTTCTCAGATCGGGGGGGCTAACTGGAAAAAATGCCCCAGGGGCGTTTTTCATGCGCGATAATGGCTGGCCGCGCCGGCCCGGAGATCGCGCCGGCGCTGCCGGAAGGCGACCTCCAGACCGGAATCGAGCAGGATCAGCGATGACCTCCCAGCACGAAGACGACGGGCCCTCGGCGGCGGCCGAGGAGCCCCGGTTTCGCGCGGCCGCGGACTTCAAGGCCGCGCTGCTGGCCGGCGCCGGTCTGGCCTTGCTCGCGGCGGCGGCCGCGATCGTCGGGCGCAACGTGCTCGACAGCGGCACGCTCACGCCGCTGGCTCTCTTCCTGTTCCTGCTCGCCGTGGCCCTGTTCCTGGTCGGATGGGTGGTCGGGCTTCGCCACGAGGTGTGGCGTGAGCATCGCCGTCCGACCGAGGCGGCGCCGCTGCCTCCGCCCACGGCCGAGGAGCTCGCCCGGTTCGGGCGCCTCGGCGGGCCGATCATCCAGGCGCTCGGGGCGCTGATCACGCTCGGGCTTGCGTCCCTGCCGCTGGGCGACTTGCTCCAGCAGGGCTTCCCTGCGGTCCCGGGCGCGCCGCGCCAGCCGGCCGGCTTCTTCCTGGCCGCCGGTCTTGCGTTCGCCATCACCTTCCCGCTGCTGGTGTTCGCCCGCACCGCCGCGCGCGTCGACGCGGCCCGGCTGCCGGAGGCGCCGTCGCTGGCCGTGTGGCTGCGCGCCGGCCAGTGGATGGCGCTGCTCACCGGAATCACGCTGCTGCTCGAGGGCTTCGGGCTCCCGCCGGTCGGGCTGGCCGCCTGGGTCGCGGCCGCGCTGCTGCTATTCACCGCGCTGATCGCCGCCGAGGGCCTGGTTCGCGCCGCTGCGCGCCTGCTCCGCACCCGCCCGGCCTGGCACGAGGTCACCGCCCCGGTGGAGCTGGCCTCGCTCGGCGCGCTCTTTCGCGGCCTGAGCCCGGTCGACGGCTGGCTCGAGGCGGCCGAGCATCGCCTGGGCTTCACGCTGCGCACGGCCTGGGCGGTGCGCTTCCTGCGCCGCAGCCTCCCGCCGCTCGTGCTCGCCATGGCGGCGCTGCTGTGGCTGTCGACGGCGCTCGTCGTGGTGCGCCCCGAGGAGGAAGGCGTGCGGCTGCGCTTCGGTCGACTGGTCTCCCGGACGCCGGTCGGGCCGGGCCTGGCCTGGAAGCTCCCGTGGCCGTTCGAGCGGATCGATCGCCATCCGACCCGCCGCGTCGCGTCGCTGTCGCTCGGCCAGGCCGGCGGCCGCCGCGCCGCGCTGCTGTGGACCCAGTCCCACACCGGCGTGGAGTACAGCATGCTGCTCGGGGACGGGCGCGAGCTGGTGGCGGTCGACGCCGAGGTCTCCTATCGCATCCGCGATGTCGTCGCCTACGCGCTCAACCACCAGAACCCGCGCGAGGCCCTCGACGCGCTGGCCTACCGGCTGCTGATGCACAAGACCGTCGTTACGGCACTGGACCGCCTGCTCTCCGTGGACCGGGATCGCTTCGCCGCCGCGTTCACCGCCGACCTGCAGCAGGCGGCCGATGCCGAGGCGCTCGGCCTCGAGATCCTGCATACCGGCTTCGTGAGCCTGCACCCGCCGGTCCGCATCGCCCCCGAGTACCAGGCGGTCGTCGGCGCCCAGATCGAGCGGGACACGCTGGTCATCCGTGCCGAGGCCGACGGCGCCGCCGCCCGCCCGCGCGCCGCGGCCGAAGCCGAGGCCGGAGTGCGCGCTGCCGAGGGGGCCGCCGCTGCGGACGTGGCCGAGGCCGAGGGGCAGGCGGCGCGCTTTCTCGCCGCGTGCGAGGCCTCCCGCGCGGCGCCGGAGCTGTTCGCGTTTCGCCGCTGGCTGGAAGCGCTGGAAGAAGGGCTTGGGCGCGCGGCGATCGACGTCTACGTGCTGGACCACACGCTGGAAGAGGAGCGGCCGGGGGCCGGAGCGGGCGAGTTCTGGCTCGATCTGCGCCCCGGCGGCCGCCAACCGTGAGGAGGAACGCAATGCGCCGCCATCTGCTGCGCTGGCCCGTTGCCGCCGCCGTGGTGGCCGTGGTCCTCGCTTCGAGCGTGCTCTACGCGCTGCGCGAGGGCGAGGTCGCGGTCGTCACCCGGTTCGGCGCCCCGCGCGCCGTCGTGACGGAGGCGGGGCTCCATGCCAAGTGGCCCTGGCCCGTGGAGCGCATCTACCGGATCGACGCGCGAAAGCGCCTGTTCAACTCGCGGTTCGCCGAGACGCTCACCCAGGACAAGAAGAACATCATTCTCCGCACGTTCGTGGTCTGGTCGGTGGCCGACGCGCTCACGTTCCTGCAGTCGATGGGCGATCTGACGACCGCGGAGGCGCGTCTGGACGGACTGGTCACGAACGCGAAGAACGCCGTGCTGGGGAGCTGCCCGCTCGCCGCGCTGGTCTCGACCGAGCCGGGCGCGCTCCAGGTCGAAGCGGTGGAGGCTCGGATCCTCGACGACGTGGAGACGACCGCCTTGAAGAGCTACGGCATCCGCGTGCACCAGGTGGGGCTGAAGCAGCTCGGGCTGCCGTCCGACAACGTGCCGCAGATCTTCGACCGCATGCGGGCCGAGCGCGAGAAGGTCGCGGCCCGCTACCGGGCCGAGGGCGAGCGCGAGGCCGCTCGCATCCGGAGCGACACCGATCTCGCGGTGGCGCGGCTCAAGGCCGACG
Organism: Planctomycetota bacterium; assembly: GCA_016935485.1. Taxonomy (GTDB): domain Bacteria; phylum Planctomycetota; class JAFGQW01; order JAFGQW01; family JAFGQW01; genus JAFGQW01. The sequence goes on along the minus strand of JAFGQW010000039.1, from coordinate 3,293 downwards.
GCCGGCTGGAGGCCCTGAAGATCCGCGGCGCGGCCGAGGCCGAGGCCGCGCGCATCTACCGCGAGGCGCACAGCCGCGATCCCGAGTTCTACCGGTTCCTCCGGCGCATCGACGCGCTGAAGAACCTGTTCGGTGAGCGGACCTCGCTTGTATTCCGGTCCGACGAGCCGCCCTTCGATCTGCTGAAGCTCCGGCCGCTCGAGCCGCCCGCCGGCCCCGGCGGCCCGCCCGCCGGCCCGACCGAGCAGGGGGACCGCTGACATGAGCCCGTCGTGGCGCGCGCTGCCGCTCGGAGAGGGCCTCGGCGCGGCGCTTCGCCTGCTCGGGTGGGGCGCGGCGGTCGCGCTGGTCGTGATCGCCGCCAGCGGCGTGACCGTGGTGAAGCCCGACGAGGTGGCGCTCCGGCTCCGCTTCGGGCGGCTCACCGGAGCGACGCGCGCCGAGCAGGTGCACGGCCCGGGGCTGCTGCTGTCGCTGCCGTACCTGGTGGACGAGGTGGTCCGGGTGCCGGTGCGGCGCGTCCTGGAGATGGACGTCGACGCGCTCCGTTCCCGCCGGGCGCTCGCGTTCCAGCAGCTCGACATCACCGAGGACGGCTACGCGCTCACCGGCGACCAGAACGTCGTCCAGCCGGCGGTGCGGGTGAAGTACCAGATCGGCGATCCGGTGCGGTGGGCGCTGGAGATCCGCGAACCCGAGGCGCTCGTGCACGACGCCGTGGTAACGGCGCTCACCCGCACGCTCGCGGAGATGCCGATCGATCACGTCCTCGTGGAGGGCAAGCGGGAGCTCGCGGCGGCCGCGCTCCGGCGGGCGCAGGCGAGCCTGGACCGCGCGGGGCCGTGGGTGCTGCTGGTGGCGCTCGAGCTCACGGCGCTCCAGCCGCCGGTGCAGGTGGCGCGCTACTTCGACGACGTGCAGAAGGCGTTCGTGGAGAAGAAGACGCTGGAGGAGAAGGCGCGGCGCTACGCCGAGCAGGAGGTGCCCCGCGCCGAGGCGGAGCGAGTCGGGCAGATCAACGAGGCGCGGGCCTACGCGGCGGACGGGGCGGCCGCGGCACGCGGCGAGGCGGCGCGATTCGAGGGGCTGCTCGGCGAGTATCGCGCGCGCCCCGAGCTGGTGCGCCAGCGCCTCTATCTGGAGGCGGTGGAGGCGCTGATGGTCCGCGCGGGAGCCGTGCAGCTCGTGCCGCCCGGCTTCGAGCGCTACCACATCCTGGTTCCGGGCCAGACGTTTCGCGCGCTCCGCACCGGCGGGAGGGAGCGGTAGGGCCGATGCACGGACCCTCGCCGCTGCGCCACCACCTCGAGACGGCGCTCGAGCCCGGCGAGCAGCAGCGCATCGGGCGGAGACTCTCGCTGTTGCTGGCGGCGGCGGCGCTGCTGCTGGTGGGGCTGGGGCACCGCGCGCTCTTCCCGGGCGACGGGGAGGTGGCCGCGCTGCTCCTCGGTCTGGGCGCGCTGGCGGCGTCGGCGCCGGTGCTGGCGGCGGGGTTCCGCGGGTTCGTCGCGCGCGATACCGGGCGCACCCTCGAGCAGCTCGTGTCGCTCGCGCTGCTCGCGTGCCTGGCCGCGGGCGAGTTCGTCACCGCTATCCTCGTGCCGCTGCTGATGTCGATCGGCCACTTCCTCGAGGAGCGGAGCATCCGCGGCGCGCGCGCGGCGATCGAGGGGCTCAAGCGCCTGAGGCCGAGCCGGGCGACGCGGCTCGGGCCGGAAGGCGAGTGCGAGGTCGACGCCGAGGCGCTGGGCGTGGGCGACGTCGTGGTGGTGCGGCCCGGGGACGTGATCCCCGCGGACGGCGTGGTGATCCACGGCGTCTCGGCCGTGGACCAGAGCAGCATGACGGGCGAGTCGGCGGCCGAGGAGGTGGCCCACGGCTCGCAGGTCTTCGCCGGCACCGTCAACCTCTCAGGGCTGCTGCGGGTGAAGGTCACGGGCGTCGCGGGGGCGACGGCGCTCGGCCGCATCCTGGAGCTCCTGCACCAGGCCGAGCGCTCCGAGGCGCCCATCATGCGGGTGATCGAGCGCTACGCGCGGGTCTACCTGCCCGCCGTGCTGGTGCTGGCGGCGGCGGTGCTCGTGGTGACCCACGAGCTCTCGCGCGCCGTGACCATCCTCGTGGTGAGCTGCCCATGCGCGCTGGTGCTCGCGAGCCCGGCGGCGATGACGGCGGCGCTGGCGGTAGCGGCGCGGCTGGGCGTGCTCATCAAGAGCAGCCGGTTCCTCGAGGCGCTCGGGGACGTGGACACGCTGCTCGTGGACAAGACCGGCACGGTCACCATGGGGCAGCTCGAGGTCGTGGCGGTCCACGCGCTGGAGGGACGCGAGGAGCGGGACGTGCTCGCGGTGGGGGCGGCATGCGCCTTCGGCTCGCGCCATCCGGTCTCGCGGGCGGTGGGGAGGGCGGCGGAGGACGTGGACTTCGCGGAGCCTGCCTCGGTCGAGGAGGTGCACGGTCGCGGGATGGTGGGCCGGCAGGGCGGCGAGGTGCTCCGGCTGGGCTCGGGCCGCTGGCTCGAGGAGGAGGGGATCGAACTCTCGGTCGAGGCGCCGCCGCACCACGGGCCGACGGTGTGGGTGGCGCGCGACCGGACGGTGCTCGGCTACCTCCTGCTTGCCGACCGGCCGCGGCCCGGGAGCCGCGAGGCGCTCGCCCGGGTGCGCGAGCTCGGCGTCGGGCGCATGGTGCTCATGACCGGGGACCGGCGCGCGGTGGCCGAGGCGGTGGCCGCGGAGTTCGGGTTCGACGAGGTGCTGGCCGAGTGCCTGCCCGAGCGGAAGTCGGCCGTCGTCGAGGCCGAGCGCGCCGCCGGCCGCACGGTGATGATGGTGGGCGACGGCGTGAACGACGCACTGGCGCTGAGCCGTGCCGACGTCGGGATCGCGATGGGTGCCATGGGCTCGGCGGTGGCGGTGGAGAGCGCCGACATCGCGCTCATGTCCAACGATCTGAACCGGCTCGCGGAGATGATCCGGCTCTCCAGGCTCACGCGGCTGAACATCCACCAGAACGTGTTCATCGCGGTCGCGTCGAGCCTCGGCATGATGGCGCTCGCGTCGGCGGGTGCGATCGTTCCCGCGGTGGGCGCGGCGGTCCACAACGCGGGGACCTTCCTCGTGCTCGCCAACGCGGCGCGGATCCTGCGGTTTCCGCGCCGGTAGCGCGGGACGAGAAGACGAGTGAGGAGCGAGAGGGCGGGTGGGGCGGGGAGAGTGACGACTGGGGTCTGACGCCGTTCCGCTTCGGAACGGGGTCTGACCCCATTCCCGGGTGAGCGTGCGGGTGCGGGT
>JAFGQW010000253.1 GCA_016935485.1 Planctomycetota bacterium | reverse complement strand
GGCTGGAAAGCCCGTCCCACGGGGAGTCGACACAGCTTTCAGCCTGTCCGCCCGCGTAGGACGGGCTTTCCAGCCCGTCCCGCACAAGTCGGCGGGCGCAGCCCGCATTGGTGAGAAGACATGGCGAATTTCTCAGGAAATTCGCCCGAGCTCAGGCCGGCGGCTTCTCCCCCAGGCCTCCCCGCACGATTCCCATTGACAAATTCAAATGCGTACTTTAATTTTATGTTTGTGTACGGCGGGGACCGGCGCGGGAGAGGGATCGGCCGGATGCCGGTGCAGAGCGGAAGGAGTTCCGGCCATGGTGAAGCAGCGCAAAGACGGCGTTCAGACGCGGGAGCGGCTGATTGAGGCGGCGTGTGCGGTATTCGTGGAGAAGGGGTACCGCGACGCGACGATCGCGGAGATCTGCGGCAAGGCGGGCGCGAACATAGCGGCGGTGAACTATCATTTCGGGGGCAAGGACGCCCTGTACGTGGAGGCTTGGCGCTGGGGGGTGCGCCAGTCGCTCGAGGTGCATCCGCCCGACGGCGGGGTGCCGCCGACCGCGCCGGCGGAAGAGCGGTTGCAGGGCCGGATTCGGGCGATGATGGAGCGCATATCGGACCCGAACAGTCTCGGGCTCGACATGGTAATGAAGGAGATGGCGAATCCGACAGGGCTTCTGACGGAGGCGATGCACGAGGAACTCGAATCGGTTCGCGCGGAGTTCATGGGGATCGTACGGGAACTGTTGGGCGCCGGTGCGACGGAGCAGCAGGTGCGGTTTTGCCACATGAGCATCATGGCGCAGTGTTTCGGGCCGTTGTTGCGCGAACGGCGCCGCAAGAGCGCAGGCAGCACGTTGCCGCCGCGTCCTTCGGACTGGCCGGAGATGGATGTGGCGGCGCTGGCGGACCACGTGGTCCGGTTCAGCCTGGGCGGCATTCGGGAGATGAGGCGTTCGGAGGGGGGCCGGGCGAAGAAGCGGCGCAGGCCGTCATCGCGCTCCTGATAAGGGGGCGGGGGGGCATTGCGGCTTGAGGGGCGAACATCGAACATCGAACACTGAACATCGAACTTCGAACGATCTGTCTGGCCATTGGCGCCAGATGCAGGGGTGATGGAGGGCGAGCGTCCTCGCGAGCCGGGTTCCCGGCATGGACCGAACATCGACCATGAACCATCGGCCATTGACGCTGATACGGACGGCGAGACGCACAAGGGAAGGAGACGGCGGATGAAGAGGGCAGTGACCGCGCTGGTGATTGCGGCGCTTGTGGGGGTGCTGGGTTGGCGGATTGCCGTCAAGGTGAAGGAGGGCGGCGGCAACGACGGGCGCGGGCCGCGCAGGGCCGGCTTTGCGGTGGCGGTGGAGATTTCGCCGGTGGAGAAGGCGACGGTTCGGGAAGTGAGCCTGTTCACGGGCACGTTGCAGCCGCGCGCGCGGTTCGTGGTTTCGCCCAAGATCGCGGGGCGGCTGGAGAAGCTGACGGTGGACGTGGGCGACGCGGTGCGTTCGGGTGACCTGATCGCGGAGCTGGACGATGCGGAGTACGCGCAACAGGCGGCGCAAGCCCGCGCGGAGCTGGCGGTGGCGCGCGCGAGCGTGGCGGAGTGCAAGAGCACGCTCGAGATGGCGGAGCGCGAACTGGAGCGCGTGAAGGCGCTGCGCGAGAAGAAGGTGGCCTCCGAGTCGGAGCTGGACGAGCAGGACGCGCGGTACACGGCGGCGCGCGCGAAGCATGCGGTGGCGCTGGCGGAAGTGACGCGGCGCGAAGCGGCGCTGAAGGCGGCGGAGGTCCGTCTGTCGTACACGCGGATCCGGGTCGAGTGGCCGGATGCGGACGCGCCGCGCGTGGTGGGCGAGCGGTTCGTGGACGAGGGCGAGATGCTGCAGCCGAACGCGCCGATCGTTTCGGTCCTGGACAACAACGTGATGATCGCGCAGATCGACGTGATCGAGCGGGATTACCCTAGGATCCGCATCGGGCAGCCGGCGGTGCTCATCACGGACGGGTTTCCGGACCGCGAGTTCACGGGCCGGATCCTGCGGATCGCGCCGTTGCTGAAGGAGTTGTCGCGGCAGGCGCGTGTGGAGATCGAGCTCGCGAACGAGGACGGCGTATTGAAGCCGGGCATGTTCGTGCGCGCGCGGATCGAGTTCGACCGGCACGCGGACGTGACGGTCGTGCCCGTGGCGGCCTTGGCCCGGCGCGACGGGCATCAGGGCGTGTTCGTGGCCGACACCGCGGAGAAGAAGGCGCGGTTCGTGCCCGTGAAGGCGGGGATCACCGAGGGTGAGCGGGTGGAGATCGTCGAGCCGGCGCTGTCCGGTTCGGTGGTGACGTTGGGCCACCATCTGCTCGAAGACGGCGCGGCGATCGCACTGCCGGGCGAGGAGCCGGCCGCCGGCGCCGGGGCGCCCGGGCCCGGTTCTCGCGGCGGGCGCGCGGGAGGTGGCCGATGAGGCTCTCGCGCTTCGCGGTGCAGCGCCCGATCTTCACGATCATGCTCGTGCTGATCGTGATCATCCTGGGCGGCGTCTCCTTCTCGCGGCTGACCATCGACCTGATGCCGGACATCACCTTCCCGACGCTCAGCATCATGACCACCTACGAGAACGCGGCGCCGGAAGAGATGGAAGAGCTGGTCACCCGCCCGATCGAGGAGGGGGTCAGCGCGGTGCCGGGCGTGGAGGAGGTCACTTCGATCTCCTCGGAGGGCAGCAGCAACGTGCGGGTCACGTTCAACTGGGGCACGGACCTGGACGCGGCGGCGAACGATATCCGGGACCGGCTCGACCGCGTGATCCCGCTGCTGCCGGAAGACGCGGACCGGCCGATGCTGCGCAAGTTCGACCTGGCGAGTTTCCCGGTCATGATTCTCGGCGCGTCGAGCCGGCTGGACCCGGTCCAGATGCGGCGGATCATCGACGAGCAGATCAAGTACCGGATCGAGCGCGTGCCCGGCGTGGCGGCGCTGGACGTGCGCGGCGGGGTGGACCGCGAGATCCACGTGAACCTCAACCCGGACAAGCTCAAGGCGCTGCGCATGCCGTTGAACCAGGTGCTGGCCCGGATCCGGGCCGGGAACATCAACCTGCCCGCCGGTTCGATTGACCGCGGCAACTACGAAGTCACCGTCCGCACCCCGGGCCAGTACCAGAGCCTGGATGAGCTGCGCGCCACGGTGGTGGCCGAGCGCGACGGCGCACCGGTCCTGCTCAGCGAGGTGGCCGATGTGGAAGACGCCTGGCAGCGCGTCACGCGCATCATCCGGGTGAACGGCGAACCGGGCGTGATGCTGAGCGTGAACAAGCAGTCCGGCGCGAACACCGTCGAAGTCGCGCGCGGCGTGCGCGAGGAGATCGCCCGCGTCAACGCGGACCTGCCGCAGGTGAACCTGATCCCGATCATCGACAGCTCCGAGTTCATCCAGCGCTCGATCGACAACGTGAGCCAGGCGGCGCTCTACGGCGGGCTGCTCGCGATCCTCGTGCTGCTCTTCTTCCTGCGCAACTTCCGCAGCACGCTCATCATTGCCACCGCCATTCCCGTCTCCGTCATCGCGGCGTTCGGTCTGATGTATTTTGCCGGGTTCACCTTGAACCTGATGACGCTGGGCGGGCTCGCGCTGGGGATCGGCATGCTGGTCGACAACTCGATCGTGGTGCTGGAGAACATCTACCGGCTCCGCGAGCAGGGGCAGCCCGGGCAGGAAGCGGCGGTGAACGGCAGCGAGGAAGTGACTTCCGCCATCATCGCCAGCACGCTGACGACGCTCGCGGTGTTCCTGCCCCTGATCTTCGTGCGCGGGATGGCCGGCGTGATGTTCAAGCAGCTCTCCTATGTGATCGCGTTCGCCCTGCTTTGCTCGCTCGGCGCGGCCATGACCGTGGTGCCCATGCTCTCCAGCCGCCTGCTGCACCCGGCCGCCGGGCCGGCCGCGGACCGGCGGCCGGGCCGGCGGCTGTTCGCGCTCAGCGAGCGGTTCTTCACCGGGCTGGAGGACGGCTACAAGCGGCTGCTGCACACGGCGCTGTCGCACCGCGTGCTGACCGGGGGGGTCGCCGTGCTGTGCCTTGCCGGCAGCCTGCTGCTGACGCGGCTGATCGGCACCGAACTGATGCCGGAGACCGACGAGGGCGAGATCCGAGTGGAAGCGGAGATGGAGGTCGGCACGCGGCTGGCGGTGACCGACGAGAAGCTGCTCGAGGTCGAGCGCATCGTGCGCGAGACGGTCCCGGAGATCGAGAACCTGGTGAGCCACAGCGGCGGCTCGCACTGGCACGGGAGCGCCTCGCACACGAGCCAGTTGCGCATTTCGCTCGTGCCCTTGGCCGAACGCAAGCGGTCCAGCGACGAGATTGCAGGGCTGCTGCGCCGCAGGCTCTCGGCCATACCCGGCATGATCGTCCGCGTGCGGACCAGCGCCGGGCTCTTCATCTTCCGGCGTATGGCGAGCGGCGCGGACAAGATTGAGGTCCAGATCCGCGGCCACGATCTGGCGACTTCGGACATGATGGCGGAACGGATCCGGGCCCTCGTCGAAGACGTGCCCGGCATCACGGACGCGGACATCAGCCGCGACACCGGCACGCCGGAGGAGTCGATCCTGGTGGACCGGCGCAAGGCTTCCGACATGAAGCTGACCGTCCAGGAGATCGCCGAGGCGCTGCAGACGGTGCTCTCCGGCACGCGTGCGGGCGACTACCGCGAAGCGGGCGACGAGTACAACATCCGCGTGCAGGTGAAGAACGCCGAGCGGATGGACCTGCGCGACATCCTTGACCTGACCCTCGCCAACGCGGACGGGGAGCCGGTCGTGCTGCGCAACGTGGTCGGCCGCCACCAGCGGCGCGGGCCGGTGAGCGTCGAACGCACGGACCAGGAGCGCACGGTGTCCGTCGAGGCCAACGTGACGGGGCGCGACATGGGCAGCGTCATCCAGGACATCCGCCAGAAGCTGCAGGCGGTGCCCGTCCCGCGCGGGTTCGCCGTCGTGTTCGGCGGCGAATACGAAGAGCAGCAGGAAGCGTTCCGGGAACTGCTGCTCGGTTTCGTGCTGGCCCTGATCCTGGTCTACATGGTCATGGCCTGCCAGTACGAATCGCTGCGCGACCCGTTCGTGGTGATGTTCTCCGTGCCGTTGGCCGCGATCGGGGTGGTGCTGATCCTGTTCCTGACGAACACGACCTTCAACATCCAGTCGTATATCGGCTGCATCATGCTGGGCGGGATCGTCGTGAACAACGCGATCCTGCTGGTGGACACGACGAACCTGCTGCGCCGGCGCGACGGGCTGGCGCTGCGCGCGGCGATCGAGGAGGCGGGCCGGCGCCGGCTGCGCCCGATCCTGATGACCGCGCTGACGACGAGCCTGGCGCTGCTGCCCCTGGCGCTCGGCACGGGGGAGGGCGGCGAGGCGCAGGCGCCGATGGCGCGCGTCGTGATCGGCGGGCTGCTGAGCTCGACGCTGATCACCCTGGTGATCGTGCCGGTCGTCTATTCGGTCTTCGAGGGGCTGCGCGGCCGGCGGAGGGAGAAGACGACATGAAGAGGCTGACCGGGAAGAGACTGGGCATGGCGCTGGCCGTTCTGCTCGTGGCGGCGGGCGCCGGTGGGTGGCTGCGCGCGCGGGCGCGGGCGCCCAAGCGTGCGGACTCAGCCGGCGCGGCGGCGCCGCGGGTGGTGGCGGTCACCAACGGTGCGTTGCGTGTCGTGGTGGAGGCGACCGGGCGCGTGGTGGCGGAGCAGGAGATCGAGATCAAGTGCAAGGCGAGCGGCGAGATCATCAAGCTGCCCGTCGACGTCAGCGATTCGGTCCGGAAGGGCGACGTGCTCCTGCAGCTCGACCCGGCGGACGAGGAGCGCTCCGTGCGGCGCGCGGAGGTGGCGCTCGCCGTCTCCGAGGCGCGGCTTGCCCAGGCGCGGCTGAGCCTCGAGATCGCGGAACAGGAGCTGGCCACGGAACGCGCGCGCGCGGAACCGGCCCTGGACTCGGCGCAGGCGAAAGCGCAGGAGGCCGAGGCGCGGCTCGCGCGCGTGGACCAGCTCGTGGAGAAGAAGGTGGCGAGCCGCGAGGAACTGGACGCCGCGCGCACGACGCGAGCGCAGGCGGTCTCGGACCTGGAGGCCGCGCGCGCCCGGATTGAGGATCTGAAGAGCCGCGCCACTCAGATCGAAGTGCGGCGGCAGGACGTCCGCATCGCGGAGGCGGAGGTCGAGACGGACAAGCTTTCGCTCTCCGACGCGAAGCAGCGGCTGGCCGACACGACGGTCATGGCCCCCATCGCCGGCGTGGTGGCCGAGCGCAATGTGCAGGTCGGCCAGATCACGGCCTCCGGAATCAACAATGTCGGCGGCGGCACGACGGTGATGTCGCTGGCCGACCTCTCGCGGGTCTACGTCCTGGTGACGGTGGATGAGAGCGATATCGGCCGGATCGAAGTCGGGCAGCGGGTCCGGATCACCGTCGACGCCTACCCCGACACGCTCTTTCCCGGGCAGGTCGTTCGGATCGCGACCAAGGGGCAGAGCACGTCCAACGTCGTGACGTTCGAGGTGAAAGTCGAAGTGCGGGGCCGGGACGGTGGGCTGCTCAAGCCGGAGATGACGGCGAACGTGGAGATCGTGGCCGTCGAGAAGGAGGACGTGCTGCTGATGCCCGCGCAGGCGCTGGTCCGCAGGCGCGACGAGCGGTTCGTGACCGTGCGCAAGGCGGACGGCGCCGAGGAGCGGCGCGCGGTGACGACCGGCGCGAGCGACGGGGAGATGGTCGAGATTCTCGACGGGTTGACCGCGGGCGAGGCGGTAGTCCTGCCGCGCGCGGGCGCCGACAGCCGGTGGAACCGCGACGAGCAGCGCACCCAGATGCGCCGGGAGCGGATGCAGGCGCAGATGCTGGGCGGGGGCGGAAGGCGGCCCAGATGATGATCGAGACACGCGCCCTGCGCAAGAGCTACCAGCTCGGCGAGACGACCGTCCGCGCGCTGGACGGCGTGGACCTTGCCGTGCGCGAGGGCGAGATGCTCGCCATCACCGGGCCGTCCGGCAGCGGGAAGTCGACCCTGATGCACATTCTGGGCTGTCTCGACACGCCGGACGGCGGCGAGTATGTGCTCGCGGGCGAGGATGTCGCGCGGCTGCGCAAGGACCGCCTGGCGGCGATCCGCAACCGCCGGATCGGGTTCGTGTTCCAGTCGTTCAACCTCCTGCCGCGGCTTTCCGCGCTGGAGAACGTGGAGCTGCCGCTGCTCTACGGCGGGCGGCACGACGCGAAGAACGCCGCGGCCCAGGCCCTGGAGACCGTCGGCTTGCGGGAACGCATGCGGCACGAGCCGAGCCGGCTGTCCGGCGGCGAGCGGCAGCGCGTGGCGATCGCCCGCGCGATCGTGACGCATCCGGCGATCATTCTGGCCGACGAGCCGACGGGGAACCTGGACAGCCGGACGGGGGACGAGATCCTGGCGCTGTTCCAGCGCCTGAACGCCGACGGGCGGACGCTGATCCTGGTGACGCACAGCGCGCATGTGGCGGCGCACTGCGGGCGCGAGGTCGGCATGCGCGACGGCCGCGTCGTGAACGGGGGCTGACGATGCTGTTGTGGACCATCATCAAAGTGGCGCTCGGCAGTCTGCTGGCGAACAAGATGCGCTCGTTCCTCGCCATGCTCGGCATCATCATCGGGGTCGGCGCCGTGATCTCGATGCTCGCGCTCGGGGCCGGCGCGCGGCACCAGGTGATGAACCGGATCACGGCGATGGGCACGAACCTGCTCGTCGTGCGGCCGGGCGGCGCGCAGCGCCGCGGCGTGCAGTCCGGCTCGCGCGAGAGCCTCACGCTCGGCGACGCCGAGGCCGTTCTGCAGAGCGTGCCCGACGTGCAGGCGCTGGCGCCGCTCGTGCGGGGCCGGGCCCAGGTGAAGTATTTCAACGCGAATACCGACACCACTATTGCCGGCACGTCGCTGTCCTACCTGGCCATCCGCGGTTTCGAGCTCGCGAAGGGCCGCGCCTTCACCTCCGTCGAGGAAGACTATGCCGCGCGCGTCGCCGTGCTCGGCTCCGCCGTCAGCACGCAACTGTTCGGGGAGCGCGACCCCGTCGGCGAACGGATTCGCGTCAAGAACGTCAATTTCCGCGTGATCGGCGTGCTCAAGGCCAAGGGCGACCAGGGCTGGTTCAACCCCGACGACATGGTCATGGTCCCGTACCTCACCGCCATGCGCCGGGTGCTCGGCCAGCCGTACCTGGACGAGCTCGACGTTCAGGCGCAGGACGCCGCCACGCTCGCGCGCGTCGAGACGCAGATCACCAGCCTGCTGCGCAAGCGGCACCGGATCCGGGCCGGCGCCGACGACGATTTTCATGTGCGGAACCAGGCGGAACTCATCGAGATGGCGTCCACCGTCACGCGCACCTTCACGATCCTGCTCGGCGGGATTGCGGGCATCTCGCTGCTCGTCGGCGGGATCGGGATCATGAACATCATGCTCGTCACCGTCACGGAACGGACCCGCGAGATCGGCGTGCGCAAGGCGATCGGCGCGCGCGACCGCGACGTGCTGAGCCAGTTCCTGATCGAGTCGATCCTCATCAGCGGGCTCGGCGGCATACTCGGGATCGTGCTCGGGTTCGGGGTCGCCGGGATTTTGAGCGGATTGTCCGATTACCAGACGGTCGTCGAAACGCAGAGCGTGATACTCGCACTGGCGGTCTCGGGGTCGGTCGGCGTCTTTTTCGGCTACTATCCCGCGCGCCGCGCCGCGCGGCTGGATCCGATCGTGGCGCTGCGGTACGAATGAGATGACTGTGTGACCTCTGATGGCCGCAAAGAGGCACAAAAGGCGCAAGAAAAGGGAGGCAACGTTGAGGGAATCGCACGCGCACTCCGGTGCGCGTACGATTCCCTCAACATATTCGTCGCGCTGAGTCGCTTTGTGTGGTTCGGTCTTGCGCCTTTTGTGCCTTTTTGTGGCTATTCCAAACGGGACAGCGATATGCCGTGAGGAGGGCATGACCATGAGAGACAGACGAAGGATACGCCGGCGCTGCACGCTCGCCGCCGGTTCCTGCCTGCTGCTGCTTGCGTGCGCGGGTACCCATGCCGGCGATGCGGAGACGGCTGCGCTTTCAGGGGTGCAGCCCGGCGAGCCCGGGCCGGCGCCGGCCGCCGCCGCCGTTGCGCCGGCGCCGCCGCCGCTCACGCTCAGCCTGGAGGCGGCGGTGCTGGCGGCGCTGGAACACAACGCGAATTTCCGGGTCGAACGGCTGCGCCCGGCGATCAGCCGCACGGACGAACGCGTGCAGCGGGCGGCGTTCGACCCGTCGTTCTCCGCCTCGGCCAGCATCGGCCGCACGGAGCAGACGACCAACTCGGACGATGAAGCCGGCGACGAGACGAGTACGTCCGACTCCACCGCGGCGGAGGTGCGCGTGGACGAGACGCTGCCGTCCGGAACGGCCGTTTCGCTCGCCGTCGGCGTGGACGGGGCCTCGAGCCGGAACGAGTCCGACAGCGATTCCAGCGGCGCGAGCTGGGAGGCCTCGCTCTCGCAGAGCCTGTTGCAGGGCGGGGGGACGGCGGCCAACCTCGCGCGCCTGCGCCAGGCTCGGCTCGATACGGATCTGTCGCTCTATGAGTTCCGCGCGGCGACGGAAACGCTGGTGGCGCAGGTCGAACAGGGCTACTGGGGCTGCATTCTCGCCGAACGGTCCATGGACATCTATGTGCGGTCCATGGAGGTCGCGCTCCAGGAAATCCAAGAGGTGAAGGAACGGATCGAGGTGGGGAAACTGGCCGAGACGGAACTGGCCGCCGCGGAAGCGGAGGTTGCAAGCCGGCGCGAACAGCTCATCGAGGCGCGCGGCACCCTGGCGAAGCGGCGCCTCGAACTGATCCGGCTGCTGAACCCGGCCGGTGAGGACGTGTGGACCCGCGAGTTGCGGCTGAGCGATCCGCCGGAAACGGACGTCGTCGCGATCGAGGAGGTCGCCGCGCACGTGCGCACCGCGATGGAACAGCGGGCCGACTTGAACCAGGCGCGGCTGCGCGTCGCGCAGGGCGACCTCGAAACCGTGCGGACACGCAACGGGCGGCTGCCGAAGCTGGACCTGTTCGTGTCGCTCGGCGGCTCGCGCTACGCGAACTCGTTCTCCGATGCCGGCGACGAGGACGAAGACGCCGTCAGCTATACGGCCGGGCTCAGCTTCGAGATGCCGTGGGGGAACCGCGCCGCGCGCGCGCGGCACGAACGGGCGGCGCTGTCGCTGGAGCAGACGCGGGCCGCGCTGTGCAACATGGAACAACTTGTGCAGGTGGACGTGCGCGCCGCGCACGTCGACGTGGAGCGCGCGGCGGAGCGGATGAAGGCGACCAAGGCTACCCGAGTCCTGCGCGAGAAGACCGTGGATAACGAAATGGAGAAATTCCGCGTCGGCCGCGCCACCGCCTTCATGGTCGCTCAGGCCGGGCGCGACCGGGTCGCCAGCGAGATCGCCGAGGTCGAAGCGATCATCGACTATCGCCTCGCCCTGCTGGCTCTCTACCGGCTCGACGGCTCCCTGCTCGCGCGAAAGGGAATCAGCGTAAAGTAGAAGCGGCGTCTCGCCGCTTCCTCCGCGCCTGAAGGGCGGGCTCGCCCGGCGCGGCGCCGGGCGGAAGAGCCGGGACGGCTCTTCTACCTTGGCTCCCCGGTCGCGCGAAAGGGAATCAGCGCAAAGTAGAAGCGGCGTCTCGCCGCTTCCTGTGCGCCCGAAGGGCGGGCTCGCCCGGCGTGGCGCCGGGCGGAAGAGCCGGGACGGCTCTTCTACCTTGGCTCCCTGCTCACGCGAAAG
>JAFGQW010000252.1 GCA_016935485.1 Planctomycetota bacterium | reverse complement strand
TCGTGCGCCTCCAGCAGCGCCCGGAGCGCCGCCGACGGGTGCGCGAGCCGGATCGTCGCGTTCGCGCTCGCGTCCTCCTCCTCGGAGACCGTGAACCCCTGCAGCTCGAGATTCCAGCCCTCGTAGGTCGCGCCGGCGAAGACCACGTCGGTCGGGTTCTTCGCCACCCGGACGACGGTCGCCTCGTCCACCAGGACCTCGAAGAGCCAGAGCCAGGCGGCCGCGCTCTCGAGCCGGCGGCTCGCGGCGATCAGCTCGGGCGGGGTGTCCTGGGGCATCACAGCACCTCGATCATCTGGAAGGCGACGACCTGCACCCGGTCGCCTTGGGCGGTCGTCACCGTCTCGCGCTCGATGGGCGCGGGGAGCATCCGCACGGGGATCTTCGCGTCGTCGGCGTCGCCCTCGTAATCGGGCGGCAACCAGGAGAACACCCGGCCGTCCCGCTGCCGGGCGAGCGCGTACTCGACCACCGCATCCAGAGCGGCCTTCCGCTCGTGGGTGAAGGCAATGGAGATCACCCGCTGGCCGCTCGTGAATCGCGCCACCTGCGCCGTGTAGCCCGCCTCGAACCGGGCCTCGTTGGTCTGGAAGATCCGCGCCTCGCTGTAGCGCACCGAGGGCCGCAGGGAAGGGAACGGGCCGATCGGCGTCTTGTCGAGGCCGATCGTGGCCGGCACCCGCACGGCGTCATCGGCGGGCCGAAACAGCGGGATCCCCAAATACCCGCTGAGAATCGTCGGGTAGTTCGAGTCGCGCGTGCCGTAATAGTCGCGGTTGCTCAGGACCAGGGATTGCTGATCTGCCGTGCTCCCCGTAGCCCACACGTACGCAAACACCAGCGAGCCCTGGTCGAGGTAGCTCGGCAGGTAGCCCCCAAGGAAGGGCGTCCGGCTCTTGAGCGCCACCGTCTGGAGGATCGTCCCGCCCACGCCGGCCGAGGTCAGATCCATCGGTGTCCAGGCGGTGACCCCGGGATCGAGGGCGCGAATGTGGTCCCAGCGGTAGATGTGGCCGTCGTCCGAGTCCAGGTCGCCGTCGTGATCGTAGGGACCGACGACGAAGATCGAGCCGCGGGCATCGTACTCGAGGGAATGCCCGGCGAAGAAGCTGTAGTTGTTGGCGCCATCCCACACGCGCTGGCTGCCCCAGGCGCTCGTGTAGGGGCTGAACTCGGCGTGATGGAGGTGGTGCACGCCGCCGCCCGCGTCGACGCGGTAGAGACAGCAGGGGAACCCGCACGGATGCAGGCAAACGTCCTCCAGGCTCGCGACGGTCGTGCCCGAGTTGATCTGCACCCGCGCGCCCCAGGCTCCGCTGCCCGCGCCGTCTCGCTCGCAGACCCACAGAGCGCCGGCGCTATCGAGCAGGAACGCCCACTTATGGCCGGCCTGATTCACGAGGATCCGGCAGGCCGTGTAGTTCGTGTGCGCGGGGTCGATCTCTGTGTCGCCAACCCCGTGGGCCACGTCCGTGTAGTAGGCCTTCGCGGGCGGCGTGCCGACGAGGTAGACGCAGGCGATGTTCCAGGTACCGCTCGTTGGGAATGCCTGGTCCATCACGGCATCAAAGCTGCCGCCGACGGTGCTCAGCGACAGCCGCAGAAAGCCCGCGTAGTCGACCTGGCCCTCGCCCCATTGCTCTTCGCCCGCGTTTCGCCGGAGGATGTGCGGGCTCGCCACGCCGCCGTAGCTCGAGGTCGCGAGCCAGATGTGCCCGGCCGGGTCGGCCAGTAGCACCGGGTCGGTGCCGCCGTCGCCCGCCGCCGAGTAGGGCGCGCGGCCGATCGACGGCCCACCGACCGCCTGCGACCACGTCTCCTCCGCCCAGGTCCCGGGCCGGCCGTCCCCGAGCGAATACCAGAGCCGGCACCGCTTCGGGCCGGAGGCTGGATTGTTCACCCAATGCAGGGCGTAGAGGGTCCCGTCCATGGCGCGGACGGCGCTGAACCGCCGGGCGCCGCCCTGGAGGTTCGTGCCGATGGTGGCTGCCTCGTAGCTCATGGCAAAGTTCCGATACCTGAGCCATCAGTGCTTGGAGTTGAAGCCCGCGCCTTGTAAAATCCGACTCCACACCGAGCCATGAGGAGCGCGAGATGGACCCTGAAATCCGGAAGCTGATCCGTGAAGGTCTGGACGAATTCAGCGATGATCTTCTGCGCGACGCGCAAGAAGCCGTGAGGGCGTCTAGTGAGTCCTATGGCATTCTCCGCGCTGAAATCGACGAGATGTACGACCGGTTCCTTGTTGAAGTGGAGCCGGGGGAGTTTTTCCCAATGCCGGACACGTGGAACACGATGACAGCGCGCGGATTTGTATCTGGCGAATGGGCCGTGACCGCATTGGCCAGATTTCTGCCCTGTGTCATCATGGAGCTTGCGAGAATTCGAGCGCGAATCTGGAAGGTCGATCAACAGATTGGTGCGATTAACGCCAAGCTCGGAATCGACAGTGAGTAGATCGGTCATCACGCGCGGCTCCTCGCCATCCGGGCGATCTGCGAGCGCGAGTTGGAGTTGTGCGCCTGCGCGCGGTAGACGCCCTTGGCGATGCGCTCCATTTCGCGGCGGATCGCGGGCAGCGCCGCTTCCGCACCGGCTTGCGCCTCGGCTTTGCTCTTGGGGTTGTTGACCTGGATCGTGATGTTCGGCGCGAACGTCTGCGTGACGGCCCCAGCGCCCCCGTAGAGGCGCACGCCCAGGCCCTCGGGACCTTCCTGGAGCGGGAGGATCCCCTCGGGTCGGTTCCGCTCGCCCAGCACGCCCAGCTCCTCGTTGGCCGTGCGGAAGTAGGTCGGCCGGTTGTAGACGCCAGGGATGCCGCCGTCGCCGTAGGCACGCACCGTCTGGCCGGCGAAGAGGCCGCCATGACCGAATGTCCGCACCGTCTCGCCGGCGAGGATCGCGCCCCTCGCGGCGCCAACATTCGGGTTGATCCAGGTGCCCCCGCCGAGC
>JAFGQW010000251.1 GCA_016935485.1 Planctomycetota bacterium | reverse complement strand
TCAGCGTGAGCGGCCTCTGGCCGTGGATCTTCCAGGGCTACCGCGGCGTGCTCGACGCGCAGGGCCAGGCGCAATTGTCCATTCACATCCCGAACGTGCCGGCGTTGGCGGGGACGCGGATTCACACGGCGTTCATCGCTCTCGACCCAGCCGCGCCGTCGGGCATCCGGGTGATCTCCGCGACCGAGACCATCACGATCACGAACTGAGGCGAGACGGAGCGCCGCGCCCGGCATGGTCCGCCAGACAGAGCCGGGCGGGTTCCGCCCGGTACCCGTCCCCCGCCTCGGTGCCGCCCCCAGCGCCAGGCAGAGGGCGGTCCGCGAGCCCCTCCTGCGCCACCGTGTTGCCGACCGCGTCCGCCGGGAACAGAACCAGCCCAGGCGCGGGAGAATCTGGCTCCCCGGCCGCTCGGAGCGCTCCAGGCGGCCGATCGGCAAGACCGCCCTGGTTGAGCACTGCCATTTCCTCGCGAGCGCGGTGCGGCGCCTGCCTGTCGGCCGGGGACTCCGGGCTCGGTCCGTCGCTGGGTCAGATTGTCGCCAGAATCAACTTTCCTGTAGAGAACCGCAGACAGTGCCACCCGGAACGACTTCCGGATCGTCCCGAGCCCGCTTGCTCGCCGGAGACTGTCAAGAACACGCTTCCGGCAGGCAAAGTGGGCCTGCCGCGAGGTCGAGCCCGGCCGTGGCCTGACCGCCGGGAGCGGTCGGTGACCGGCGCCGCCACGCCGGGCCCTGCCGTCGCCCGGGCCAGGACCCGGCGGTCAAGGCCTCCAGACGGCGCTCGCCGGGCCAGTCCCCTGAGCCGCCGGTCGCAGGTTCGAGCCCTCCTGGGGACGCCGGCCGACCTCTGGCAGATCTGGCTCGTCTCGGGGGGTGCCCGCCAGGGCCCTGCTGCCCGGCCCCCAACCTCCCTCCACCCCATGCGGCAACTACCCTGACACAGGGGGCCATCACGAGGCAGCGGCCCACCCTCGTCCCGTCATTGACGCGAGGATCCTCACGCGGTAGGCTCGCGTTGCGTGGTAGCGCAAACTCGTGCGGGAGTGACGTGCCGAACTCTGGAGCGGGACCGTCCTTGGTCGAGGGCAGGACTTCCATTCGCACGAACGCAATCGCCGGAGGAGAAACGTGAACAATGTGGCAGCAAGTGTCTTCGCGGCTGCGCTGCTCGTCGCGCACGTGGCATGTTCGGGGGACAACCGGGCGGTGGGTAGTGCTGGGGTGCCGATCGAACTCGTCTTCCTGGTGGGGCCAGGAGGCGCTCAGGACATGCTTGAAAAGCCGTGCCAGCTGAGGACGGCTTCCGGCGCATTCGTCGATGTCGGAGACGGAGGCGGGTTCGCCGGTCCGACGCTTGTTGACCTCGACGAGGATGGAGACCGCGATCTCGTCGTTGGGCAGTTCAACTACGGCTACTTTCGGGTCTATCGGAACCTCGGCACGGAGGCGAAGCCCGTGTACGCCGAACCCGAGTTCCTGCGTGCGGCGGATGGACTGGCGTCCGTGCCGATGGGATGATGCCTGGGCTCCACTCCACAGTTCGTGGACCTTGATGCAGACGGGATTCTCGACCTGGTGAGCGGCTGCTACTTGCCGCCGCCGCCGGGGAATCCGCTGCGGGCGATCGGACGGCTGTTGGGTGGAAGCTCGCGCCAGGCCGGGGTATTCGTCTTCCGGGGTCTCGAAACGGGGCGCTTCTCCGATCGGCAGGCTCTGCTGGACCGCCTGGGTAATCCCGTGACTGAAACCCACGCCGGAAGGGAAGGTCGGCCGCGCGTACTCGCAACGGAGCCCTTTCTCACGGACTGGGATGCGGACGGCGATCTCGACCTGCTCGTGGGCAACTGGAATGGCGAGATCATCCTGGTGCGAAACGACGGGACGCGGACGTATTTCGCGTACGCGAGCACCGGGATTCGCCTGGAGCACGGCGGACAGCCGATCGGCGTTCCCGGAGGTTTAGCCGGTCCCGAGGTGGCGGACTGGGATGGCGACGGTCTTCCCGATCTTCTGTCGGGCTCCTCCGCTGGAGGGGTGGTGTTCTTCCGGAATGAAGGCACGCGGGCCCAGCCGCGCTACGCTCGCGGCATGCTCCTGGTTCCATCGGGGATGTTGAACCAGTACCTCTGGCCCTCCGAGGAACCGACGCCTGGCTCCCATACCAGGATCCACGTCACCGACCACGATGGCGACGGCAAACTGGACCTCCTTCTTGGCGATGTGCAGTTTGTCTCGTGGTTCCGCGCTAGCCTGACCGACGATGAGGCGAAGGAGGTCAACGCGTGGAGGCGTCAGTGGCGGGACGCCCTCGCCGAAGCAGAACGAATGCTGGCAACCGATGCGAGCGCTCAGGTTCTTCACGCCATGCAAGAACGGATCGATCGTCTGGATCGCCGGCTGAACTCGTACGTTGAAGCCGAGACGAGGCACGGGTTCGTCTGGCTCTTCCGGAGGAAGTAGTCCCGTCTTTCCGTGACCACCGTTCCAGCGGAGGCTCTCGACCGTCCGGAGACTCCGGGGAACGGAGAAGGGACTTCCGACAAACCAGGATGCTCGTCACTGCGCTTCCTGGGCGATAACGCCGACGCCGCTGCCCCCCCCCGCGCTGCCGCCGGTCCCGCCACGCGCGGCCGGCACGGGCGCTGGGGGTGCTGTGTCTGACGTATGCGCCTCCATCACCGCGGCGGTCGCGGACCGGCGGACGGAAGCCGACGATTGC
>JAFGQW010000250.1 GCA_016935485.1 Planctomycetota bacterium | reverse complement strand
CGCGAGGAGATGGGTTTTCCCCTCCTGAAGGCGAAGGAACGCATCCCGGCATGAAGCACGGAGGTTCCGGGACGATCTGGCCGCTGGTGCCGCCAGCACGGCTGCTGCTGCTGGCGGTGCTGGGGTGCGCCTGCCGAGGCACCGCTCCGGAGGCCACGCCGCCGGACGTCGCGACCCCGGCGCCGCCGACGGTCGGTTCCGAGACGGGCCCCGCTCCGACCGCGGCACCCGCGCCGTCTCCGCCGCGGACCGACGCCCTGGACCTGCTCGAGAAGGCGGCCGGTCTCGACTCGCCGCTCAAGCGGAAGATCGGTCGCTGGGACGCGCAAATCGAGAAAACGCTCGCCGAGCAGGCCGCGGCGCGGCGGCGGGGGGGGAAGGAGGCGCTGGAAGAGCTCCTCGCCGGGCTCGAGGCCTGCGCGGCGGGCGGCGAGCTCGACCCGGTCGGCCACTACCTCCAGGGCCGCCTGCTCGGCAAGCTCGACCGGCTCGAGGCGGCGCGCGCGGCGTTCGGCCGCAGTCTGGAGCTCGATCCGGACTTCCTCTACGGTTACGAAGGCCAGGCGAAGTGCGCCCAGGACGAGGAGGGACGCCTCGATCTCGAGGCGGTCGAGCGGCTCACCGACCGGGCCTTCCGGATCTGGGGCGAGTTCCCGCGCGGCTGGCTCGTGCGCGGCCAGGCCCACGCCGTTCACGCCCAGCTCGACGAGGCGCTGGCGGCGTTCTCGCGCGTACCCGTGCAGCACCCGGCGGCCCCGGAAGCTGCGGTCGGCGCCGCCGAGTGTCATCGACGCCGGGGTCAGCTCGATCTCGCCCGCGCGAGCCTACGGCGGGCGCTCGAGGCGCATCCGGACGAGCCGGCGCTTGACCTGCACCTGGGAATCGTGCTCCTCGAGGAGGGCAACACCGACCAGGCTCGGGCCGCTTTCGTGCGGGTTCTGGCCGCCGAACCCGACCAGCCCGACGCGCGCCAGGGCCTGGCGGTGGTGAAGGCCCGCCGCGGCGACCTCGCCGGTGCAGCCGAGGACCTCCTCGCGCTCAGCCGCGATCCCGCGCTACCCCGCCACTATCGCCGCGCGGCGCTCCAGCAGCTGTCGCAACTCGAGGCGGCGGCCCGCGGCGCGGGGATCGGCCCACAGCTGCTGGAGAGACTGGACAAGAGCCCGGACCCCGCGCAGCGCCGGGAAGCAGCCTCGGTGCTGTACCGGGTGCACGACAAGGCGGTGCTGCTGGTATTTCTGCGCAAGCTCGACCGCGAAATGGAGCCGGACGAAGCCGTCCGGGTCTTCGCGGTCAAGGCCATCGGGTCCGCGGGGCTTCCCGAGGACCTGCCCATGCTGCTCGTGCGGCTGCTGGATCCGGCGGCGGAGCCTTCCCGCCTGGTGCGCGGCGCCGCAGCGAACGCGCTGGGGCGCGTGCCCCTGGAGCACGCGCCGCTGGCCGAGCTCGTCCAGGCCCTCGCAGACCCGGACGACTATGTCTTCGGGCAGGTCCGGGCCGCCCTGCAGCGAATCACCGGACAGCGCCTTGGCCCGCTGCCCGGAGATGTCCCGTCGGCCCAGGAGCGAGCCCAGGTCCTGGCCGCCTGGCGCAACTGGCTCGCGGAGCCGCCCGGGCCCGCGGCACCGCCGAGAGAGTAGCGACATCGATGGTCGATCTGCTGGTTGAGCTTCGCACCGAGGAGATTCCCGCCGGCTACCTCGGCCGCGCTCTGGAGGCGCTGCAAGACGAGGTCCGCCAGGGTCTCGACGACGCGAGCATCGCGCACGGCGACGTGAGCGCGCTCGGCACGCCGAGACGCCTGACGGTGGTGGCGCGCGCGGTCGCGGCGCGGCAGCCGGATCGCCGGGAGACGGCGCTCGGGCCGGCCGCCAAGGCGGCCTTCGATCCGGACGGCGCGCCAACGCGCGCCGCGGAGGGCTTCGCGCGCGCCCACGGCGTGTCCGTGGCGGATCTGGAGGTGCGCGAGACCCCGAAGGGCCGCTACGTGTGCGTCGACAAGCAGGTCGCGGGCCAGCCCACGCTCTCGCTCCTACCGGACATCTTGTCGGCCGCGGTCCGGTCCATCCCGTTTCCGAAAAGCATGCGCTGGGCCTCCCGCGAGTTCACATTCGCCCGGCCGATCCGCGGGGTGCTGGCCCTGCTCGGCGAGCAGCCGATCGACTGGGAGCTCAACGGCGTGCGCGCCGGCCGCACCCTGCACGGCCACCCGTTTCTCGCCCCCGAGCCGATCGTCCTGGAGCGGGCCGATCCGGAGGCGTACGTCGCAGCGCTGCAGCGCGCCTACGTGATGGTGGATCCGGCGGCGCGCCTCGAGGCGGTCACGGCGAGCTTGACCGCCGCCGCCGAGGCGGCCGGCGGCGCGTTTCACGACGGCGGGCTGGTCGCCGAGGTCACCAACATGGTAGAGTACCCGGGCGTGCTCGCGGGCGTGTTCGAGGAGCGCTTCCTCGAGCTGCCGCGCGTGGTGATCGAGGCGGTGCTGCGCAGCCACCAGCGCTACTTCTCCATCACGCGGCCCGACGGCCGGCTTGCCGCCCGGTTTCTCGCCGTCGTGGACCGGCCCGACGCGATGTTCGACCGCATTCGCCGCGGCCACGAGCGCGTGATCCGCGCCCGGCTGGTCGACGCGGAGTTCTTCCTCGCCACGGACGCGCGCAAACCGCTGCGCGATCGCAGCGCGAGCCTGGACCACGTCATCTTCCTCAAGGACCTGGGCACGCTGGGCGACCGCGTCGGGCGGCTGCGGGCGCTGGCTCGCAACCTCGGCATGGTGCTGTTCGGCGGCGAGACGGCCGAGCGCGCCGAGCGCGCCGCCGCGCTCTCCAAGTGCGACCTGGTGACTGCCATGGTGGGCGAGTTTCCGGAGCTGCAGGGCCATGTCGGCGAAGTCTACGCTCACACGCTCGACGGCGAGCCCGCGGAGGTGGCGGCGGCCATCCGCGAGCAGTATCTGCCCCGCGGCCCGGACGACGAGGTCCCGGCCAGCGCGCCGGGACAGACCCTGGCGCTCGCCGATCGGCTCGACCTGCTCGCGGGCTGCTTCTTGAAGGGGCTCGAGCCCACCGGGTCGCGTGATCCCTACGGCCTGCGCCGGGCCGCTCTCGGCGTGATCCGGATCGTGCACACCGCGCGCCTCGGCCTCGATCTGGCGAAGTGGGCCGAGAAGGCCGCGGCCGGCTACCGGGGTCTCCTCCCGGAGGCGGACCACCCGGAGAGCCCGATCACCAGCCTCAAGGCCTACCTGCGCGAACGCGTCCGGGCGCACTTCCTGGAACGGGGCATGCGGCACGAGCTCGTGGGGGCGGCGATCGCGACCGGCTGGGGGGATTTGCTCCATCTCGAGGCGCGGCTCGAGGCGCTGCACGAGCTGCACCGGGACCCGCGTTTCCCGGCGCTGGTCGAGCTGGTCGAGCGGACGCACAACATCTCGCGCGAACTGGACGAAGAGGTCGCGCTCCGGACAGACCTCCTGGTGGAGCCGGTCGAGAAGGAGCTCTTCGCGCGGGTGCGCGAGCTCGAGGGTCCGGTGTGCGAGGCCTTCGCCGCCGGCGACTTCATCGGCGGCTCCTGGCGGTACCTCGCCGGTCTGGGCGAGCTGCTCGCGCGTTACTTCGACACCGTGTTCGTCAACGTGGAGGACCGCAAGCTCCGGCGCAACCGCTGGACGTTGCTGCGCGCCGTGCACCGACTCTACCGGGACCACGTCGCCGATCTCAGCCGGGTGCCGCAGTCGCTGGCGGAGGAGGTGCGCTGATGGCGCCGGCGGGCAGCGGTTCGCGCGCGGCGGTCCTGGTCGTCGGCGGCGCCGGCTATGTGGGCAGCCACACGGTCAAGGGGCTGCTCGCGGCCGGCTACCGGGCGGTGGTCTTCGACAACCTCTCGACCGGACACCGGCAAGCCGTGCCGCGCGGCGCCCGCTTCCTCAAGGGCGATCTCCTGCAACCGGCCAGTCTCGGCCGCGCCCTGGCCGCGCACCGGTTCCAGGCCGTCTTCCACTTCGCGGCGCGCGCGCTGGTGGGCGAGAGCGTGGCCGACCCGGCGCTCTACTACCGCCAGAACCTGACCGGCACGCAGAACCTGCTCGACGCCATGCGCGCCCACGGCGTCGGCAAGATCGTCTTCAGCTCGACCGCGGCCGTCTACGGCGAGGTGCGGACGGCGCCGCTGCGCGAGGACCACCCCAAGGCGCCCTGCAATCCGTACGGGCGCACCAAGTGGACGATCGAGTGCATGCTCCGCGACTACGGGGCGGCTTACGGGCTGCGGTCGGTGAGCCTGCGCTACTTCAACGCGGCGGGCTGCGATCCGGACGGCGAGCTGGGCGAAGACCACGACCCGGAGACGCACCTCATCCCGAACGTGCTCCGCGCCGCCCGCGACCGGCGGCGCGGCGTGCGCATCTTCGGGGACGACTACGAGACGCCGGACGGGACGTGCGTTCGGGACTACGTGCACGTCACCGACCTCGCCCAGGCGCACGTGCGCGCACTCGAGAAGCTGGACTCCGAGATCCAGGTCGATGCGTTCAACCTCGGCAACGGCAGCGGCTACTCGGTGCGCGAGGTCGTCGACATGGCGCGGGAGGTGACGGGACGTCCTATCCGTGCCGAGCTCGTCGGGCGCCGGCCCGGGGATCCGCCGGTGCTGGTGGCGTCGGCGGAGCGGGCGCGCGCCGAGCTCGGCTGGCAGCCGGTCTTCGGCGCGCTCGGGACCATTCTCGAGACGGCCTGGGGATGGCACCGCACCCATCCCCGGGGCTACGGACGCTGAGCTCGTGGGTGCGCGGTGGATCGTGCTCGGCTCCGGCACGGCCGTGCCGCAGCCCGCCCGCGGGCCGGCCGGCCACCTGCTCGAGGCGGGCGGCGAGCGGGTGCTGTTCGACGCCGGCAGCGGCACGCTGGAGCGGCTGGCCCGCACCGGGGTGGCGCCGGACCGGATCGATCGCGTCTTCTTCAGCCACTACCATCCCGACCACGTGATGGACCTGCCCACGCTGCTCTTCGCACTCCGGCATCCGGCGTTCGACCGCGCACGGACGCTGCCGGTGTGCGGCCCGCCCGGGCTGCGCGCGATCGCGGCGGGGCTGGAGGCGATGTTCGGCTGCTGGGTCAAGCCTGAGCGGACGCGGCCCCGGTGGGACGAGATCGGACCGGGCTGGCGCGCGGTGCTGCCGTTCGGCACGCTGGAGACCGCCGAGTCGCGGCACGTGCCGGGCAGCCTCGCCTACCGGGTAACCCTCGCCGACGGCGTCTCGCTCGTCTACACCGGCGACACCGGATACAGCGCCGGGCTGGTGGACTTCGCGCGCCGGGCCGACGTGCTGCTGAGCGAGTGCTCGCTTGCCGAGACTGCGCCGGAGGATCTCCACCTGAGCCCGCCGCTCGCCGGCCGGATGGCGCGCGAGGCGGACGTGCGCAGTCTGGTGCTGTGTCATTTCTATCCGGAGGTGCTCGCGACCGACATCGTCGCGGCGGTGCGCCGCGAGTGGGCGGGACCGCTGCGGCTGGCGGCGGATCTCGAGGCGATTGCGCTGGTGCGGTCGTGAGGCGGTGGCGCGCGGCCGTCCTCCTCGGACTGCTCGGCTGGGCGGGCGGCAGGACCGCCGCGGTCCAGACCTACGAAGCCGCCCTCGAGGCTTTGCTTGCCGACCCGGCGTATCGCGGCGCGGCGGTCGCGCTGATCGTGACGGAGCTGTTCACGGGCGCCGTCGTGCTCGCCCATCGCGCCGACGAGCCGCTCATTCCGGCCTCGAACATGAAGGTCGTCACCGCAGCGGCGGCGCTGGAGTACCTCGGGACCGACGCGACGTTCTCGACGCGGCTCCGGCTGGGCGGGGCGATTCGCGACGGCGTGCTCGACGGCGATCTGATCCTGGAGGGCGACGGCGACCCGGACTTCGGCAGCGGCGATCCCACCGCGAGCCCGGAGGGCTGGGCCGGCAAGCTCGCCGACCGCGGCGTGCGCTGCGTCGCCGGCAATCTCGTCCTGGCCGAGCGGCGGCTGGATCAGCAGTACGCCCATCCCGACTGGTCGGAGTATCCGGCGCCGGCGCTCTATGTCCGCGTGCCCGCCGCGCTGGGGTGCGGCCAGAACCTCGTCAAGGTGACCGTGCTGGCCGGAGCGCAGGTCGGCGATCCGGGGCGCCTCGAGGCGGAACCCGACTGCGGCCCCGTCGAGCTCGTGAACCGCACCCGGACGGTAAGAGGCAAGTCCGCGCCGATCTGGTTCCGGCGCGACTGGGAATCGAGCCGGATGGAGGTGCACGCGGCGATCCGGCGGGGCGGCCCGCCGCGCAGCGCCGCGGCGGCCGTCCACGATCCGCCGCTCTTTCTCGGGCGCTGCTTCGCGGCGGCGCTGCGGCAGGCGGGCATCGCGGTGGAGGGGGAGATCGTCCGTGACGCCGCGGTCCGGCCGCCCGACGGTCCGGTGGTCGCGGAACACCGCACGCCGATCGCCGCCATGCTGCGCGCTTGCCTGAAGACGAGCGACAACCGCATCGCCGAGATTCTCTGCAAAGCCACCGGAGCCGCCTATCTCGGCGAGATCGGGAGCTTCGCGGCCGGCGGCCGCGCGGCCGCGAAGCTCCTCGAGCGTGCCGGTGCGGATCCGGCGGGGGCCGCGTGCCGGGACGGCTCGGGTCTGAGTCGCGCCAACCGCCTGACCGCCCGCCAGCTCGCCGCGCTGCTCGCGTGGGTATCCGGCCGACCCTACGCGGCGATGTTCTCGGACGCGCTTCCGGCGGGCGGGGAAGACGGCACCACGCTGAGGCGGCGCTTCGGCGAGGCGCCGCTCAAGGACTGCGTGCGGGCGAAGACGGGCTACCTCGGCGGCGTGCGCGCGCTCAGCGGCTACCTCCGAGTCGGCCCCGACCGCGTGCTGGTGTTCGCGGTCCTGGTCAACGCCAAGGCCGGCGCCGCCGCCCCGGCGCTCAAACCCCTGGATGAGCTGGTTCGGTCGCTCTGGCGCAGCGGGAGGCGAAGCTCGCGTCCCCCAGGCCGTTGAGCAGCGCGACGTACATGTCGCCCACCAGCTCCCGGCTCTGGAGGATGCACTGGCGGTCGCGATAGCCGGAGGCCGCGAACTGCTGCAGGTCCTCGTGCGCGTAGAACGTGAGCCGCCGGAGGAACTGCACGAAGGGCTCCTTGCGCAGGCCGCGGAAATCGAGCGCGTCGACCTGGCGACCGAGGGACCAGGAGTCGCGGTCGAGATCGTCGAAGTCCGGCGCCGCCTTCAGCAGGAGGCGCTGGTCGTACTCGGCGCCGGGCCGGCCGCTGCCGGTCGGACGGCTCGGCCGGTGGAGCGACGCTTCGTAGAGGTTGCGCAATCGCTCGATGCTGGAGCGCCGCGGCCGCCCGGTCGGCATCGTGCAGCGCGTGTAGCGATTCAAGGTCCCGTAGCTGATTCCGGTGCGCTCGGAGATCTCCTTCTTCGTGATGCCGAGATTTTCCTGGATGGCCTTGATGAGCAAGCGCGGGTGAACCTCGCAGGAAACATGGTGGTCTTCCACGGCATCAACACCCATTCCGGTTGTCCCGGCTCGTCCACGGGATGTCTGCGCTGACCGCCGCCGCACCGGTGCCGGTACCCGCCCGGAGCTGGGCGTCCGCGCGGGCGAAGCGTCGTCTTCGCGGCGACGAGGCCGTGCTTGAAGAGCATGCGGCACGATCGAGCCGGAGTCACCACGATCGGTTCATTCTCCCCGAAAACGCGGGCAGTATAGCAGACGCGTCGGCGGCGACGAAGAGGAAAGCTCAGGACTCCGGAAACGAGTCGGGGCGCCACGGACGACGGCGGGCGTGGCACGGAAGCGATCGCCGCCGGCGGGCCGCGCGCCGGCAATCGGCGGACGAGCAAATCACCTGCAGGTAACCTGTGCCCGCGGGATTGCGGGTGTTTCGCTTTGACCGCGCGGCCGACGTTCGCTTACGATCTGGCCGGCGATGGGGAGCCGGCGCCGAGCGGAGCACCGGACGGTGCTGCAGGCTGTGCCGCAGCGCGGGACGGTCCGCCGATCCGCACCGGACGTGCGACGGGAGGCGGCGTTCGCGCCGCCGGGAAGCATGGCTTCTTACGACCTCGAGGCCTATCGCCGCGGCCATCTCGGGCCGGGAGGGACCGATCTCCGCGGCCGGCGGATCGTGGTCTTCGACCTCGAGACCCGGCGCGCCATCGGCGCGGGCTCGGACCGGGCGGAGATCGCGGAGCTCGGGATGAGCGTCGGGGTGACGTTCAGCTACCGGGACGGGCTCTACCGGACCTACGGCGAGAACGAGGCGGAAGATCTGGTCGCCGAGCTCATCGCGGCCTCCGGCGTCATCGGCTACAACGTGATCGGATTCGACTACCCGGTGCTGGCCGGCGAGGTGCCCGGCTTCGACGCCCGGGCGCTTCGCACCCTCGACCTGATGGTGGAGCTCCAGAAGGCCGTCGGGTTCCGGCCGCGTCTGAACCACTTGCTGGCGGCCACGTTCCACGCAGCCAAGTCCGGAAACGGGCTGGAGGCGATCGCGCTGTACCGGGACATGCAGTGGGACAAGCTGGTCAGTTACTGCCTCGATGACGTCGCGCTGACGAGGGCGCTCTTCGAGTACGGCCGTGAGACCGGCACCGTGGCGCTGGAGGTGGAGGGCGCCGTGCGAACCGTCTCGGTGGACTGGAAGGCGTTTCCGGGAGACAAAGGCCTGTTCGACTGAGGGCGGCGCGGGTTCCCCCGGCACTCACGCGGAATCGTCGTCCGCGCCTCCGGCGCGCGCTTCGGGATCCAGGTCGGCGCCAAAGCCGATCCGCCGGAGGGTGCGCTGCACCGCGTCGAGCGCCAGCCCGCGGGGCAGCACGAACACGGCCGGCCCGGCCCGTTCCAGGCGAAACGGCCCGAGTTCCGGGTGCCGTTGCAGGGCGTCCGCCAGAGACGGATCTCGCACGAACAGCACGCCGGCGGAGCGAACGAGGCGAATCTCGCCCTCGCGGGCGGCGGCGTCGCGGGCCAGGCGCTCGACCGTGGCCGGCAGCGGGTGGGCGCAGTGGCGGGCGAGGAAGTCCACCGCCTCTTCGGGGCTCAAGCCCGTCGCGGCGCCCCGCAGGAGCGACGCTTCGGAGAGCGCGAAGACGGCGACGACGTCGAGCGACTTCGGATCCGCGAACCGGCTCAGGGTGGCGAGGAGGGCGAACGGAGCGGCAAGCGGGGCGACCACCTCGAAGTTGGGCGGCACCACCAGCGCGCGCTCGGGCACTTCCGGCGGATCCGGATCCGCCGGCGCACGGTGGCGCGCGAGCGTGGCGCGGCCATCCTGCCCGTCCAGGTCGACGTGGCCCGCGAGGCGCAGTTCCTCCAGCGGTTCGGCGAGCCAGGCGGATTCGTGGTCGGGATCGATCCGGTGGATCGCGAGGGTGCGGCGGTACTCGGGGTCGGCGCGGAGAAGCTCGGGAAGGCGGCGGACGCGGAGCCACTCGCCGGAGAGGCGCCGGAACCGGGTGAGCAGGAGGCGGCGCAGACGCGGGCGCAGCGGGTCCGGGCTGCCGGCTTCCCGGCTCAGCGCCTCCTCGACGTCCTGGCGGAAGGCGCGGCCGGCGCGGTCGAGGCGGGTGGCGGCGTCGGGTGCGAGGGCCAGGCGGTCCGCCTCGATGCGGAAGACGCCCATCGTCTGCCCGAGCGCCGCCAGCCGCTCCTGGTCGGACCGGCTCAGGGCGACGAGGTCCTCGAGCATGCCGGCCGTGCGCGCGTGGGCCTCGCCGCCCCGCCCGAACCGGAACTCGACCGCTTCCACGGCCACCGCGAATGCTCGGAGCGTCGACCGGAGGTCGGCCGTGGCGGGACGCACGCCGGCGGGAGGGTCCGGCGCAACCGCGCGCGCTCGGAGCTCCGCTTCCTCTGCCGCGCGCCGCTCCGCCCAGGCGGAGGAGACCCGCTGCACGAGCTCCGTGGGAACGAAGACCCGCACCAGGCGGCTCGCCACGGTATTCGCCTCGGTGGCGCCGTGGACCAGGCCCTTGTGCACGAGGCGCTGGAAGTCGGTGGGGCGGCCTCGGATGTGACCGGTGCCGAAGACGTCGGCGAGCGACGGGAGCTGGCCCGGGGCGCCGGGCACGAGCCGGTGCTCGCGGTCGAGCGCGCTCGCCTCCATCTCGCCGCCGCGCTCGAGGAGCGCGTCGAGCACGGCGCGCTCGCCCGCCGGGAGCCCCGCAGCGAGTTCCTCGGCGCGCTCGAGGAGGCCATCGTGGACGTCGGCCGAGGTGAGCGCCGGGTGGCGGGATTCCGCCAGGTCGAGCAGGCGGGCGAGCCGCCGGATCTCCTCGAGGCCGAGCACCCGGAGGCCGCTCGCCAGATCCGTGGAAGGCGGCCGGCGGATCTCGCGCATCAGCAGATACTCCAGCGGCAGCACGACCTTGCGCGGCTGCGCGGCCGAGGGCAGCAGGAAGAGGAGGCCGGCGCGGTGAGCGGCGGCGAGGCGGGCCGCCGGCACGTCGCCGAGGATATCCGCATCGAGTTCGGCCTCGGGACCGAATGCGGCCAGGCGCTCGATCAGGTTGGTGACGGGACGCAGCGCGTTCTTCAGCAGGTTGAGGAGGACCCGGGACTGCGCCAGGTGCTCGGCGATCTGCGCGGGTGCGGCGTCCGGCGCGAGAACATGGGCAGCAGCGACCGCTTGCCGCTCGTCGGCGGGGATCTGCTCGAGCAGGGTCTGGAGGCGCACGCTCTGCCTTTCCTGGAGCCGGGTCGGAATCATAGCGCGGGCACTGCCCGCGGCCCACAGCCGTCAGCGGTCAGCTGTCAGCTTGTGCCGCGCGACCGGGGGAGAGGCGGGACGGGCATGTCCCGCATCAGCGCGCGTCGTTCGAAACGGAGACGGCGTGCCGGGCAGGTTGACTGCGGGAAAGGGGGTCAAGACCCCGTGCCCGCTCCGGTCTTTCGTCTTGCGGCAAAAGCCCGTATGCTCGTCGCCATGCAGCAGGACCTGGGAGCGCTGTGGGGGACGGTGCCGCTCGCCGAGCGGATGCGCCCCCGGAGTTTCGAGGAGTTCCTCGGCCAGGAGGGGCTTGCCGGCCCGGAGGGAGTGCTGCGCCGGGCCGCGGACACCGGCAACCTCCGCAGTCTCGTCCTGTGGGGCCCGCCCGGCGTGGGCAAGACGGCGCTCGCGCGCATCCTGGCCCGCACGGCGGGACTGCCGTTCGAGAGCCTGAGCGCCGTCACGAGCGGCGTGAAGGACATCCGCGCCGTGATCGACCGCGCGAAGGAGCGCACCACGTTTCTCGGCGAGCGGCAGGGGCGCGCCACGGTGCTCTTCATCGACGAGATCCACCGCTTCAACAAGGCGCAGCAGGACGCGCTGCTGCCGTTCGTGGAGGACGGGACCCTGATCCTGATCGGGTCCACGACCGAGAACCCGTCCTTCGAGGTCAACTCCGCGCTCCTCTCGCGGCTGCAGGTGTACACGCTGGAACCGCTCGCTGCGGACGTGCTCGGCGTGCTGCTGGAGCGGGCCCTCGGAGACGCCACGCGCGGCCTGGGGCGGTTTCCGGTCGCGCTCGACGCGGATGCGCGCGACTTCCTCATCCGGTTCGCCGACGGCGACGCGCGGGCGCTGCTGAACGGCCTCGAGGCTGGTTTCCTGTCGGCCGCCGCCGGCTGGGATCCCGGCGAAGCCGCGGCCGTCATTCTCGTCACGGCGGCCGGACTTGCCGCGGCGCTCCAGCGGCGCACGCCGCGGCACGACAAGGGCGGCGAAGCGCACTACGACACGATCAGCGCGTTCATCAAGAGCCTGAGAGCGAGCGACGCCGACGCGGCCTGCTACTGGCTCGGCCGGATGCTGGCCGGCGGCGAGGATCCGCTGTTCATCGTCCGGCGCATGGTCATCTTCGCCTCGGAGGATGTGGGCAACGCCGACCCGCAGGCGCTGGGGCTGGCCGTGGCGGCGCAGCAGGCCGTGCACTTCGTGGGCCTGCCCGAGGCGACCTACGCGCTCTACCAGGCGGCGAGCTACCTCGCTACCGTGCCGAAGTCGAACGCGACGGTCCGCGCGATCGCCGCGGTCGCCCGCCTGCTCGAGGCGGGCACGACGCCGCCGGTGCCGCTCCACCTGCGCAATGCCCCGACCACACTGATGCAGAAGCTCGGGTACGGCCGGGACTATATCTATCCGCACGATGTGCCGGGGCACATCTCGGCGCAGGGCGGCCTGCCCGCGGGCCTCGAGGGCGAGCGCATCTACCGCCCGTCCGTCTACGGCTTCGAGCGGGAGATCCGCAAGCGCATGGACTACTGGGAGCGCTTGCGCAAGCAGGCGCGGGAGACCGGCCAGCCATGACCCCCGCGGGAATCGAGGCGGCGGGCTGCCTCAAGTTCGCGCGCGAGCTGGCGCTCGCCGCGGGCGGCATCCTGATGCGCCACCACGAGGCGCTGGCGCCGGCCGAGATCGGCCGCAAGGGGCCGATCGACATGGTGACGGTGGCGGACCGCGAGTCCGAGGCGCTGGTGGCGGCGCGTCTGCGGGCGCGGTTTCCGGACCACGTGATCGTGGCCGAGGAGTCGGCGGCGCTGGCGGGGCCGTTTCCCCCGGAGGTGCCGCGGTGGTACGTCGATCCCCTGGACGGGACCACGAACTACGTGCGCGGCTTTCCGTTCTTCGCGGTGTCGATCGCGTGCTGGCGCGGCGATGAACCACTGGTCGGCGTGGTGCACGCGCCGTACCTCGAGGAGACGTTCACCGCGGCGCGCGGGGCCGGAGCGTACCTCGGGGGGCGCCGGCTGCGGGTGACCTGCACCGCCGCGCTGGAGGAAGCGCTGCTCGCGACGGGCTTTCACTACGACCGCCGCACGCTTGCCGCGAACAACGTGCGAAACTTCAACAACCTGATTCTCGAAGTGCGCGGAATCCGGCGCACCGGTTCGGCCGCCATGGACCTGGCCTATGTCGCGGCGGGCCGCCTGGACGGCTTCTGGGAGCCGCATCTCAACGCCTGGGACGTGGCGGCCGGCATCCTGCTGGTCCAGGAAGCGGGCGGGCGCGTGACCGACTTCGCCGGAGGGCGAGACTTCCTCGAAGGCCGCAGCATCGTCGCCGCGGGTCCGGCGCTCCACGAGCGGATCCGGGAGCGACTGGTCGAGGGACCCGGCATCTCGTGAGCGGGTCTGGTCCGCAGCCATCCGCCGTCAGCGGTCACGAAGTGACGACTGGGGTCTGACCCCGTTCCCGCAGGAGCAGCGAGCGGGCGCGGGTGCGGGTGTCGCGCGCGGGCAGCGCGCGCTCAGGTGGCACGGGCGGATTGCGCCCGCGTGCAACTTCCTGGGGTCAGGCGCCGGAAGTTGCAGTCGAGCACGAGAACGATAGGGGAGCGGGCGGGTGCGCGTGCG
>JAFGQW010000249.1 GCA_016935485.1 Planctomycetota bacterium | reverse complement strand
GGGGCTGTGGCGGGCCATCGAGGCGTCGGTCGCGACGGGCGCGCATCGACAGGAGGTAACTGACGTGGGCAAGACGATGGCGGATGTCCTGAGGGAGCAGGGCCGAGCTGAGGGACAGGTTCAGGGATGGGACAAGGGCCGCGTGCAAAACGCACGCGAGACCCTGATGCGGCAGCTTCGCCGCCGGTTCGGCGAGGTGCCGGAGCACACGATTGCGGTCATCGAGTCCACGGCGGACCTCGAGAAGCTCAGCGGCTGGCTGGATCGCTTCGCCACGGCCGAGACCCTGGACGAGATCGGCGTCGGCTGAGCGCCCTGCACACGCCGAGTCTGCAATTGCAGACTGCCGGACACCCCGCCCGCCTTCCATCCCAGGCGGTATACTGGGCGGCACGCCGGCAAACCCGCCGGCGCCGGAGGAACCACGGCATGCTTCACCGATGCGTGGCTCTTGCCCTCCTGCTCGCCTTCGCTGGCGGCCGTCTCGAGGGCCAGAAGCAGGGTCCCGGATCTACCCTCTGGACGTTCGATACGCGCGCGCCGAGCTTCGGGTCGGGCGCGGCCGGCGATATCGACGGCGACGGCAAGCCGGAGGTCGTGTTCGGCACCTACTTCAACGGCGAGCACGTCTACGCGCTGAACGGCGAGGACGGATCGCTCGCGTGGAAGTTCAAGTCGCGGGGCGGGCCGATCGACACGTCGATTCTGATTCACGACGTGAACGGCGACCAGAAGCTCGAGGTGATCTTCGGCGATTCCGCCCGCGGCGTGCTCTTCTGCCTCGACGGCGCCGGCAAGGAGGTCTGGACTTTCCAGGGGCAAAGCGGCACGGACTCGCCGGCTGCGGCGGCCGATCTCGACGGCGACGGCACGGTCGAAGTGGTCTACGGGACCATGAAGGTGCGACGCGGCGGAGCGCGCGTGAACGTGCTCGCCGGAAAGACCGGCCAGCTCGTCTGGTCGGTCGAGGTGCCGGGGCACGTGCAGTCCGAACCGGGGCTGGTCGACGTGAACGGCGACGGCGTGCTCGACGTGCTGGTCACGAGCTGGCGCGGAGATGATCGCCTGCGTGCGCTCAGCGGCAAGGACGGCACCGAGCTGTGGCATTTCGAGGTGGGCGACTGGGTCTACCACGGGGTGAGCTTCCACGACTTCGATCGGGACCGCAGGCCTGAGATCGTGGTGGCCGACCGGAAGGGCAGCGTGTGGTTGCTTGCCGGCGAGACGGGAAAGCCCGTCTGGAAGGCGGGCATCGAGGGCGAGAAGCCGGGGCAGGTCTTCGGCCCCACCACGCTCGTGGACAGCAACGGCAACGGCGTGCCGGAGATCGCGGTGGCCGGCCGGAACCTCCACCTCCTCGATGCACGCACCGGCAAGGTGCGGTGGAGGACGAATCTCCCGGGCAAGACGACCATCATGCGCGGCGCGGCCACGGCGGACGTGAACGGCGACGGCAAGCCCGAGCTGGTGTTCGCCCAGGACCGCACGGTCTACGTGCTCGCCGCGGCCACCGGGAAGATCCTCTGGACGCGCAGCGTCGCCGTGCGAAACGATCCGCAGGAGTACATCAAGAGCGCTCCCCTCCTCGTCGACCTCGACGGCGACGGGCGGCTCGACATCTTCATGGTCACGGGCCGGGCCGACGGCCGGCGCCCGCAGCGCGAGCAGAACTATGGGCAAGCGTTCGCGCTCCGCGGCGGGGCGCCGCGGGCCGGCCAGGCCCTTCCGTGGCTCACCTTCCGCGGCAGCCCGCGGCGCGGCGGCCAGGTGCTGCCCCCGGATCCGCCCGCGCGCCGGGAGTTGTAGCTCGCGCTGCGGCGCAAGCGACCCGCCGCCTGGACCGCGAGCAGTAACTCGCCGGGGGTAGCGGAATCCGGGGGCCGCGTGAGCGGGCGCGAGAGTCGAGGAGCGGGGCGGTTCGGCGCCTTTTTCTCGAAGCCGAGAGCCCCGCTCCTCGACTCCTCCCATCGGTGCGAGCACGGCGGGAACCGGCCGCGGTGGCTCCAACGGCAAAACCTGTGTTGCGAGATGGTCGGTGCCGGGGGCTTCGGGTATCCTCCCCGTGGCTCGGTACCGAGGCGATGCCGCCGCACGAAAGGTCTCCTCCATGCGCCTGCGATCGGTGCACTGCGTGCTCGCTTGCCTTGCGGTCTCCGTGGCCGGGCTTCCCGCCCGATGCCTCCCCGCCCAGCTCGAGGAGCCGTTCGCGACGTGGAACCGGCACCTGGCCGAGCACAGGATGAGTGTGCCGGCTGCCGCGGAATGGTTCGCGGAAGCCGCGAAGCCGCTCGGGGACGAAGCGGTGCCGAAGCTCCGGCGCTTTCTCGAGGAGCCGATGCTGGCCCGGAGCTTCTTCGAGCGTTTGCCTGCCGCGCTCGCGCTGAAGCGCTTCGGCATCCACCACCTCGAGCCGGCACTGAGGAGCCCGCGCGCCGAGATTCGCACCGCCGCGGCCATGGCTCTGCTCGCACCGATCACGGAGACTCATTGCCCGTGGCCGGTGACGACGGAGGCCGCGCCGGGAGCGTTCGAAGATGTGCCGTACAGTCCAGATACTCCGGTGAAGGACTTCCTCCGCGGCCTCACGCGCCCGGAGGCGAAGGAGCGCACGTTCTGCCTGGCCGTGCTCCAGGGCTATCGACCTGCCGGCGACGAGGCGTATCGAAGGGAGCGGACCACGCGGCTTCTCGAGGCACTGGATGACAAGGACCCGCGCATTCGCGCCGGTGCCGCACGCGGGCTCTTTGACGCGGATTACGGCGGCCTGCACGACCAGGTGCTCGAACGTCTGCGCAAGGCGAGCGCGGACCCGGACCCTGACGTGCGCGCGGCGGCCTTCGCGGCGATCCCGCGCGTGCCGGGAAAGGACACGGAGAAGCTAAAAGCCCTCGTGCGGGGGCTGCAGGATCCCGAGGACCGCGTGGTCATGGCGGCCGCCGATGCGATCGAATGGCTCCAGGGCGAGAACGCTGCGTTGCCCGCACTGCTTGACACGGCCAGCAAGGATCGCGCACCGTACGCCAGGGCCGCCATTCTCGAGGCGATCGCGTCCGTGCAGCAGGGCGAGGCGGCCGCCGTGGAGGCGGCGCGAGTGGCCCTGGCGGCACCGGAACCGGAGGTGCGACGGGCCGCGCTAAGGACGTTGATGCGAATGGGTCCAGCGGCTCGGTCCGCCATCGAGGCCGTCCGCGCGGCGGCGAAGGACCCGCACCCGTTCGTCCGCGCCTCGGCGGTCCTCACCCTGCCGCGCCTCGGAGACCGGACGCGGGAAGCCGCGGAGCTGATCGCCGACGCCATGGAGGACGCCTCGGCGAATGTCCGGGTCAGCGCATTTGCCGCCATGCGGGAGCTCTTGCCCGCGGGTCTGGACTGGGCGCCAGAACGGTTCGCACGGGGACTCTCGGATCCGGCGGACGATGTACGGCACCACGCGGCCCACGGCTTGCGGATGGTCGGTTCGTGGGCGCGGCCCCACGCGGCAGCGCTCGTCGCGCGACTCGCGGACCCTGACATTCACGACCCGGTGTACACGACGCTCGCCGCCCTGGGTGCCGACGCGATGCCGGCGCTGGTCGAGCGGCTGAAGAGCGGCAGCACGACCGCTCGATTCGACGTCGTCGGCCTGCTCGCAGGCATCGGCCCGCCTGCCGTCGAACCGGTCGCGGCGCGGCTCGAGGACCGGCACGAGGACGTGCGGAGTGCCGCGGCGTCCGCGCTCGCCTGGATGGGTCCGGTGGCGCGGCGGGCCGAGCCGGCGTTGATCCGTCTCACCACTGCGGGCCCGGCGGCGCTCCGGCCGATCGCGGCCTGGGCGCTCTATCGCATCAACACGGCCGAGCCGCCCTCGCCTGAGCTCGTCGCTGCCGCTGGAAAGGACCGCCTGTGCGCGTGGGCCCTGATCGAGGCCGTCCAATCCTGCGGCGAAGCGCCGCCCGCGGTGATCCCGCTGCTCGAGTCGGCCCTCGACGGCGACGACGGGCCACTCGCCGACGCGGCGGCCGACGCGATAATCGTGTGTCGCGTCGATCCCGGAAAACGCCACAGGCACTTCGCCGACCCGGCCACCTCCGACGCCGAGCTGATCGAACGCGTTCAGACCAGCCCGCGGGCGGAGCGGGCGGCTGCGATGCGAACGCTGCTGTCGCGGCCGGCCGATGCCGCCATGGCGGTTGCGGCTCTCATCGGACGCACCTACGGCGTGGAGATCGTCGGAGCCGCGCCGCCCCTCGAGCAGGGATGGTGCAAGCTCCCCGAGATCACCGGAAGAGGCTCGGCCCTCTCGGCCGAGGGAGAGCAGGAGGCCTGCCGGAGGCTCGCGCTCGCGCTGGCCGCGTATCCTCCCGAGCTCGTGCACACGTACCTGAAGAAGATCGTGGTGCTCCGCGAGCTCCGGATCCGAACTGGAAGGGTGCGACCCGCTTCGGAGCTGGAGACGCCGTACGGCGGCACCTATCGCGGCACCACCGTGTACCTCGCCGCCGGCGAGCGGCCCGACCGGAATCTCGTCGCCGCGTTCCACCACGAGTTCAGCTCCCTGCTCTTCACGGCGTGCGACTTCCCCGAGAGCTCCTGGCGCGCCATTCACGAGCCTGACTTCGAGTACGGCGGCGGAGGCGTCACCGCGATCCACCGCGGGAGCACCGGCGAAGGCACCGCGGATCTCTACATCCAGGGGTTCTTCAAGCCGTACGCCCGCGCCGATCTCGAGAACGACTTCAACGTGTTCTCGGAGACCGTGATGACCTACCCGCTATGGGCGGCCGCGACCCTCGAGCGGTATCCGCGCCTTGCGGCCAAGGCCCGCCTCTGGCAGGAGCATCTCACCGGGCTCGACTCCGCTTTCGAGCCGCCGGTGCGCCTTCCTGCCGGGAAGTGACGCCGGAAGCCGTGAACCCGGCGCGGTCTTTCGGGCAGGAACCGAACCCGGTATACTCGACGGCGGCTTCGGGCGCCCCGGAGAACCCGGCGGGATCGGGCTGCAGGGTGTCCGACGTTCCCCGCCGGGAACAGCGCGACCTCACGCGCCACGGGACGCTACCTGTCGCTCACCGCGGCTCGGGAACCCGGGGAGGACCGATTCCCGCCTTCTCCACGATCGGGCGCACCCACGCAGGCTGTCCCGGATGGCTCGGCGATCCGAGAATCCGCATCCAGGCATCGACGTCCAGTCTTTCGGGATAGGTGAACTCGTAGCAGGGAAGCACGGCCCCGCGGCACAGGATCTCTTCGCCCTTCACCGGATAGAGGACGTAAAGCGCCCGCGGACGCCCCACGCCGGCGTGCAGAATGCGCATCGGAGAGGCCGACGTTCCGTCCGTGAACACATCGACGATTCGGGGCGCATCGTCCGTCGGGCACAGATAGGAGTTGCCACCATAGCCCATCACGTTCCCCAGCACAGGTCCGAAGTCCACGAGGAACTTCCGGTCAGCCTCGTTGAACGGCCGGGCTTCGAGCTGCTTGTCGGCCAGCGCGCCGAGACGGTCGCACAGTCCCTCGAGCTTCGCCCAGCTCTCGGTCGAATCGACCACGTGCTCCTGGAGAAGCCAGGAGAGGCGCTTCTGGGCGCGGGGCGAGAGATGCTGGAGGCTGCCGCGCTTCAGCTGATCCGCGAGTTTCTGAAGCCAGGCCATGAGGTTGGCGCGCAGCTTGCGCTCGTCCTGGTCGCGGACGTCCTCGAATCCGTAGTCCCACGCGAGCCTCAGCATGTCGTCCGCTGCGGTCCGCTCGGATCGGCTGAGTTCCGAAAGTGCCTCGCCACCCCGCTCCACCCACGCGCAGATCTGGAGGCAGCGCACTACGGACCGGATTCGCTCGATGTGATCGGCCGGGGTCACGCAGACCGGCCCGGCGGCCCGGATCGCCGCGCGCGTCCGCGCACTGAGGCGGGCGAGCTTCCGGTAGAAGTCGGGGTAGGGCTCCACGAACCCGGGAGGCCGCTCGTGTCCACCGAAGAAGCTGTAACCCCCTCGCGCCTGGAGCACCCAGCAGTATCGCAGTTGAGCCCAGCCCGCCAGGACGGTCTGGCACGACTTGATCGCCCAGGCTCGCGAGGCGAAAAGCGCGGGCGCCCGCACGTCCGCTGGAGCCAGCAGCGCCGCGAGGCAGGAGAGGTACTCCTGGTAGTGCGACACCCCCTGAAAGGAGCCACGACACCGATCGATGGTGCTGAGCAGTTCCTCGCGATCGGTCTCCGGCAGCAACTCTCGCGCCACCCTCGATCCGAGCGCGGCGCATACCTCGAGGCTGGAGGGAAGAGGGCGTTTGAGACTCGTCGTCCGCTGGAACAGGACGTCATCGGGAACCTGGGCCGTCGAGAGAACTCGCAGATCGGGATAGGCGTGCCGGGACCGCTCCTCCGGCGGCGGAGCGAATCGATCGTTGATCTGCGGGGGATTCGCGGCCAGGTGCCGTTCGATCGTCTTTCGAATCGCCGCAAGCTGCGCTCGACTCATCACCATGAGGAGGGATGTCCGCCGCAACCGCACAGACCAGCGGATCCACTCCGCGGCATCGAGCAGGTCCGGACGATCGGGCCCTCCCACGAGATCCCGGCGAAACCGGATCAACTCGCGGTCGGACCGCTGGGCCGCGGTGAGCGCACCACCGGCTGCCCTGGGGCAGAGCGCTGCCGCCATCATCAGCACCGCCAGCAACTCGTCATCCTTATCCACCCGGAACCAGACTGCCTGCAACCAGCGCACGGCGCGAAAGTAGCGTTGCAGTCGCTCGGACAGATCGTAGAACCCTCGCGGCTTGAACGTGGAGTAGTCGAAATAATGCTCTCCACCGAGCCAGTCCCGAGCAGCCACATCGCGGGCCTCCAGCACGCGACGGAACTCGGCCCGAACGAGTTCGTCCACGGCCGGATCGAGTTCGAGGGTGTCGTTGCCGACGAGCCGGAGCGCGGTGCCCAGTACGAGCTCTGCCCGCCACCGGGCGGTCCGCACGGCCTCCTTGAGCTCCGGATCGTCCAGGATCTGCACCTCGAGGGAACGAACCGCCTCGAGGAGCCGGACGACCATGGGCTCGAGGCGTTTTGCCTGGGCAACCTCGAGCGACAGCACCGCATGTTCCAGGTTGACGTGAAATGCATTCAGAAGCGCATCGGCTGTCACGAAGACGGGGAGATCGCTCTTGACGTACGGGTCGAAGACCTGAACGAAGCGCTCGTTCGTGATCAGGAACTTCTGTGCCGCGAGGCAGTCGAGGTCACCGCCATCGATGCCGTGGCTCCGAGCGACCGCGCGCCAGTCCGCCGGTCCTCCGCCGGTTTGGGCAACGAGGGGCGCGGCGAGAACGAACAGGGCCATGACTCCCTGGGCCGAGAGGCGGGCGATCTGGTGCATGATTCTGCCTCGAGGGCTCCAGCGCAACGGAGCCACGGACCCAGAACGACATTCCATCCGCACGGTTCAGAGACACCATGCCCCCCGGCGAACGGGACGGTTCTCTCCTTCCGAACCGTCGGATCGAGCCGCGCGGAGCGACCGCCACGACCGACAGGAAACCCGATTCCCGCGCGCTTGCCGCTCTCACCCGCTGCCTCCGGCCGCAGACTGGCCCCGTTGACGGCGTCTCGAGAGCCTCGTAGCATGAACGTCCGCCGAGGATCGGCGGCTGGATATCCGGCTTCTCTGACCTCCCCCGCCACCGG
>JAFGQW010000248.1 GCA_016935485.1 Planctomycetota bacterium | reverse complement strand
GACTTGATGACGTCGTCGTCGCGGCCGACGAACCAGAAGTAGCCGTCGGCGTCCCGGTAGGCCCGGTCGCCCGTGAAGTAGTAGCCGTGCCGGAAGGCGTGCTCGTTGGCCTCGGGGTCTTTCCAGTATTCCTTGAGCAGCCCGGGCGGCCGCGCGTCGCCGAGGTAGATCGCGATGTTGCCTTCCTCGCCCGGCCCGAGCGGCTGGCCGTCGTCGTCCACGATGCGGACGTCGTGTCCCGGCGTCGGCTTGCCCACGGAGCCGTAGCGGATGGGGAGGAACGGGTAGTTCGATAGCACGCACACGGTCTCGGTCTGGCCGTAGAAGTCGTGGATATCGAGCCCGAGCTGCTCCTTCCAGATGCGGATCACCTCGGGGTTGAGCGGCTCGCCCGCCGACATGCAGTGGCGCAGCGTGAGCTTGTAGCGCGACAGATC
Organism: Planctomycetota bacterium; assembly: GCA_016935485.1. Lineage (GTDB taxonomy): Bacteria > Planctomycetota > JAFGQW01 > JAFGQW01 > JAFGQW01 > JAFGQW01. The sequence goes on along the minus strand of JAFGQW010000248.1, from coordinate 20,017 downwards.
CTGCTGGATCAGCATGCGGTAGACGGTGGGCGGCGCGCAGAAGGCCGTCACCCCGTGGCGCTCCATGGCGCGCAGCAGCCCCTCGGGGTCGAAGCGGCCGGGGGACTCCCACTGGATGATGGCCGCCCCCACGATCATCTGGCCGAAGAGCTTGCCCCAGGCCGCCTTGGCCCAGCCCGTCTCGGAGATGGTCCAGTGCAGGTCGCGGTCGGTGAGCGACTGCGCGAAGCGCGCGGTCACCTCGTGCGCCAGCGCATAGCGGTGCGTGTGGAGCACCATCTTGGGCTGCCCCGTGGTGCCCGACGTGAAGTAGAGGAGCATCGGGTCCGAGGAGCGCGTCGGCTCGATCTCGCGGCGGTCGAGCTGGGCGCTGACCTTGGCCATCTCCTCGTCGTAGGACAGCCAGTCGAGCACATGCCCGCCCACCACCATCTGGTGCTCGAGGCTCGGGCAGTTCTTCGCCACGCGATCCACGCGGCCGACGTGCGCCACGTCCGTGATCACCATGCACGCTTCGGCGCGGTTGACCCGGTACTCGATGTCCTTGGAGGTCAGCAGCACGGTGCCGGGCATGGGGATGACGCCGAGCTTGATCATGCCGATCACGGCCACGTACCACTGCGGGATGCTCTCCAGCATGATCAGGACCCGAGCGCCCTTCTTCACACCGAGCGAGCGCAGCACGTTGGTGAACCGGTTGGACAGGCGGCTCAGGTCGTAGAACGTGTGGTAGTCGGCCTTGGCGCCGCTCCGGTCGATGGAGACCAGTGCGAGCTTGGTGCGGTCCTCCGCCCAGCGGTCCATCACGTCGAAGCCGAAGTTGTAGTACTCGGGCACTTCCCACCGGAACTCGCGGTAGAGCGATTCGTAGTCCGTGGGGTGGGCCGACCTCTTCGCCATGGGGCGTTCTCCTGGATCGGGTGGCATCGGGAAGCGTCGGGTCGTTGCCGCGCCGGCGCGGCGCCGGAAGGCAAAATCTCGCCCGTGCCCGCGGTCGGTCAAGCGGATTGTGGGGGGCAGGGGTCGCCGGACCGGGCGGGGCGCCGCCCGCGCTACGCGAAGTAGGCGAACCGTTCGATCCGGTAGGGGACGATCCGGGCCCGGGTCGCCGGCGCGAGCGCCGCGCGGAGCCGCGCAAACTCCCGGTCGGTGTCGGCGCGGGACATCGCCGCGGTGTAGGGCGACAGGTAGACGAGGTCACCGGGCTCGAGCGGCATCCGGTGAAGCACCTCGGCTGTGGCGGTCCGATGGGCGGCGGCGGCCTGCGGCCCGCCCGCCCCGACGAGGATCGTGATGCCGCAGCGAAGTCCCGCCTCCTTGGCTCCGGCCAGCGCGGCGAGCACCCGGTCGAGGTCCGGCCGCTTGCCGAGCTGCTTGCGAAGCGCCGGCGATCCGGTCTCGAGCCCGAGGGTGACGGCCGTGAGTCCCGCCTCCCGCAGCGCGGCGTAGTCCGCGCCGCTGCGGACCGGCGAGTGATCGGGGTCGTGGAAGGCGGCCACGCCGCGCCGCGGGACGCCGAACGTCCGGCGCACCGCTTCGAGCACCGCGAGAAGCCGCGCGTCAGGAAGCGACAGCGCGCTCGCGGAGCCGAGGAAGATCCCGTCCCGCGTCCGGCCGGCGCGGCCGAAGAAGCGGCACACGGCCTCGAGGTGCGCCTCGAACTCGGCGCGGCCGAGGATGTGGAAGCCGCGCTCGCGGTAGAACGCGCAGAACTTGCAGCGGCCGTGCGGACAGCCCAGCGCCGGCAGGACCACCAGATCCTGGTAGCGGTCGGGCGGCAGGATGAGTACCGGCTCCGGGTAGGCCGCGGTGAACCGCTCGGCATCCTGCCGGAAGCGGTCCGGCGTCCATTGCGCCGCCGCGTCGAGCCGGGCCACGAGCTCGGCGCGATCGGCGTCCGGGCCGCGGAGCTCCAGGTCGAAGGCGTCGCGCTCGATGCCGCCGGCGAGATCCGCGGCGAAGGCCGCGACAGCCGTGTGCGTGGCGGCGATCTCGTCCGGGTCGAGGGCGCGCCGCACACCCGCCTCGGACACGACGATGTTGCCGTCGAGCGTTCGCCGGCGTAGCGGCCCGGCCGGTCGGAACGAGCGCCAGCGCCCCTCCGCATCCACCCGGAGCGCCCGCAGATCGGCGGTCTCGACCGCGAGATCGCCGGCTCCCAGGCGGGCCTGGAGGTGGGTCGCGTTCTGGAGGGAATCCCCGTCCATGCACCAAGTCCTCGGTGGTGCGGCGCCCCGAACCGGTGCGTCGTTTCTTGCCCGCTCGGACCCGGTGTCCTATCCTGTTCTCGGGGGACGCCCTTTTCAGGAGACCCGAGCGGCGGGTCTCGCGCTCGCTATTGTGCGGAAAGAGAGGAGTCGGAGCAACCATGAAGACTGCCGCGACAACTTGGATCGCCATCGCCCTGGTGGCCGGCCTGGCTGCCGCCCAGACCCATCCCAACGGGTACGCGGGCATGACCTCGTACGCGACGCTTGTCTACTTCCTGAAGGGGAACACGCTCACCTCGGTGTGGATCGGAGGCGGCACGAACTACGGAGCCGTCATGGATCCACTGAACACGCTGCTGCTCGTGGTGAACTCGAGCGGCGACGTGATCCGTGTCGATCCGCGGTCCGAGGCGGTCGTCGGCACGCTGGCCACCGGTCTGTCCAATCCGCGCGACATCGATGTCGACCACAACGGCGACCACTTCGTCACCTCGGCGACGACGCTCTGGAAGATCGATGCTCTGGGTGCCGTCACGACCGTGCGGACCGGCTTGACCGGCACCGATGGCGGCGCGGCGATCGACATCGACACTGGCGAGCTCCTCGTGCAGAGCTCGACCGGCGCCAACGTGGATCCCACCCTGCTCGTGGCCCGCGACGGCTCCGCACTGACGACGCTGGGCACTGGAGCGGACGCCCGTTACGGCATCGCCCAGCACATCCCGACGGGTGACATCTACATCGGCTCGTGCTGCGGCGACTTCTCGCCGAGCGATAACATCTACCGCTTGCCACGCGGGTCCGGCGTCGCGAGTGTGTGGCTCGCGAGCGCGCAGCCGCCCGTCGGCGTCTACTCGCTCAAGGCCGACCGCAGCAGCGCCGCGGTCCAGCAGCTGGTGCTCGGCGGGTTCGGCGCGGGAACGGCGCGTGGGGATGGCGGGTTCTTCCTCGTCGACATCGTCACGAAGTCCGTCACCCGGCTCAACACGATGACCCTGAGCCACTACGAGACCGAGATCCTCTACCGCCGAAACGTCGGCGCGGTGAGCACCGGGAAGGGCCAGTGGGCCGTCTCCATCGGCATCCCCGAGGACGCCGGCAGGGGCTACGTCCTTGGGGTGAGCGCCTCCGGGGTCCGCCCGAGCATCGGCTTTCCTGACGGCCGGCGGGTGAACCTGGCCATCGACTCGCTGACAGTCGTGGGTCTGACCAGCGGGCTCGGGCCTTTCCTGACCGGCACCACCGGCACGCTGACCCGCAGCGGCACGGCCGTGGCCCAGCTCGACCTTTCGCGGCTCGGGCCGGCCATAAACGGGCTGCTCCTCCACTTCCTCGCGGTCACCCTGGATGGGAGTGCGCCGCTCGGGATCAAGACGATCACGGATCCCTTCGTGCTGAAGGTCGAGGGGCTGTAACCGCACACAGCCTGCGACCCGCCCTCCGGGCGGCTCCGGCCGGTAGCCGCGGGCTGCGGGGCGAGATTGCGGCGCCGGGGCGCTCCGTTCGCGGATGCGTGCGCCGATTGCGGCGCTTGCACTTGCGGCGCGCCGGATACAATGGCCGGCGGTTCGGTGTGCTCTTCGCAGGCAGGGTCCGGCCGTGGTTGTCCTGAAGCTCGCCTCTCCGCCGCCGCCGCGCGCCGCGCTGTCGGCGCTCGCGAGCCATCCCCGGCCCTTCCTGCTGGAGAGCGCGGAGCGGGACGACGACATGGGGCGCCGCTCGTTTGCGGGCGCCGATCCCTTCCTCACGCTCACCAGCCGGGGTCGCAGGATCGAGGCGGCCCGCGCGGACGGGGTGGAGGTGTTCGAGGGCGATCCGCTGGAGGCGCTGCGGGAGCGGCTGCGCGCCTGCGAGGGCGGGCAGGACGACGCGCCCACGCCGTTCCCGGCCGGGGCGGTCGGCTTTCTCGCCTACGATCTGGCGCGGTGCCTCGAGCGGCTGCCCGTGCGGGCCCGGGATGACCTCGGGCTTCCCGACCTCTGCGTCGATTTCCACGACGCGGTGATCACCTGGGATCACGTTGCCGGCGAGGCGTACGTGACCTCGACCGGGCTGCCGCTCACCGGCGCGGCGGGCGCGCGGCGGGCGCGCACGCGGGCCGAGGCGCTCGTCGCCTGGCTTCGCGAAGCACCGCCCGTCGCGGCGGCTTTCGCCCCGGCCCCTGCCGCCGCGCTCACCTCCACCTTCTCGCGAGCGGAGTACGTGGCCGCAGTCGAGCGCGTGCGGCAGTACATCGCCGCCGGCGACATCTACCAGGTCAACCTGTCGCAGCGGTTCCGGCTGCCCGCCGCCGGCAGCGGCCTCATCCTCTATGGCCGGCTGGCGGAGGTGAACCCCGCTCCGTTCGCGGCCTACCTCCGCACGCCGAACGGTGCCGAAATCGTCTCCGCCTCGCCGGAGCGCTTCCTGCGGGTGGAAGGCGATCGCGTGGAGACCCGGCCGATCAAGGGCACCCGCCCGCGCGGCGTCGATCCCGACGAGGATCTCCGTCTCGCCGACGAGCTGCTGCTCAGCGCCAAGGACCGGGCGGAGCTGATCATGATCGTCGACCTCATGCGCAACGATCTCGGGCGCGTGGCCCGCTTCGGCAGCGTCAAGGTGACGGAGTTCCCGGCGCTCACGCGCCACCCGACGGTGCACCACCTGCACGGCACGGTCACCGCGCGGCTCGCTCCGGGGCGCGACGTGTTCGACCTCTTGCGCCACGCTTTTCCGGGCGGCTCCGTCACGGGCGCGCCGAAGGTGCGGGCCATGGAGATCATCGAGGAGATCGAGCCGGTCCGCCGCGGGGTCTACACCGGGGCGATCGGCTACCTGTCGGCGACCGGGTTGGCCGATCTCAGCATCGCGATCCGCACCCTGGTCGTGAAGGACGGCGTGGCGCACTTCTCGGTGGGCGGCGGCGTGGTGGCCGACTCCGAGCCCGACCCGGAGTACGAGGAGACGCTGCACAAGGGGCGAGGGCTCGCGCGGGCGCTCGGGTTCACGCTGTGACGGGCGCGCGCGTGCTCCTGGTGGACAACTACGATTCCTTCGTGGCGAACCTGTGCCAGTATCTCGGCGAGCTCGGGGCCGAGCCGATCGCGCGGCGAAACGACGCGGTCACCTTGGAGGAGGTCCGCGCCATGGGCATCACGCACCTGATCGTCTCGCCGGGCCCGAAGACCCCGCGGGAGGCCGGCGTGTCGGTTCCCTTCATCCGGGCGCTTGCCAGCCGGATTCCCATCCTGGGGGTCTGCCTCGGCCACCAGGCCATCGGACACGTATTCGGCGGCGACGTGGTGCGCGCCAGAAGTCTTGTGCACGGCAAGACCTCGCGGATCCACCACACCGGCGCGGGCGTGCTGGCCGGCTTGCCCTCGCCGTTTGTCGCCACGCGCTACCACTCGCTCGCGCTCGAGCGCAGTTCCCTTCCCGCGGCGCTCGAGGTCACCGCGTGGACCGAGGACGGCGAGGTGATGGCCATCCGGCACCGCGGCTTCCCGTCGGTTCCGGTCGAGGGCGTGCAGTTTCATCCCGAGGCGCACCTGACCGAGCACGGGCACGCGCTGCTCCGCAATTTCCTCGCCTACTCTCCGACGGAGGCGGGCGCATGACGGAGGTCTGGATCGACGGGGCGTTCACTGCCGCCGGCCGGGCGGCCGTGCCCTCGCTCACTGGCCGCGAGGAGGGGCTGTTCGAGACGATCCTGGTGCGCGGCGGGGTGCCGGTCCTGCTGGCGGAGCACCTCGAGCGGCTGATCGCCGCGGCGGGCGCGACCCCGGGGCTCGTTCCGCCCGACCGGGAAGCGCTCGCCCCCGCATGCCGGGAGCTGCCGCGGCGTGCCCGGGTGACGCTGGGGCGCCTGCGCGTGCTTCTGGTGCCGGATCGTGTTGCGGTGACGTGCGAGCCCTTCGAGGGCTATCCCCGCGCGCTCTACCGGCAGGGGGCCACGGCGCTGCTCGCGCCGGCGTCCGGTCATCCTCTGGGCGATCGGGCCGGGCGCAAGGTGTTGCCCTACACGCCACTGCTCGAAGCGCGCGAGTGTGCGCAACGCCAGGGGGCGATCGAGGTGCTCTTTCACGCGGCGGACGGCGCGCTGCTCGAGGGGAGCGCGAGCCACCTCTTCGTGGTCCGGGACGGCGTGATCGCCACGCCGCCGCTCGCGCGCGGCATCCTGCCGGGCGTCGTTCGCGGCGCGGTGCTTGCGCTGGCGCGGCGCCTCGACTTCGCGGCGGTGGAGCGGGACGTGCGGATCGGCGAGCTTGCCGGGGCGGAGGAGGCGTTTCTCAGCGGGAGCCTCATGGAGGTGCTGCCGCTCAACCGGGTCGGACAGGTCGAGGTCCCGCGCGGGCCGATCGGGCCGTGCCTGCGCGTGGCGCTCCGGGCTGAGTTCGGGTGATCGCAGATCCGGGTGGGGGGGCGGGGTCGGCGCGTCGTCAGTAATCGGGCGGTGGTGTTCAACACGAAGGACACGAAGGCAAGACGAAGAACACGAAGAAGAGAAGAATGCAACACATTGGGGTCAGGCGCCAGAAGTTGCAGAATGCAACACATTGGGGTCAGGCGCCAGAAGTTGCAGAAAGTCGTGCTCCGGGAACGGGGTCTGACCCCGGTTCCAGGAAGGCGTGCGGGTGCGGGTGACGTGCGCGGAGTGCGCGCGCTGAGGTGGCGCGGGCGGATGGCGCCCGCGAAATGCGCGCGCTGAGGTGGCGCGGGCGGGGTGCGCCCGCGGGGGAGTCGACCCCGGGTTTCAGGAGGCGGTCACGGCGACCCGCTCGGCCACGGCGATGCCCTCCCGGAGGATCGCGGCCGCGCGGTCTGGTTTCGTATGGTAGCCCGAGGTCCGGGTGGTGTGCTGGCGGATCACCAGGACCTCCACGTCGCCCTCCTGCTTCACCTCGTGCATGAGGTCCTCCGGCGCGACGTAGGCGCGGGCGATCTCCTCGAGCCCGAAGCCCCGGCAGGCCACGAGCACCACGTAGAAGTAGGGATAGGAGCGCCCCTGCACCTCATTCAGGACCACCTGCCCGTAAAGCCCGAGGAAGTCAGGGTGCCGGCTGCGGATGTCGACCTTGAACTTGACGTCTTCCGGGAACCGGGTCTCCGCGCCGTCGAGCAGCATCAGCAGCTCCACACGGTGCGGCTCGAGCTCGGCGCGCACCTCCGCGAGCAGGGCGCAGATCGTGTTCGTCTTCACGATCAGTCGCGGGCGCGTGAGGATCCGGCGAACGCCCGTCACCCAGTGGGGCACGAGCAGCACCAGCGCGTCGACGGCCAGGATGCGGAGCATCCCCGCGGTGCCGACGAGGAGGAGGAGGCCGAGCGGTAGGAGCAGCGCCACGAACGTGAGCACGCCGATCGGGTTGGTCACATCGAGCGCGCTCTGGTCCCACTTCCGCATCTTCTCATGGAGCCGGGCGAGCTCGGCGAGCTTCTCGCGCTCGACCCGCTCCCAGACCGCGGTGGGTCGCCAGCGCGCGAAGTCGACGCGGTTGTCGTAGCCGCTCACGAGGAGGAGAGAGTTTCCGAGCGCGATCCCGACCAGCCCCGGCAGCAGCGCGCCCGTGGCCGCCTGCAGGGCGAGCCCAGCGGCAACCAGCCCGAAGCTCACGACGACGCGCGGGGTGTAGGGAATCGACGGCCAGAGCTTGAAGACGACAAGGCCGCGGTCCTCGGCGGCGGGCAGTCTCATGGCACCGGACACTCCTTTCCCGCCGCCGGTGCGTCCCGGCGCACGGCGAGCTCGCCGAATCCGAGCTGGCGCCAGTAGAGTGGGCAGGCGCCGTGGCAGATCGAAAAATCCGCGCAGCCGCGGCAGGCGGGATGGGCGAAGCCCTTGTCGCGGTAGCGGCGCGCCGTTGCGGACTGCCAGATCGCCGTCGCGTCCTCGCGGAGCAGATTCCCGACCGGATCGTCGCAGCACGAGCACGGCAGCACATCGCCGTTGGCCGCCACCGACAGCAGTCCGTCGCACGCGCTGCACCCCTTGTTGCCGAGACCGTGCGCCACCGGGTTGAAGAGGCACATCGGGGTGGGCGAGTACCACATGAACTCCACGTCCTCGGCTTGCGCCGCCCGCTGGATCGCCTCGAGGTGGGGGCCGAGCTCGGTGTAGCGCACGACGAGCCGAGCGTTCAGGGCCGCGCTTCCCGCCGGGATCACGAGGTTCATGCTGAAGCGCTCGAGCCCGAGGATGCGCCGGACGAAGGCAGGCACGCGCGGCGCCTCGCCGAGATTGGCGCGGTTCAAGGTGGTGTTGGTGTGGACACGGATGCCCGCGGCGCGCAGGTGCGCGACCCCCGCGAGCGTGCGGGCGAACGATCCGGGAGATCCCGTGAGGCGCTCGTGAGTCCCGGCCGTGACGCCCTCGAGGCTCGCCTGGGCCGAGGCGAGCCCGGCGTTCGCCAGCTCGGCGGCCAGCGCCGCGGTGACGCGCGTCGCGTTGGTGATCAGGTTCACGCGCAGCCCGAGATCCGCGGCGAAGCGGACCAGCGCCGGCAGCTCCGGGCGCAGCGTCGGCTCCCCGCCGGTGAAGCTCACCGACGGCACCTTCGCGTCGCGGTAGATCCGCTCGAGCACAGTGCGGATCTCGGCGGCCGTCATCTCGCGGCCATCGCCGATCGGGTTCGCGGCGCCGTTGCAGCCGGCATAGCAGAACGCGCAGCGGAGGTTGCAGCGGTACGTCACGGCGATCTCCGCGAGCACCGGCAGCTTCGAGAAATGGAGCTCGAGCGGCACGATCTCCGTCGCGCGCGTCCGGTGGGTCGCGTCGAGCCGGCCTTCGAGCCAGCGTCTGACGTCGTGAAGAAACAGCGCCACATCCTCGAGCCGCCGCGGGTCGGGACCGACGCGGGCGAGCACGCGGCGGAGCGGGCTCCCGCGCAGCAGCATCTTCAGCAGCACCGCCCCCTCGCGGTTGAGCTTCTGCGCCTGGTTCGGGCGCCGGATCAGGAGGTTGTCCTCGGTGCGGACGAAGACGTAGGGCCGGACGTTCGCGATGAACTCGTCCACCCAGGAGAGATCCACCGGCGGCGGCGCACCGGCAGCGCGCGCAGGCGCCGACGGTGCCGCCCGGGGACGCAGGAGACGCCTCATTGCGGCGGCCAGCGCCATCAGTGCGACCCTCCGCTCACGCAGGCCGAGTGACACGCCGAGTGGCACGCCGAGTGGCAGGCCGAATGGCACGCCGAGTGGCACGCCGAGTGGCAGGCGTCGTGGCACACGTTGAGGTCGAGCACGAGATCGGTGTTGACCGGTCCCTGCAACACGTGGTCGCTCGTGACGGGCATGTCGACCTCGTGGCGGAAGGGATCGCGGTCGAAGCGAAACGGCGTGCGATAGCCGGGGTGGAAGTTGTGATACCACCAGTACCAGTGGTGATCCGTGCGCCGGGCGGCCTCGGCCTCCGGCGGGGCCGTCTCCCGATCCAGCGGCACCGCTTCCCGGGCGCCGACCTCGGCCTCGCGGGCCCGGATCGCGTTCTCGTAGAAGGCCTTCGTGGCCTCCACGTCCGCGTCCCAGGCCTTGCGCCGGATGGTGCGGACGGCCTTGTTCATCAGCATCTCGAGCTCCATCTGCGAGAGCTCGCCATCGTCGGCCAGCGACTCGAAGAAGAGCTGCTCGTAGTCTGACAGCCGGCTCATGTCGGGCTCCCGTACGACCTTGACCCGGAGCGGCGCAACGGATTTCACCGCGAGGAAGCCCTCGGCCACCATGGAATTCAGCAGCGCGCTCACGATGCGCTTGAAGGGGATGCCGAGGTAGAACGCGGCCTCGAGCGGGGTCAGGTCCTCGCAGACCTGGCCCGGCTTCTGGAAGTCCGCCAGCACGAGCTTCGGCGGCGTCCAGTCCAGGTTCTCCCAGCGGACGTCCGCGAGTCCGCGGTGGGCGCGCACCATGGAGCGCTGCTTGGCCGCGACGACTGCCCAGAAGAGGCCGAGCAGCAGCGCGCCGCCCACCGCATAGAGCACCGTCGAGCCGGCGCGCCGTCCGTGCGCGGCGGGTGGCGCCGCCGCCCGGGCCGCCAGTGCGAACCACGCGGCGGGCAGGTAGCACTGGGTCCGCATGGAGTAGCGGTTGCCGGGCCGGTCGCGGTGGAACACCAGTCTCAGCCGGTCCGCCGGCCCGCGCTGGTAGTCGATCCGGAACTTCGCGTTCACCCACTTCTCGGTGAGCACCAGGTCGCTCGCGAGGACGTGCGCCCGCGGATCGACGTCGGTGGGCAGGCGGTAGGGGGTGAGCACCTTCAGCGTGTAGTGCTCCTGGTCTCGCGCTTCGTCCCACTCCTGGGGCGACCAGTGGAAGACGACGAGCTCGCGGCCGTCCTCTGCCGTGGTCGGCGCGATGAAGCCGGCGCGCGCGAAGTCGGCCTCGAAGGCGAACCCGTAGGTGACGGTGCCCGAGGACACGCCGGCACCTCCCGCGAGCACGATGTCCCACCGCTCGCGCCCCACCTTGCGGATGGAAAGGTCGTAGCGCTGGCCCTCCGCATCGACCGCGTGCGCGCTCGCCGGCGCCATCCGGGCTTCCGGGAGATCCCGGGCCTCGAAGTAGAAGCCGTGCAGCGTACCCGAGAGGACCCGCCACTGCACCGTGTAGGCGACCACGGCGGTGCCGTCGGCGCGGAGATCGACGTCGGTCTCCACGAACCGGATCTCGCCCGGGCCGGCGTGCGCCGCGACCAGGGGCAGCGTCAGCAGGACCAGGACGGCAAGGCCGATTCGGCGCGTGCTCACGGTTTCCTCCGGATCTTCGTTCCCGGGATGCTGGACGGCATGCACGGGCCGCCTTCTCCGGGCCTGTCTGATACCCGATCGCACGGCCGGATGTCAACCAGCGCTTGCGCCGCCTTGACGCGCCGCCCGGAGCCGTCAGATTTTCGGTGCGGGCCGGGGCTGCCGGAGCCGGGGGCATGCGGTTCGTGATGCGCGTCCGGCTCTTCCGGGGGCGGGCGCACCCGACAGGCGGAAAGGAGCACAACCATGCACTACCGCGCACTCGGCCGCTCGGGGCTGAGGATCTCGGCGCTGTCGTTCGGCGCGTGGGTCACCTTCGGCGAGCAGCTGGACGTCGCGGCGGCACACCGCTGCATGAAGGCGGCCTTCGAGGCCGGCGTGAACTTCTTCGACAACGCCGAGGTCTATGCCGGCGGCGCGGCCGAGACCATCATGGGCGACGTGCTGCAGAAGGCCGGCTGGAAGCGCTCCGACCTGGTGATCTCCACGAAGATCTTCTGGGGCGGCAAGGGACCCAACGACGTCGGCCTCTCGCGCAAGCACATCGTGGAGGGCGTCGACGCCGCGCTGCGCCGGCTGCGCCTGGACTACGTCGACCTGGTCTTCTGCCACCGGCCCGACTTCCACACGCCGCTCGTGGAGACCGTCCGGGCCATGAGCCACGTCGTGGACCGCGGGCGGGCCCTCTACTGGGGGACGAGCGAGTGGACGGCGGAGCAGATCCGGGCCGCCTACGAGATCGCGTGCCGCGAGCGGCTGATCCCGCCCACCATGGAGCAGCCGCAGTACAACATGTTCACGCGCGAGCGCGTCGAGAAGGAGTACCTCCGGCTCTACGACCAGATCGGGCTCGGCACCACGGTGTGGAGCCCGCTCGCGAGCGGGCTGCTCACCGGCAAGTACGTCGACGGGATTCCGGCCGGGAGCCGGCTCGGGCTCGAGAACTGGGCCTGGCTCCGCGAGCGGATGCAGGGCCGCGGCGACTGGGAGCGCCGCCTCGGGCAGGTCAAGCAGCTCCGCTCCCTGGCCGCGGAGATCGGGGTCACGCTGCCGCAGCTCGCGCTCGCCTGGTGCCTGAAGAACCCGCACGTGAGCACCGTGATCACCGGCGCCTCGCGGCCCGAGCAGGTCGTGGAGAACATGAAGGCGATCGATGCGGTCGAGAAGCTCTCGAGGGAGATCCTGGATCGGATCGAGGAGGTGCTCGAGAACCGGCCGACGCCGGAGGAGGACTTCCGGAAGCTCTTCGACTGAGCCCGCCGATCGGCCGCCGCGGCGCATTCCGCCGCGCGGGCCTGCCCGCCGCAGCGGCCCGCGCCGGCCGCTCAGAGACTCTGGTAGAAGTCGTTCCCCTTGTCGTCGACGAGGATGAAGGCCGGGAAGTCGACGACCTCGATCCGGTAGACCGCTTCCATCCCGAGCTCGGGATACTCGAGAAGCTCGACCTTGCGGATGTTCTCCTCGGCGAGCAGGGCCGCCGGGCCGCCGATCGAGCCGAGGTAGAAGCCGCCGTGCTTGAGGCAGGCGGCGGTGACGGCGGCGGAGCGGTTGCCCTTGGCGATCATCACCAGCGATCCGCCGTGCGCCTGGAAGAGGTCGACGTAGGAGTCCATGCGGCCGGCCGTCGTGGGGCCGAACGAGCCGGACGGAAGGCCCGCCGGAGTCTTGGCCGGCCCGGCGTAATAGACCGGATGGTCGCGAAGGTACTGCGGCATTCCCTCGCCGCGATCCAGGCGTTCCTTGATCCGGGCGTGCGCGATGTCGCGGGCGACGATGAGCGTGCCAGTGAGCGCCAGCGCGGTGCCGACCGGATGGCGGGAGAGATCGGCCAGGATCTCCGCCATCGGCCGCCGGAGGTCGATCTTCACGCCGTGGTCGTGGCGGCCCGCGCGCCAGCTCGCGGGAACCAACCGGCCGGGATCGGTCTCGAGCTGCTCGAGCCAGAGGCCGTCGCGATCGATCCGCGCCTGGATGTTCCGGTCGGCGGCGCAGGAAACCCCCATGCCGATCGGGCAGGAGGCGCCGTGTCGCGGCAGCCGGACCACCCGCACGTCGAGCGCGAAGTGCTTGCCGCCGAACTGGGCGCCGATGCCGGTCGCGCGTGCCGCCCGGTACAGCCTCTCCTCGAGCACGAGATCGCGAAAGGCCCAGCCCGCCGCACTGCCCTCGATGGGCAGGCCGTCGAGGTACTTCGCGCTGGCGAGCTTGACGGCCTTGAGGCAGGCTTCGGCCGAGGTCCCCCCGATCACGAAGGCGAGGTGGTAGGGCGGGCAAGCGGCGGTGCCCAGCGTCTTCATCTTCTCGACCAGGAAGCGCTCGAGGTGCTCCGGGTTCAGCAGCGCCTTGGTCTCCTGGAAGAGGAAGGTCTTGTTCGCCGAGCCGCCGCCCTTGGCCAGGAAGAGGAACCGGTACTCCATCCCGTCGGTGGCGTAGATGTCGATCTGGGCCGGGAGGTTGGTCCCGGAGTTTCGTTCCTCGTAGGTTGTGAGCGCTACGGTCTGCGAGTAGCGGAGGTTGTCAATCGCGTACGTCTCGAAGATGCCGCGCGCGAGATGCGCCTCGTCCTCGCCGCCGGTCCACACCTGCTGGCCCTTCTTCGCCATGACCGTGGCCGTGCCGGTGTCCTGGCAGAGCGGCAGCACGCCCTGCGCCGCCACCTCGGCGTTGCGGAGCATCGCGAGCGCCACCCCGCGGTCGCTGGGGGAGGCCTCCGGGTCCTCGAGAATGGCCGCCACCTGCTCGAGGTGCTCGGTGCGGAGCAGGAAGGACACGTCGTGGAACGCCTGGCGCGCGAGCAGAGTGAGCGCCTCGGGCTCGACCCGGAGCACGTCCTGGCCGTCGAACCGGGCCAGAGAGACGAGGTCGCCGGTGAGCCGGCGGTAGTGGGTCCGGTCTGGCGAGAGGGGAAACGGATCGCAGTACACGAAGGCCGCCATGGTCGCCATCCTTCCCGGCCGGAGCGCGCCGAGGTCGGCGCCGGCACAGCGGGAAGTATAGTGCCGGCGGGCCGCGCGCGAGAGGAGACTCCGGGGCGGCGGCGGTCGGTTTCGCGCCGGGCGTGCGCGGCGACTTGACAATCCCGGCACCTACCTGTCATGGTTCCCGCCCGCCGCGAGAGTTTTCTTGCGGAGCCGTGCGCCCCGTGCGTTCTCGACCGAAACTGCGGTCGATTCCCGGAAAGGAACGAAGACGATGCCAAGACTCCAGGCGATCAAGCTCGAGCAGGCCGGCGGACTGGCCAGGGAACTGCTGGACGGCGCGAAGAAGAAGATGGGGCGCGTGCCCAACCTCCTGAAGCACCTGGCCAACTCGCCCGCGGCGCTCAAAGCGTATCTCGAGTTCAGTGGGGCGCTGAAGGACGGCGCGTTTCCGGACGAGCTCCGCGAGTGCATCGCACTGGCGGTCGCCGAACAGAACCGGTGCGACTACTGCCGGGCCGCGCACACGGCGCTCGGCAAGATGGCCGGGCTGAGCCCGGAGGAGATGCTGGATTGCCGGCGGGGCGAGTCCGCCGACCCCAGGCGGCAGGCGGCGATCCGGCTCGCGCGCCGCATCCTGGAGACCCGGGGCGCGGTGTCGGACGACGATCTCGCCGCCGCCCGGAAGGCCGGGTTCGACGACGCGGGGATCGTGGAGATCGTGGCCGTCACCGTGCTCAACCTCTACACGAACTTCATCAACCACGTCGCGGATACCCAGCTGGACTTCCCCGCCGCGCCAGCGCTGTAGGCGCGATCGGGCACGCGTGCGACCTTCCGGTGTCAGGCCCCAGAGGATGCACGTTCCTTGCTCGCGAGCACGAGCACGAGCATGAGGTGACGGGCAGGGCGGCGGGGCTACGCGCCGGTCTCGAGGTAGCGGCGGATCCGGGCCTCGATCCGATCGCGCACCCGGCGGAACTCGGCAAGCCGTTCTGCCGCGGAGCCCGGCGCGTCGGAGGGATCCTCGAACGGCCAGTGTACCCTCGCCGCGGCGCCGGGAAACGCGGGGCAGGTTTCCCGCGCGCGGTCGCACACCGTCACCACGAGGTCGAAGGGCTGGCCGACGAACACCTCGGCCGGCTTGCTCCGGGCGTTGCCGAGATCGATGCCGACCTCCTGCATGACCTGGATCGCCAGCGGCTGCACGAAGCCGGCGGGATGGGAGCCGGCCGAGAAGACCTCCCACGCGCTGCCGCCGAGCTTCCGCCAGAGGCCCTCGCCCATCTGGCTCCGGCAGGAGTTCCCGGTGCACAGGATCAGGACGCGCTTCCTGCTCGGTTCCCTTCGGCAATCGCTTGGACCGGGGCGGCGGTCCGGCCGCGAAAGCAGCTGCCGGCGGCGCCTTGGAAAGAGGTCCAAGTGGCTATCCGGGCGCCGGTGGCGCCGCGCATGACGGCGTTGCCGCCCGGCTTCCCCGCGTGCAACCTCGATCGTGCGCCCCAGGGTTCTTCTCCTCTTCTTCTTCGGAGTACGGGTGGCGGGCGCGGGCACCAATGCGCCTCCCGGCTCACCGGAACAGGTCGAAATCTCCGGCAAGGACGAGATCGAACCGGCCCGTGCGCCAGCCGCGCTGGCTGTCCCGGACCAGCGGCGAGGGATCTTCGCGATAGCGGCGCACGATCCTGGACCGGTCGGCACGGTCGCGGCCGAGCGCCGCACGGGCCTGGGCCAGCAGGGCGCCGGGCGCCGGGCCGGCGGGTTCCGGCGGCTGCGGCGCCACGTCCACGCGCACCTTGTGACGGCGGGTTTGCCGCCCGGCGCCCACCTCGAGGACGTGGATCCCGGCCTCGTGCGCGAGCAAGCTGCAGGCCGCGAAGCCGGAAACGGCCGCCGTGAACCGGTACGGCCGGCCGTCGCTGCCGCCTTCCTCTTCGAGCGCCTCGAGCGTCATGCCGCGCTTCGCCGCCCACGCGCGGTACATCGCACCCAGCCGGGTGGCGAAGGCATTGGCAGCGCCGGCTTCGGAGGCAGTGGCGTGGATCGCTGTGACGCGCAGGAACGCGTCGGGCGGCTCCGCGGCGCGCAATCCCTCGGTTGCAGCCTGCAGCAGGTAGAGCTGCTCCGCGAGCCGGCGCACGATGTCGGCAGCGAAGGTCCGGCGGCTGCCCGGCTCCCGACCCGCGAGGCGCTGCAGCAGCGAGCCCGCGGTCTTCACCCCGGCCTCGATCCGGTCCATGTACTCGGCCCGTCCGAGCACGGCGAACCGCTCGGAGGAAGTCCAGAACACGGGGTTCGAGATGGCGGCGAGCGCGCGCGCCTTGGCCTGCTTCCAGGCGTCGTCCTCGATCGCCGCACGCAGCTCCTCGTAGACCTGGCCGAGGAAGTCGACCTCCGTGGCGCTGCCGTGCGCGTCCATCACGATGCCCTCGAGCTGCGGCGTTCGCGCCGCGTCTGACGCCGGGAGGGGCTCGGCCTCTGGCGCCGCGGGCTCGGCGTCCGGATCGACAAAGGCGACCTCGATGCCGGCGGTTCCGGCGCGCACGAACAGGAACTGCTCGCCCTCGGGGACCTGGTGATTGACGATGGTCATGGCCAGTGGCGAGAGCAGATAGCGCTCGATCGCGCGCTGGAGCGGGCGCGCCCCGTAGACCGCGGAGAAACCGTGGTTGAGAAGGAACTCCAGCGCCGACTCGTCCCATTCCACCGCCCACTCGCGATTGCGCAGCCCGCGGCGCTGGAACACTCGGTCGAGCTCTTTGGCCAGCACCTCCCGCATGACGGCGCGGCCGAGCGGCCGGAAGGGGACGACCCGGTCGAGGCGGTTCAGAAACTCGCGGCGGAACACGGTTGCCAGCACCCGGTCCAGCTCCTCGCGCGTCGGCACATCGGCCGCGCTGCCTGCACGGAAGCCGATCGACCCGGCGAGCCGGGGGTCGCTTGCCAGGTTCGAGGTCAGGATGACGATGGCGTGGCGGAAGTCGGCGGTGGCACCCTGCCGGTCGGTGAGGCGGCCGTCGTCGAACACTTGCAGGAACAGGTCCCACACGCTGGGGTGTGCCTTCTCGAACTCGTCCAGCAGCAGCACACTGAAGGGCTGCTTGCGAATCTGGTTCACCAGCGCCGTCTGCTCGCTCGACGGCAGGGGGCTGCCGAGGATGCGCGCGAGCGCGTCACCCGTCTGGAACTCGCTCATGTCGAGCCGGATCATGCGCTCGGGCGATCCGAACAGATACTCGGCCAGCGTCCTGGCGATCTCGGTCTTGCCGGTGCCCGTGGGGCCGGTGAACAGGAATACGCCCAGCGGTCGCGTCGGGTCCGTGACGCCGGCCTTGATCATGGCGACGCGTTCCACCAGGCAGTTCGCCGCCTCGGGCTGACCTATGACCCGCTGGTGGAAGAAGGCCCGCAGCGCCTCGAGATCGAGGTCGAGGCGCTCGTCGAGGATGGCGGGCGGCAGGCCGGTCCGCCGGCTGAGCGTGGCCAGGAGCTCATCGGTCGTGATGGGCGGATCGACGCCGGCGCCCCGCTCCGGCGAGCGCGCCTGGAGCGTGAGCTTGAGGAAATCGAGCAAGCCGCCTGGATTGGCCTGGTCGAGCAGGTACTGGCGTGCGAGCTGGAAGGCCTCGCGGAGCGTCTTCTCGCCGAGGAGAGGCGGGTGGTCTTCGCGGCTCTGCCGGCCGATCCACGCGCGGGCGAGCTCGAGGGTCTGAGCCTCGCCGAGAGCCGCCACCTCGACCACGTCCATGACGCTCTTCAAGCCGGGTTTGGTCTGCAGCAGGTGTTCCAGGCCGCCGGGCTCGATGCAGCCGAGCACGCGGATCTCCCCGCTCTCCAGGAACGGCAGGATCGTGTCCAGGATGCTGATCTGGCTGTACTGGTGGCGGCCGGCCCACACCAGCTCCTGGAAGGATGGGACGACCCAGAGCACCTTGTCCTTGCCGCGCAGGTTGGCGAGCAGGTTCTGCAGGCGCTCCTCGAGCTGCCCGATCCAGATCTGGCCAGCTTTGAGCTCGGCGGCGCCGGCCTGGAAGAGAGTCCAGCCCTCGGCGATGAGGCGCCGGGCGAGTGTCTGCACGATCGTCTTCTTGCCGACCCCGTCCGCGCCGGTCACGAGCACCGAACGTGGCGGCCGCTTCTTCAGGGCGCGCCCGATCGTGGCGACGCGTTCCAGCAGGACGTCCTGCATCACGATGCCCGGGTCGGCGGCCGCGCTCTCCTCGAGGAGCCGCCCGCACGAGCGGAGGAAACCGAGATTGAGCCGGCGGCGCCGCCAGGCGCGGAGCTCGGCGAGCAGTGGGCGCGCGGCCTCGAGACCCAGCTGGTCGAGGAACCGCTCCAGGAAGTCGACGTGGGACTCGACCAGCGCGTCGGGCCAGTTCGCCACCGTGGGCGGTTCCCCGGCGTCGAGGCGGCGGCGCACGAAGTCGCCGAGCAGCTGCAGCGCAAGACCGCTGGACCAGGACTCGTCGATGCCGAGCAGGAGGCGGGCGACCACCGGCGGCTTGACCCGCGTGTCGAGCACCCGCAGCGCGAAGAACCGCGCCCAGTAAGGCACGCCGTTGAGCAACGCGAAGATGCGGTCGACCACGTCTGCGTCGTCATCGCGACGCGCCAGAGCCTCGAGCGCCATGCAGGCGATGGGCTGGTTGTCCCCGGTGGCGTAGGCGAGGAGCTCGTCGGTCGAGAACTCTCCGGCGCGGAGCAGGGCCACGCCTTGCTCGAAGACCTCGTGGCGGAGCAGGTCCGAGGGGTGGGCCGTCTGCTGGAAGTAGCGGCCAATCTCCTCGGCCACCTGATACAGCCGCCGCCGGCCGTCCGCCGCCGGCTCTTCCGGCGTTTGCGGCGGGCGGGGCGGGGTCCTGTGCACGAGGATGGACCGCACCGCGAACCCGACGGCCACGCCGAGGATCAGCGCCAGCCACTCGCCCATCTCGCTCTCCCTGACGGCGGTGGTTTCCGGCCCCGATTATAGGGCAGAATGCGATGGGGCGCAGTGGGGTTCTCGACTTTCCGGGGGCGGCGGGGGGAGTTGGCCTGCCGGATCGTGCGCTCCCGGGTTTCTTCGTCTCTTCCTCTTCTTCGTGCTCTTCGTCTTCGCTTCGTGTTCTTCGTGTTGCTCTTCTTCTGCGGAGTACGGGTGGCGCGTCCCGGTACGTCTGCGCTTGCGGGACTCACCGCGCGACGGCGATCACGTCGGCGGATTCGAGGGGACGGTAGTCGGCCCCCTCGTAGTCACCGAAGAAGTCGATCCGCTCGAAGCCGGCGCCCGCGAGAAACCCGCGAAGCTCCTCGTCTTGGAGCGGCCGCATCACGCGGGAGGTGACCTGCGCGATCCGGCTCTCGCCTGCGGGCGGGCGGCGCTCTAGCGTGATCACCTCGAAGCGGATCCGCCGGGCGTCGATGGGATCGAGGATCCTGAGGTAGACGATCTCGCTCTCTGGCCCGGGCCGGAAGTTGAGCGGCAGATGGCGGATGCCCTGCTCGAGGATGCGGCGGTAGTTCAGGATCTGGAGCAGCAGCGGCGCACCCTCGGCGAGCACGCGCCGGAGGGTGGCGAAGAGGGCCTGGTATCGCGCGTCTGCGTCCAGAGCGGCGAGCGAGTTGCCGAGGCACAGGGCGCCGCCGAAGACCCGGGGCGACGCGAACGGCATCGAGGCCATGTCCGCGGCCACGAGCGCCAGCGCGGGATAGGCCTCGCGGGCTTTCTCGAGCATGGAACGCGAGATGTCGAGGCCGACGACCGGGTAGCCCTCCTCGCCGAGCGCGTGCGCGTGCTCGCCGGTGCCGCACGCGATGTCCAGCAGGGGCCTCTTTCCGGGCGCCCCGAAGGTCCGGCGGAGAAACGGCAGCTCGCGCCGGATGCGCGGTCCCCAGGCCACGAAGCGCCGGTAGTCCAGGCGCCGGAAGGGATCGTCGGCGGTCATGCGGCACGCCTCCCGTTCGGCTCGGAGCACGCGCAGCATAGGCGGGCGACGCATGGCCGTCAAGGCGGCCGCGCGGCAGGGCGGCGTGGCAGGTTCTGGCGCGGCGAAGCCCCGGGCGGTAGAATCGTGTTTGCATCAGGGACTCGCAGGACACTCTCGAGGAGGACCACCATGAAGTCGTTCGTACTGCTGGCTCTCGCCGCCGTTGCCTTCGGCATTCCGGCGGCGGCCCAGGGCACCTGGAG
>JAFGQW010000038.1 GCA_016935485.1 Planctomycetota bacterium | reverse complement strand
GCGCCGCCCCGGAGGATGGCCGAGAGGATCTCGAGGTCGAGCTGGTCGTCGGGGAAGCCGACGATGTTCAGCGCCGTGACGGGCTCGCCGCCCATGGCGTAGACGTCGCTGAGGCTGTTGGAAGCCGCGATGCGGCCGAACATGACCGGATCGTCGACCAGCGGCGGGAAGAAGTCGACGGTCTGCACCAGCGCGAGATCGTCCCGCAGCCGGAACACGCCCGCATCGTCGCTGGTGCCGGTGCCCACGAGGAGATCCGGATGCCGGTAGAGCTGGAGGGGCGACAGGACCTGCGCCATCTTGGCCATGCTGACCTTGCCGGCTCAGCCGGCGCAGGCGGCGTAGTCGGTCAGTCGCCGGATCTCGGATTGCGTCATCTTCAGGCTCCGTCCACCACCGTGCGCAGGTCGCCCTGACGGCAGGTGAATCCGGTGCGGTCGAGGTACTCGCAGAGCGGGACCATGTAGCGGCGCGTGGACTCCACGTACTCCCGGATCGCCGAGACCGAGAAGGGGCCATGGGCCGCCTCAAACTCGCGCATCTTGTCCTTCAGGCGTTGGATCGTCTCGGCGGGAATGAAGACGCCCTTGTCCACCTGCACGACATCGCCCTGCGCCTCGGCGTGCTGGAGGATCTCCTTGATGGCGGTGGGGCGGGTGCCGATGAGCGCCACCAGGCCGTCGGCCGTGGGGGGCTTGAAGCCGCCGTCGAGGAGCTCCTGGCGGATGCGCTCCCAGAGCTTGCGCCGCCCCGCGCCCATCTCGACCTGGAAGGTGCTGAGCGCCACCATCCGGTCGAGCTTCGAGACGAGCGCGCCGCGCTGCTTCAGGCGCGCGAGCGCGGCCTCGAGCACCGCCGCGGGGGCGGCGCGCTGGAAGGTGCGGTCGAGCAGGCCCGGATCCACGCCGACAAGCTGCGGGTTGCTGGCGTGGTAGCGCTTGACGAAGCGGCAGACCCGCTCTCCCAGCGCGTCGAGCGCCCCGGTGTGCACGGCGTAGTCCAGCCCGGGCACGCGCACGAGCACCCCGCGCTTCAGCAGGGCGGCGATCGCCTGGCGCACTACCTCGATGGTGGCGCCGGCGCGTGCCGCCACCGCGGTCTCCGGCGTCCAGTCGGTGCCGGCGTCCGCCAGCACCTGGTCGATCCGGCCGGCCTCGTCCGCGCCGGCGATCCGCCGGAGCGTCTGGCACTCCGCGGGTGCGCGGCCGAGGCTGATGCGGCGCGCCACCGGGCGCAGCACGCGCCCGCCGCCGACGGTCCGGGCGGCCGTCTCGTCGCGGAGGATGAAGCGCTGTCCGAATTCGGCCACGACGGGCTCGTGGAGGCGGAGCTGGCAGAGCGCGCCGCCGCCCGGAGACAGGTGCTTGCCCTCGAGGATCACGAGGCGGCCCAGCACCTCGCTGGTGCCGAGGCCGAGCCGCACGCGGACGAAGGAGCGGAGCCCGGCGGCGGGCGCGGAGGACAGGCAGCTCGCCTCCACGTCCAGGCAATGCGTCGGCGTCAGGTAGCCGGGCGCGGCCAGCTCCATGCCGCGGTGGACGTCCTCCTTCTTGAGACCCACGAGGTTCACCGCCGTCCGCTGCCCGCTCACGAGCCCCTGGATGTCGCGGTTGTGCGTCTGCAGGCCGCGCACCCGGAGCTCCTGGCGCGAGGGCAGGAGCTCCACGCGATCGCCGACGTGGACGGCGCCGCCGAGCATGGAGCCCGTGACCACGGTGCCGCGCCCCGGGATCGAGAAGATGCGGTCGATCGGGAGCCGGAAGAAGGCCGCGCGGCGCCGGCTCTCGGCGCGCGCGACCGCCTCCTCGAGGGCGCGCCGGAGCGCGGGCAAGCCCTCGCCGGTGACGGCGCTCACGGGCACGATCGGCGCGGCGGCAAACGCGCCCGGCCGCAGCAGCGCGCGGATCTCTTGCTCGACCGCGCCGAGCTGCGCCGGGTCGACCAGATCGGCCTTGTTGAGCGCGACCACGGCGTGCGGCACCCCGAGCAGCCCCACGATCTCGAGGTGCTCGCGGGTCTGCGGCATCACGCCGTCGTCGGCCGCGACCACCAGCAGCGCCAGATCGATGCCGGAGGCGCCGGCGACCATCGTGCGCACGAACCGCTCGTGGCCGGGGACGTCCACCACGCCCAGCGTGCCGCCGGTGAGCTCGAGGTGGGCGATCCCGATGTCGATCGTCATGCCGCGCGCCTTCTCCTCCGGCAGCCAGTCGGTCTCGATGCCGGTCAGCGCCCGGACGAGGCTCGTCTTGCCGTGGTCGATGTGACCTGCGGTGCCGAGAATCAGGTGCGGCGTCTTCGGTTCCATCGGCGCTCGGTTCCTCAGGCGGCCCGGCGGATCACGGCTTCTCCGGCGCGGCGGCGGGGCCGAGGTCCCGGCGTTGCTCCGCGAGGATCCGGTCGGGATCGAGCCGGTCCTGGAGCCCGATCTGCCGGGCCATCCGGTTGGCGGCGTCGGCCAGATCGCGCACGGCCCGGGCATCCGCGTCCGATCCTCTTAACACATGCCGGCGCGCGTGCTCAATCGCGAGAAGCTGCGTGGTGAAGTAGCGGTCGTGAACCGGGTTGGGCCAGCCGGTCAGGCCGACGAGCGTGGGGGGGATGCGCTCGAGGCTCGCGAGGACCCTCTGCGCGCTCTCGATGCAGCGGATCGCGAGATCCGGGTCGACAAGCGTGCACGCGGTGTCCGCGGCGAGCAGGAGCTCGACGAAGCTGTCGTGAAGCTCGAGGAACCGCGGGTGGCGGGCCATCAGGAACCGGTTGCGCTCCGCGACGGTCATCCAGGTGAGCTGCCGCATGTCGATCGCGGCGATCACCGTGAGGGCGCGCTCGACCGTCGCGCCGGACGTCTCCAGGCAGGCCTCGACGGACGCCCGGGCCTCCTCGGGCCGCGCCATCTCGGCGAGCAGGCGAGCGAGCCGCTGGTGGATGCCCGCGGAGTCGGGCCGGAGGGTGCGCGCGCGCTGGAGGCGCTCCAGGCCCTCCTCGCGGCGCTGCTGCGGCGTGAACACGGTGCCCCGGAAATCGGCCGGCGGCGGGCTCTCGGGCGTGGCGAGCCAGAACCGGAACACGTAGGTCGCGCCGCCCACCAGCGCCACCGGCTCGTAGCGACGTAGCCAGTCGTAGCGGATCGGCCGGTCGTAGCTGTAGAGGTAGTCGCGGTTCAAGGTGTGCGCGCCGATGGCGTACCAGCCGGGGCGCGGCAGGTAGAGCTCCTCCTCCTCGACGACGGTGCCGCGGATGCCGTACGGTGCGCACGGGTCGATGCGGTTGTGCGGCCAGTAGCCCAGCGACTCGATGCCGTGGTGCTGCTGGAACTCCGCCACTTCGATCCAGTCCTGCCCCCAGTCGATGTTGCTGTCGTCGAGGAGGTGCGCGCCGCCCCGGCGGCCGCCGACGGCCTCGTTGAAGTAGGAGAGGTAGTGGGGAAACCCGAGCACGGTCGAGACCGCGACGGCGAGCGCGAGCGCGACGGGAACCAGGCGGCCCGGCAGGCGGCGGGTCCAGGAGAGCGTCATCGTCCGTCCGGCCAGCAGCAGGAGCAGTGGCAGGCACGGCAGCACGTAGCGCACGCCGAGGTACTTGCCGGAGATCGTGGAGATCACGAAGATCAGCAGCGCGGGCACGACCAGGAGCAGGCGCTCCACCCAGGCCGGACCCGGGCGGAGCTTACGCGCGAGCAGGACCGCCGCTCCCGCGAGCCACAGGCCGAGCGCCGCGAGGAGCAGCAGCTTCGTGGCCGGCGCCGCGGGCACCGGCAGCCGGTCCGTCCACGCGATCTGGGCGACGAGCGCAACGGCCGGGCCGGCGGCGGCGAGCCCGAGCAGCAGGCGCGCGCGCCAGGTAAGGGGCTCGCCGGTGCGCGGCCGCCAGAGGAAGCCGATCGCGGCGAGCACGAGCGTGCCGAGCGGCAGCTTCACGAGCAGCGCCATCACGTAGTAGGGCCAGATGATGCCCGCGTAGTGGCCGCCGAAGAAGAAGGCGCGGTAGCGCGGGTCGTGGTTCGCGAAGACCTTGCCGAAGCCCTCGAAGTAGCGGCCGAACTCGTGCCCGAAGTAGAGCGCGGCGACCACGGCGAACGCGATGGCGGTGAGGACGCCGAGGTGGAGACACCACCGGGCGGCGCGCCACGCCAGATCCGCGCCGAGGCGGGTCTCGGCGGGGCGGCTCCAGGGGCCGCCGCGCGCGAGGAAAGAGGCCGCGGCGACGAACCAGATTGTCGCGAGCGCGAAGATGCCGCTGAACTTGGCGGCCATGGCCAGTCCGGTCGTGAGCCCGCAGAGGAGGAGCTGCATCCAGCTGGGCTTTCGCAGGAATCGGATCATGTGGTAGGTCGCGCCCACCCAGAAGGCGGTCAGCGTGACGTCGGTCGTGACCAGGCGGGCGTGCGCGATCACCGTTGGGCTCAGCGCCGCCAGCACAAGCACCAGGAAGGCGGCGGCCTGCCCGTAGAGCAGGCGGGCGAGGAGGTACATGTAGAGGCAGAACACGAGACCGACCAGCACCATTGGCAGCCGCGCCCAGAAGAGCAGCGTGCGGTGGCGCGCGAGGTTCTCGGGCGTGTCGAAGTGGAAGTGGAACCCGAACTCGATGCCCTGATCCTGGGCGGCGTCGATCCAGGTCTCGTGCCCGGTGTCGAGAACGGGGTCGAGGAAGAGCAGCGCAAGACCGGCGAGCGACTTCGAGAGCGGCGGGTGCTCGGGGTTGATGCGGAAACTGCCGGTCTTCAAGCACGAGTAACCGGCCGCGATGTGCGGGACCTCGTCGGTGGTGATCGATTTCCGCGCGAGGCTCAGGACACTCAGCGCCGCGAAGGTGGCGAGGAAGGCGAGCACGAGGGCAGCGCGCAGCGGGCGGGAGAGGGACGGGCGAGGCAACGAAGAGACTCCTAACCGGGGGCTCGGCGCTACGGCGCCGGCCGCGGGCGGCCAAGGTGCGCGTTCCTCTTCGGCGCCGACCGCGAGAAGAAAGCTCCCGCTGGGTCCGGGAGCCAGCCCCCGCGGGCGCTGGCCGCGGAACCACACCAGGGTAGACTATAGGTTAGACGAGGGAAACCACCGCCGGGAAGGAGACGCGATGCGAATCGGGCTCGTCCTCGTGGCGGCCGCTCTCCTGGGCGGCTGCGCGGGGGTGCGGACGGGATTCCTGCCGTTCGGCGCCGCGCCGCTCGCGCCGCGGGAGCCCGGCGCGGCGGTCGGCTTCTACTGGGGCGAGCCGGACCGCCCGCACCGCGAGATCGGCGAGATCTTCGTCGAGGGCGGGGGGCTCGAGGATCTGGAGGCGCTGCGGGCGGCGCTGGTGCGCAAGGCGGCTGCGGTGGGCGCCGACGCGGTCAAGCTCGTGCGGGTGGGCTTCGTCCAGGAGGACGTTGGCTCCTGGGTCTACGGGGGATGGTCCTTCGGGCCGTGCGACGGCCCGGGCTGGGGCTGGTACGGCGGCTATCCGTACCTCGTCGGCGGCGCCCGTCGCATCGTCACGCTCCGGGCGATCGCCGTCGTCTGGGAGACGCCGCCGTCGGGCGCGTGACGCCGCGGCGGCCCGCGTTCCCGCCGGTCCGCCGGCGCGGTTCACCCTCCCCGGCGCATCTGCCTCGACCCGCCCGGGTCTTCTCCCGTACAATCCGGGTCGTCTCACTCCCGGCGAGGAGCGCCCATGGCGGGATCCGGCGTGTCGGTCTCTCTGGTCACGTTCAACGCGGCGGCCGACGTCGTCGCCTGCCTGGAGGCGCTCGCGGCGCAGACGCTCCGGCCCCTGTGCGTTCGCGTTTTCGACAATGCCTCGACGGACGGGACTGCGGAGGTGGTCGCCGCGCACTTCCCGGAGGTCAGACTCTACGAAAGCCCGCTCAATCGCGGGTACGCGGCGGCGCAGAACCGGGGCGCGGCGCTCGCGCACGCCGACGGTGCGCAGTACGTGCTGTTTCTCACGCCGGACGTCGTGCTCGCGCCGGATCACCTGGAGCGGCTCGTCGGGGCGCTCGACGCGGACCCGGGGGCCGCTTCGGCTGGCGGGAAGCTGCTGCGGCCTGACGGGCGGACGCTCGACGGAGCCGGGATCGTGGCCTCGCGAGCGCGGCATTTCCGCGACCGGGGGCAGGGCGAGTTGGACTCCGGGCAGTACGACGACCCCGGCGCGTCGGCGCCCTTCGCGCCTTGCGGCGCGGCGGTGCTCCACCGCCTGGAGGCGCTTGCGGACGTCGCGGTGGGGGAGGAGGTGCTGGACGAGTCGTTCTTCGCGTACAAGGAAGACGTCGATCTGGCGTGGCGGCTCAGGCTTCGCGGCTGGCGCCTGCTCCACGTGCCGGGGGCGACGGCGCGACACCGGCGGGCCGCGCCGTATGCGAGCTCCGCGCCCGGCCGGCGGCGCTCGCTTGCGGAGCTGCGCCGCGCCCGGCGGGCCCTCTCTCCGGTCGTGCGGCGGCTCTCGGCGCGCAACCAGCTGCTCGTCCTGCTGAAGAACGAGCATGTCCGCGTGCTCGTCTCTGCGGACGCGCTGCGCATCGTCGGCCGCCAGCTTGCGCTGCTCGGGTGGGCGCTCGTCTTCGAGCCCGCGACCCTCGTGGGATGCCTCGGGTTCCTGCGGCGCCTTCCCGGGGCGCTCCGGCGCCGCTGGCGTTTCCGGCGGAAGGTCGGCCACGCCGTCTCCCGGGGCTGGTTCCGGTAGCGACAGGCACGGCCTCTTCCAGCCGTCAGCCTGGTGGGCTATGCTTGGCCCCGGGCGGCCACACTGTGGCCGCGACGGAATCTACCCGGCGGTTGGTTCCCTCTCGGGCGCGCCCATAGCTCAGGCGGATAGAGCATCGGATTTCTAATCCGAATGTCGCAGGTTCGAGTCCTGCTGGGCGCGCCAGGTCTTTGTCCGGGGATCCGCGCGTTGCTGGCGCTGCTGGATTCGAGTGCGCCATGACCGAGGAGTCGCGATCCGTGAGAAGCGGTCGGGATTCGTGCGTTGCGAAGGGGCTGTCCGTCCTACTCACCAACAAGAAGCGCGGCTGGAGTGGAGAGGCGGCCTACATCCATGAACTCGCTGTCGGGTACCGCAGGCGCGGCGTCGCGGTGTGCGTGGCCACCCGCGCCGGCTCGGTCCTCGGCGAGCGGCTCACCGCGGCCGGGATTCCGGTGCACGACATGCACTTCAATCCGCGGTCGGTCGGTCTCCATCACCACCTCGCCGACGTGTCGAGACTGCGTCGCATCGCCCGGGATGCGCGTATCAACGTCCTGCATACCAATGCCTCCTGGGACACCTGGCTCGGCCAGGTGACGTTCCGCCAGCGGCCGGATGTGCTGCGGGTTCGCACCAAGCACAACGTCAAGGCGATCCGGCGTCACGCGCTCAACCGGTGGCTGTACCGGCGGCTCATCCAGTGGGTCATTGCCCCGTCTGCGAACGTCGAATCCCACCTCCGCGGTTCGACGATCATTCCCCCCGATCGCATCCGACGCATCGCGCTGGGGATTCCGCTCGAGACTTTCGTCGCGGCTGGAAGGGACCGAGTTGCGGCCCGCGCCGCGCTGGCCGCGGAGCTCGGCATTGCGCCGGAGCGGCTCGGTTTCGTCGCTGCCTACGTGTCGCGCGTGACCGCGCGGAAGAACCCCGGCGCGCTGGTTGACGCCATGGTTCGCCTCGGTCCGGATGCCGGGATCCGGGCCGTGTTCGTTGGGGACGGCGACCTCGACGACCTGCGTGCCCGGGCGGCGGGACTGGGCCGCGTGCACGTGCTCGGGTACCGTGACGAACCGGCCCGCTATCACGCCGCGTCCGATGCCTTCGTGCTCGCGTCCCTGGACGAGCCGTTCGGTCTCGCGGCAGTCGAAGCCATGGCGGCCGGCACGCCGGTGGTTCTCGCCGACAGCGGGGGCTTTCGCGAGATGATCGCACATGAGCAAAGCGGGCTCTTCTTCCCGGTCGAGCGCCCCGTCGAGGGGATCGTCGAAAGCCTGTCCCGCCTGCGCGACGACCCGGCGCTCTGCCGCCACCTGGGGGAAGCTGGGCGTCAGGTGGCGCTGGAGCGCTTCTCGGCGGACGCGATGGTGGACGGGACGCTCGCTTTCTATGCAGAAGCGCTTCCGGCGCCGTGAGGCGTCGGGAAGTCGGCTCCCGGGCGCCTCTTCGTCACCTTCTTTGGGGGCAGCGTCTGGCGCGGACCGGTGCAGGAGTGACGCGCAAGGGGACGAACGTCCTCAGTTGAGCAGCTTCACGGCTTTCAGGTTCGCCGTCAGCGCTCCGGTGTTGGTCTTCGTCTTGAACTCATCGAGGATCCGCGCGCCGATCGATTTCTTCAGCTGCGTCAGGTCCTGGTTGGGCGCAACGTTCTTCATGCTCTGGGAGAAGGCATATCCCTGCTTCACCTGGCCGTACTTTCCGATCAGGTCCAGCAGTCGGATGTAGACCGTGCAGTGGTTCTCCATGTCCACGGCCTCGGCCACCTTCTTCACGAATTCCTGGAGCCACCCGCCCACCAACGAAGCGGCGCCGACGGCTGCCGCCGTGAAGACATCGGCGCGGTTGTTGATGGCCTCGTACATGTACATCTCGTGTGAGAGCAGGCCTTGCGCGGTGCCTGCCGCATTCTTCTGATGCGGGCTGGAGAGCATGGCGGCCACGACCTGATTCGGGGACTTGTTTGCACACACAGCCATATTCGCCTGCGCGGACTGGGAGAGTCCGACCCCCGCCTTCTTCAGGTCGTTCATCAACATGGCGTGGAGATAGGTGACCCACGCCTCGTCGCGGGCGATGTCTTTCCCCGCATCCAGGGGAGCGGTGGACTTCACGATCGAATCCTGGCCCTCCTTGCAGAAATCGCCTTGCTCCCAGTTCAGCAATTCGAACACGACGGCTTCGGCGATCTCCTGCACCCCACCCGTCTGCTGGTCGCCGACGGCGATCTTCTTCGCCCTGTACTTGGTCACCCCCGCGTCCCTGGAGTGTTCGATCTCGACTGTCACGGGATCCACGTCATCGCATAGGCACTTGATACCCGCGCACTTGCTCCCGAAATCCTTGAGCTTGGCCGCGACCTCTCCCACCAGAGTCTCGTTCACCCCCTGCTTCCCCGTGAGCGTCACGTTGCCAACCTTGCTAGGCATTGGAAAGCTCCTTGTGGTGCATTGGAAGCCAGATCCAATCCCGACGAAGAAGGGAGCGCCGCCCGGCGGCTTCCCTCAAGATGAGTTTCATGCCGCCCCATCTCCGCGGCACGATGTTCTTCGTTGTGCCTTGGGCGCGCGATCCTAACAGAATCCGGAGACCGGCGTCAAAAGCAATCCTCCGAAACCAATGAAACGTGACATTTCCGGCGGATGGCGAGGCCGGCCCGATGGCGAGGCGGAAGCACGGGTCGGGCGGACGGATGGTCCGAGCAGCGGCGGCCTTTCGGCGAGGAACGGGGGCGGGGTCACGACCTTGGTCACGGGCGCCTTGCGACCGGCCAAGATCGAGATGCTGGGCTGGCGAACGCTCTGGGCGGTTGGTCCCTGGCGGGTCGGCACGGTCGGGCGTCTGAACCGGAACATGCCGTGGAAGGTCAGCGACCTGCCGGCGGTGGTGCCGTACCGCGTTGCGGACTGCGCCAACGCGCCCCGCCGAGAGAGCTTCGTCCCGATGAGCGAGGGGACGCTGGGAAGCCGGATGGGAAGAACGACGTTCCGCGCGCCGGGAATGCCGGTAGGCTCGTTTGCGGTGCACGGCAAGGGGACCGTCGAGGCCAGCGTCATCGAGGAACGGGCGCGCCCGACCGCGTCGTTCCCTTCTCGGGTTCCTTGATCGATGCGGATTCCCAGGTGTCCGGCGCGACGCCGATCGCATGCACGATCTCGCAGTCCGCCACCTTCGCGCTGCGCGCCTCCTCCAGCAACGCCGTGTTCACGGTCGCCGTGCGCCGGTAGACCAGCGGTCGCGCCTCACGGCCGGCGAACTCGTCTGCGAGGAGTGCGATCAGCGCACGTTCCAGCCGTCGATCCCAGTCCTCCAGCCGGTGGCGCGCCGTCTGGAGAGGATCGCGATGGCCGCGGCTCGCGCGACCGGGTTGTCGAGTCGTGACACGAACGTCTCGAAGCGGGCGCGCAAGGGTGTTGAAGTCCGGAGGCAGGTCCCGGAGCGAGACTCTGCAGGCGACTTGTCGGAGAGGGCTGCCCGCGTTCGTCTCGGGCACACGCCGAGTTCCCGAAGCGGCTAAAATATATAAAATATAGCGATTGTGTAAAGTCTGGAGCCAAGAGGTCCGAAGGAGGAGAAGCGGCAGCCGTGCGTCCGGGGTGAGAACACAGAGACTGCTCGTGAGGCAAAGGCGATGTGCAGCGAAATCCTCGCCGGAAGGCCGGAGGGGGGCCGGCGCTCGCGCGGCGCGTGCGGCGGGTTCTCTCTGGTCGAGCTGGTGGTCAGTTTCACCGTGCTCACGATCGGGCTATTAGCCCAGGGAGCCCTGACGATCAGCCATTACAACCAGTCGCAGTTCAACCGGGAGCTGAGACTCGCGCTCGGTGCGGCGCAGCAGCAGATCGAGATCTTGAGGAACCACGACTTCCGCACCGTGTTCGCGGCTTTCGACGGGTCGACCGCCAATGACCCGCCCAGCACTCCCGGACCGCACTTCGAGGTTCCCGGTCTGAGTGCCGTCGAAGGCGACCCGGACGGTCTGCCCGGGCGCATTCGTTTTCCGGTCGGCAGTCCGCCCGTCAGCGCGTCGACGTCGGATCCCGTGCTGCGCGAGGACCTCGACGAGCCAGCCATGGGCCTTCCGTGCGACCTCGACGGCGACGGCCTGATCGACGACCTGCCGAAGGACACCTCCTACATCCATCTCCCCGTGATCGTCGAGGTGCGCTGGCGCGGGAAGTCGGGTAACCAGGTGCTCCGACTGGCGACCTGGCTGACCCCGAGGGAGGTGAAGCCATGAAGTGCGCCCCGGGCCAGAGCGGCGCCACGCTGGTGGAGGTCGCGATCTCGCTGGCGCTGCTGGTGATCGCACTGATCCCGGCGCTCGGATCGATGCAGGCGACCATGACCGCCCAGCAGCACCTCTCCACCCAGGAGGTCCTCGAGGAAAGGGTCCGCCGCGCGGGCGAGCAGGTGGCCTTCCAGCTGCGTGGTGCGGGTCTGGAGACCCTGCAGGACGTACCCGAGGCCCCGGAGTCTTCCCAGTCCATCCGGTATCGTTCGCAGATCGGCTTTGACCCTGCCACGGGGCCGAGCTTCGGCGACGAGATGCAGATCCTCTTCAGCGACGGTTCCCTCCGGTGGAGCTCCAGTGCGTTCACGACCGTGCTCGCCCAGCACCTCACGAACGCCACCTTCGACCGCGAAGGGCGGAGCGTTCGCGTGCGCGTCCGTGCGGACGCGACCGATCCGAAGGGCGACCGGATTCACGTGGAAAGGACGACCCATGTCACCCTGGAGAACTGACGCCGACCTCCGGACCGCCGGCGGCGAGCGGGGCGCGGCGGTCATCCCGATTCTCGCCATGCTCATCGTCGTGTTCGCGATCGGCTCGGCGGGGATCGTCACCGGGCTCGGCCACATGGACCGCATCCTGGTGAACCAACGGTCGGCGGTGGCGCTCGCGATCGCCGATACCGGCGTGGCACGCGCCATGCACGAGCTCGAGCTGAAGAACGACCTGGACGCCACCGCCGGCATCGGCAACGTGGCCGGCCAGGCCAACGGCGGCCAGTATGCCGTCACCGCGACGCACCTCGGCCGGAACTACTATCGGCTCGAGGCCCACGGACGGCACCGGGGCGTCCAGCGCGACCTCGAGGTGATCGTGTCCTCGCCGGTCTCCGTCTACACGGAACGTGGCATCGTCGCCAGGGATGATCTGACGATCACCGGCACGTTCACGATGGACAGCTACGACTCCTCAGAAGGCACCTATGCCTCGCAGGCGGTCAACGTCGATTCCTGGGGCAGCTTCGCCAACGGCAACGCGGTGGTGGCGTCGAACCGGGACATCGACGCCGGGCCGAACGCGAAGATCCGCGGCGACGCCTACCCGGGTCCGAACGGCGTGTTCACCTTCCACAAGAACACGGTGCTGACCGGCTCGTCGGAGCCGCTGTCCGAACCCATGACGTTGCCGGACCCGCCGCTGGAGCGGTTCGTAGAGGCCTACAACAACAACCAGAACGGGAACTGGAGTGCCACGGGACCCGTCGGCTACAATTCGACCACGAAGGCGCTCTCGCTGGCCGCACAGACGGTGCTGACGTTGAATCCTGGCACCTACTTCTTCTCCTCGATTTCCGTGACCGGCGGCGCGCAGATCGTGGTGACGGGCAAGACCAAGATCTACGTCGTGGGGAACATGACGTTTGCGGGGGGCGCGATCGTCAATCAGACGAATCGACCGGGGAATCTGGAGATCATTGCTCATCCGTATCGCGTTCCCGAGACCTATGCCCCACCGAGCACGCCGACGGCGAGCTTCGGCGGCGGCGCGCAGTCTCAGCTCGCCTTCTACGGTCCGGCATACAACGTGACCTGCAACGGTTCCGGGATGTTCCTCGGAGCGATCGTGGGGAATGTGGTCGGTGTCGCAAACATCGACTTCCACTTCGACGAGTCGCTGGCGTACGACGAGGAGCTCTTCTCGGCCGAGAAGCGCGTCCGGCGGATCCTGCGCGTGGCGTGGCGGGAGCTCGGACGGCCGGCATTCTGAGGCGCGGCGCGGTCTGCCCCCGGAGCCAACCGACCGCACCAGGCAGGCCGCGGTACAGACACGCCCCCGACTGCCGCTGCCGGCGGCCGGGGGCACGAACTACCTGAGAAGATCTCGAAGAAGATACTCGGTTGCTTGCGACTCAGCTCTTGGCGCTGACTTTTCCTTTCTCGGCTTCCGCGGCTTCCGCCAGCGCCTTGGCGTTCCTCTGGAGCGCGAGCTTCATGTACTGCTCGAACCGGCCGGAGGACTGCACCGACTTCACCTCGCAAAGGACCTCGCCGTTCCAGCTGAGGAAGATCACCTGAGTGGTCCGGTCCTTCAGCGGGACCTTGTTCGCCTCGCGCTTGAAGGCGTCCAGGACCTCGCGCCCCTTGTACGAGCGGGTGAGCTCGTTCTTGAAGCAGACCTTCTCGCAGATGAAGTGCTCCGAGAGCTGGACCACCTTGCGATCCGGGAAGACCTTGACCTCGTACTCCTTGGCGGCGTCGAAGTTCTTCCCCGTGGGCGTGGCGCTGTCGAAGAGATAGAGAAGGATCGGGCGCTCCTTGATCGGCACGGTCGTGTTCCAGGAGAAGGACTGGTCCACACCCGCCTTCTTGAACGTCTGTGCGGTCAAAGGAGTCTTGGTACTGCTGCTGCTACTCGCCTTGCTGCCGCCTCCCGGACGGCCGCCGCCACCACCGCATCCGCCGCCGCCTCAGCCGCGGCCGAATGCTTCCGCGGTCATCAGCGCGACGATGACCGCACATGCCGAGAGCAATGCGACCTTCTTCATGTCTCGAGCCTCTCCTTGGTGAACCTTGCTGAACGAAAACCTCGCTCGGACTCCGCGCCGAGCCTCTTCATTCTTCGGGTGCGCCCAGCGACGCACTGCAATGATTATAAATCAAGCCCGGCTCTGCGACAGTCCGGCGCGCGTTTTTTTTGGAGGGGAACCGCGTCGCGCCGCAGACCCTGTGGAGCCTCGTAAGGCACTTCCTGCAATGCGGTTAGAGCGCCGCGCTCCGAGCGCGCGCCAGGCGCGACAAACTTTTTGCAGTTCCGTGACAGACTTCGGACGCCCGCGTTGCCGCCGGCCGCGGCCCGGCTTGAAAGCCCCGGTCGCGGGTGGTATGCATCGGCGGGTCGTCAGGCGCGGGTGCGGAGCACGGCCCCCGGAGGAGGACTCATGCCGAAGGTCAAGGCCCAGGCGCACATCCTGCCGGTGATGATCGGCACCGCCGGCCACGTCGACCACGGCAAGACCGCGCTCGTCCGCAACCTCACCGGCTGCGAGACGGACCGTCTCGCGGAGGAGAAGGCGCGCGGCATGAGCATCAACCTCGGGTTCGCGGCCTGCCGCTTCCCGGGGCTTCGCCTGGCCGGCGTCGTGGACGTGCCCGGCCACGAGACGTTCATCCGCAACATGGTGGCCGGCGCCGCTTCCATGGACATCGTGCTCCTGGTCGTGGCGGCCGACGACGGCATCATGCCGCAGACGATCGAGCACATGCAGATCGTCAAGCTGCTGCGCACGCCCCGCGTGCTCGCGGTCGTCACCAAGATCGATCTCGTGGACGCCGAGCTCCTCGAGCTCGTCAAGCAGGATGTCGCTGACTTCCTGGCGCACATGGGCTTTGCCGGCGCGCCGGTGCTCGGCGTCTCGAACGAGACCCTCGACGGCCTCGCCGCGGTGCGGGAGGCGCTCGACCGGATGATCGCCGACGTGCGCGCGCGCGCGCCGTCGGACCGTTCGTTCCGGATGAACATCGAGCGCGCGTTCTCGAGCAAGGGCTACGGCACGGTCGTGACCGGGATTCCGTGCGCGGGGGCGGTCCACGTGGGCGAGGAGGTGGAGCTGCTGCCCGGGGGCCAGAAGAGCGGCGTGCGCTTCATCCAGTCCTACCAGCTCGAGGCGGACCAGGTGGAGGCCAACGTCTGCGGCGCCCTCAACCTGCGCAACATCGAGCTGGCGGCGGTGCACCGCGGGATGACGGTGGCGACGGCCGGGAGCTACCAGCCGACCGACGCGGTGGTTGCGCGGCTGCGCAACGTCAGCCGCGACTGCACGCTCAAGCGCCGCACGGAGGTGCGGTTTCACACCGGGACCGCCGTGGTGTCGGCGGGACTCCGGCTCATCGACGTGGACCGGCTCGCGCCGGGGCGGGAGGCGTTCGCGCAGCTCGTCCTGCAGGAGCCGCTCGTCGTCGCGGCCGGGGACCGCTACATCGTGCGCAGCCCCGCCCCGGCCGACACCGTGGGCGGCGGCACGGTGCTCGCCGCCCGGGGCCGCACCAAGCTCAGCTGGCGGTCTCCCCACGTGGCCGACCGCCTCGAGCAGGCTCGCCGGGCGGCGGAGGCGGGGGATTGCTTCCTGTCGGAGCTGCTGCTCGGACCGTCCGGCATCCTCTTCCACGCCGAGCTGGTTCGCCTCACGCAGCGCGTGCCGGAAGCGGCGGCGCGGCTGATCGACGCCAAGCAGGCGGCCGGGGAGCTCGTCCCGCTCGGCGGGGGCGCGTGGCTGGTGCGCGCGCGCGCCCGCGAGACGGCGGCCGAGCTGAAGGCGGTCTTGCGGGCCTATCACGAGGACAACCGCCACTCGCTGGGCATGGAGGCCGCACAGGTGGTCAAGGTGTTCGGTCTCGAGACGGACAGCTACTCCCGCCTCGCCGAGGTGGTGTGCGCCGAGGATCCGGACCTCGTCGTGCGCCAGGACCGGCTCGCGGTCGGCGCGTACCGGCCGATCCTCACGCAGCAGCAGGCGCGCCTGCGGGAGAAGATCCTCGCGGCCGTGGAGGCCGCCGGTCCCCGGCCGCCGGCGCGCGGCGACCTGATGCGGGATATCGGAGTCTCCGAGGCCGATATGCGCGTGCTCTGCCGGGTGCTCGCCGAGGAGCGCAAGGTGAAGGTTGTCCGCACCAACCTGCTGCTCTATTCTCTTTTTGATGGTTTTCGCGCGCAATTGCTCGGCCTCTTCGCCGACCGGGGCGTCGTCGACATCGGGGCGTTTCGCGAGGCGACGGGCGTGAGCCGCAACATGGCGGAGGCCCTGCTGGAGGCGTACGACGCCGAGGGAATCACCCGCCGTGTCGCGAACGGCCGCGTGCGCATCGGGGACCCGCGGCCGGGCGCGCCCGCCGACGGAGGAGGAGGAGGAGGATAGAAGCACGCGTGAAGAGCCTGCGACTTGCCTTCCTGATCGGGTGCCTGGTTCTGCTGGCCGGCGCCTTGCGCTACGAGCGGCACGAGGTGCGGCCGCTCGCGGCCAAGGGTGAGGCGCCGCTCGCCGGCGCGCCGGAAGTGGAGGTGCTCGACGGGCTGGCCTTCACCGAGGTGGCCACAGTCGACGGGCTCCTCCGGGTCGACGGCGTGCTGTACGACGTCTACAGCCTCGGCCCGGTCTCCGCGGAGGCGGGCCTGGCGCTGGACGTGAAGAAAGAGTGCCCTACCTGATAGGCGCAGCTCGGCGGGCGATGCGGAGCGTCGCCCATCCCGCCCCTGCGCTGGCGCGGAGTGCGGCCGCACGCGCGTCGCGTTCGGGACGCGCGATCCCGGTGGATGGAGTGCATGGTGGCCCGTAGCAAGCGCCCGGCCTGGAAGAAGAAGCTCGGGTTCTTTGCCCTTGTGCGCAACTACACGGTGGTGCTGTCCGCCGGGTTGATGAACCTCAACCTCTTCGGGCTCCAGCTCCGGTCGGTCTGCACGCCGGGCTTCAACTGCCACGGCTGTCCGTGGGCCACGTCCGCCTGCCCGGTGGGGGTGGCCACCTTCGGCTCGGCGCTCCACGTCCTGCCCGCACTGGCGATCGCCTCGATCTTCGCGGTCGGGGCGGTGGCCGGGCGGCTGATCTGCGCCTTCGTGTGCCCCTTCGGGCTCTTCCAGGAGCTGGTGCACCGGATTCCGAGTCGCAAGTTCAAGCTGCCGCGATTCACGCGGCACTTCAAGTACGGCGCTCTGGCCCTGCTGGTCTTCGCGCTGCCCTTCGCGCTGGGTTTCGAGCAGGAGGGCTACCTGCGGATCGACCAGGCCGAGTTCACCGCTCCCGGTGAGGGGGCCGACGAGGACGACGACGGGGAGAGCTACGAGGAGTGGCTGAAACGGGCCGAGAAGGAAGAAGGGCAGGAGCAGTGTGATCTGACCGAGGAAACCGCCACCGAGGAGTCGCAGCTCGAGGTCCGGGTGACGGTGACCAACGTGGGCGAGAAGCCCGTCGCGGATCCGGTCGTCGAGATTATCTGCCACGACCGGCCGACCGCCGAGGGGGAGGCGCTCGGTCCCGAGACCGACCGCGTGCGGCAGGTGTTCCCGGGCGTGGTGATCCCGCCGGGCGCCACCCTCGCGCTGCCTCCGTTTCAGATCGCCGATACCCGGGAGACCCACGTCCTGTTCACCGATTCTCCGCAGGCCCGGGTCGAG
The DNA here is from genome assembly GCA_016935485.1 of Planctomycetota bacterium. Lineage (GTDB taxonomy): Bacteria > Planctomycetota > JAFGQW01 > JAFGQW01 > JAFGQW01 > JAFGQW01. The sequence goes on along the minus strand of JAFGQW010000038.1, from coordinate 970 downwards.
CAGCATCCGCGCCACGACCTCTACTACTGCAAGCTCTGCCCGGTGGGGGCGCTGGAGGCGACGGTCCCGAAGCTGGTCGCCGACCAGGACCACTCGTGGGGACAGAAGCTCTCGGACAGCGCGCTGAAGCTCGGCATCGCCGCGTTCTTCCTCGGCCTGATGGTTTTCGTGTCGCGGCCCTTCTGCCGCCTGTTCTGCCCGCTCGGGGCGACGTATGCGCTGCTCGGCCGCGTGTCGCTGTCGGGGATGACCTTCGACCAGTCGAAATGCGGCGGCTGCGGGGTGTGCATCGAGGCGTGCCCGGTGGACATCGACCCGACGCGCGAGGTGGGGGGGCCGGACTGCATCCTCTGCGGCGACTGCATCAAGGTCTGTCCGCGGGGCGCGCTCCGGCGCACTTTCGGGCTGAGCCCCGTGCGCCCGGATTACCGAACGTTCGATCTCAAGGTGCGAAAGGAATCGCCCCGGAGCGCCGGGAAAACCCCACCCAGGGCGCCGGGTCCGACGGACACGGCGTGAATGGACGGCGGCGCGGCGCTTTGCGGCTGGAAAGGAACGCGCGCATGAACCGATGGTCACTGGCGGTGCTGGCGGCGGTGCTGCTGCTTGGCGGCGGCACGCCGGCGCAGGAGACCGCCCCGAAGAAGGCCGAGCTCGGCAAGCCGGCTCCGGACTTCACGCTGAAGGACCTCCTCGAGAAGGACGTATCGCTCACCAAGTCCAAGGGCAAGATCGTCGTCCTGGAGTGGTTCAACCCGGCGTGCCCCTCGGTCGAGACCGCGCACGGGCCCAAGGGGCTGCTGCGCAAGCTTCCCGACAGGCATATCTCGAAGAACAAGGTGGTCTGGCTTGCCATCAACTCCACCGCGCCGGACAAGGACGGGGCGGGGCTCAAGACCAACCGCAAGTACGCCAAGAAGTACGCGATGCGTTACCCGGTGCTCCTCGACGAGGACGGCAAGGTGGGCCG
>JAFGQW010000037.1 GCA_016935485.1 Planctomycetota bacterium | reverse complement strand
GTAACCGTCCGACGGTCCCAGGGGCGGCCCGGGCCGGTAGCGGCCTGAGATTTGCGCGCGGCGGGCGCCGTGGCCGTGGACGGGCGGCGAGGCACGCCGTGGCCGAGGCCCGGCGGTTTCCGCCCGTAGAGAACACCGCGTCGAGCAGGACACCGGCGCTCGGCGCGCCCGGCCGCACCGGGCCTGGCGGCCGCTGCGGGCTCGAACGGACCCTGGGGATGAGCGCCGGACTGGCTGGGACGTAGCGACGACCGGGAGAACGCAGAAAGCGGGGAGCGTGGGACAGGCGCTGCGCAAGGACGCGGTGGGCGCGCGCTACGCGGTCGCCGCCGGACCGGCGGCCCGGTCGCGGGCTTCCTTCCAGCCGCGGGGCGTCAGCTCCGCGATGCGCGCCATGGGGTGGCTGGCCACGCGCTCGATCACGTCCTTCAGGTACACCCAGGGGTTGATGCCGAGCCGCTTGCACGTCGTGATCAGACTGTAGAGCACGGCGGCTGCCTCGCCGCCCTGGGGGCTGCCAACGAATAGGTAATTCTTGCGTCCCACCGCCACGGGGCGCAGCGTATGCTCGATCGAGTTGTTGTCGATCTCCGCCTCGCCGTACTCGACGTAGCGCTCCAACTGCGGCCACTCCCCCAGGGCGTACGCGATCGCCCGGCCGAGCAGACTCTCCGGGAGCGCCTCGGCCTGGTAGGCCTCCAGCAGCGCCTTCAGGTCGACGAGAATCGGCCGCGCCTGGTCCTGGCGTACGCGTGCCCGCGTCTCGGGATCGAGCCCGTGGATCTCGCGCTCGATCCGGTAGAGCCGCTGGATCGCGGCCAGCAGGATCTGCGCTCGTTCCGGCGCTTCGCCCAGCGCCTCGTAGATCTTCCGCCGCACATGCGCCCAACATCCGAGCCGCACCACCCGGCCGTCTTGTCGGCGGACGAACTCGTTGTACCCGGCGTACGCATCCGTCTGGAGTAGGTGTCCCGCGAAGCCTTGGAGGAATTTCAGCGGGCGCTCCCCCGAGCGATCGAGTGCGAACTCGTACACCACCTCGCCCCACGGCACCCCGTAGCCCCAGAGGTAGCCCGTGTGCATCTTGCCGGGCTTCATCCCTTGCACGCGGATCGTCGTCTCGTCCGCCTGGAGGTAGCGCTGCTTCAGCAGCCCCTCCTTCATCGCCAGGTAGATGACCAGGAGCAGGCGCCCGAGCGCCGTCGTCCACCCGCCCATCGTCGAGCGGGGGATCGCCACGCCGTGGCGCGCGAAGATCTGCTCTTGCCGGTAAATCGGCAGATGATCGCCATACTTGGACACGGCAATGTCGGCCAGCAGCCCCGGCGCCGGCCGCCCCTGCTCGATCGGCCGCACCGGCAGCGGCGGCATCTTCACCCCCTGGCACTCCGGATGGTCGCACGCGGGGTTGTGGTACTTCGGCCGCACGAACTCGCGCACGAAGATCTGCGCGGGAATGATGTCCAGCTCCTCGGTGCGGTCTTCCCCGAACTTCTCCCACGAATGCCCGTGGGGACAGATCTTCTCCGCCGCGGGAAGATCCAGGTGGACCTCCTCCCGGGGCAGGTTCTTCGGCAACCGCCGGCGGCCCTTATGCCGGGAGCGCTTGCGCGTCTCCTCCGCGGGGTCTTCCCCCCCGAGCCGCGCCTCGATCTCGGCCTTGGCTTCCGCCGAGAGCGCGGCGATGTCCTCGAACAGCTCGCCCTGGTTGGGATTCACAAACCGCTCGGAGCGACGGCCGAAGAGGCGCTGCAGCAGTCCATCGATCCGCAACTGCAGCCGGCGCTGCTCGGCTTCGAGCTCCTCGTTGCGGGCGGTAAGCCGCGCGTTCTCCGCTCGGAGCTCGGCGTTTTCTTGTTCCAGCACCGCGATCATGCTGCGCAAGATATCGCGCGGGCGAGGGCTGTCAACTCCTTTGTGTGGAACGTAACAGATTTTCTTCGCATTTTTTTCGCCACGTCGGATCGGGACGCCGCGGCTCATACCACGGCCGCCGCCGTGTGTGCACGAGATCGATGCCGCCGAGCAGCAGCGTGAGCTCCTCCGTGGTGAGCGCGATCGCCTTCTCGGCCGTCGTCGGCCACGCAAACGTGCCCCGCTCCAGGCGCTTCGCACACACCCACAGCCCGGCGCGTTCCCAAAACAGCAACTTGATCCGGTTGTGCTTGCGGTTGCAGAAGACGAACACCCGCCCCGAGAGTGGATCGTCCCCGAGGTGGTTCTGCACGATGGCCGCCAGCCCGTTGAAGGACTTCCGCATATCCGTACCGCCCACCACCAGGAAGATCTCCGTGCGCGTCGTGATCGTGAGCATCAGTCCTCCACCACCCCGAGGAGCTGGCGCAACGCCGCAGCATCAAAGCCCGGTGCCACGCGGATCGCCCGTCCGTTCGGCAGCACGACCTCGAACGGCGCCGGCGGCGCGAGCGGCGGGTCCACCACCGTGACCGGCACGAGCGCCGGGAACGCCGGCCGCGCCGGCGGCGGCGCGCTCCGCTTCGCCGGCGGGCGTCGCTGCAGCCAGTGGCTGAGGGTGGCGGGCGCCAGCCCGTGGCGCTGGGCAAAGGCCCGCTGGGTCAGGCCGCTCTCCTGGTAGGCGTCCACCAGCCGCACAATCTCGGCCTGCGGACGGTGTCGCCGCCGCTGTCTCTGGGGTAACCGCATGGGGTCCCTCCTTCCTGGGCGACAGGATGGAGGATCGCGGCGAGCGCGGCAACGCCGCAGCGAGACGGGACCGTCGGACGGTTACGCTTCAGCCACGCGGTGTACCTCGTCTGGAACGGCGCCTTCTCGATGACGGCGGATCTCTCGGGCCTCAGCGGATTTCGCATCTGGAGCATCCCGGCGGCCGAAATCGTTGGCATGCGAAAAAGCGAGTTTTCGCAGATGGGGGACCTTCGCCCGACGAGGACGACGTCCGCGAGTTCCGGCAGCGGCGCCGCCGGGAGGTGACGCGGCGCGGGTTCATCGTGGCCGGGGCGGCGG
>JAFGQW010000247.1 GCA_016935485.1 Planctomycetota bacterium | reverse complement strand
CCGGTCCGCTCCAGCACGAGGTCGACCGGAGCGATCGGGCCGGATCCGACGAAGACCGGCCGTGAGGTCTCGACCCACTCGGGGTGGGCGGCGCGCACGAGGTACGCACCGGGCGAAATCTCGGGAAAGGCGTAGCGGCCGCGGCGATCGGTCTCCGTCGCGTGGAGCGGGTCCTCCAGGGAGCGCCCCTCGAGGAGCAGGACGATCCGCGCGTCCGGCACCGGCAGCCCGTCGGGATCCTGCACGAGCCCGTGGACCGATCGGGTGCGCTCCACCCGGACCTCCTGGAACGGCGGGGAGGTGCCGGCGGGCATGTGGAAGCTCGTGCGGCCCAGGAAGAGCCCGCCGTCCTTCGCGACCGAGGCCTCGAGCTCGTAGTCCCCTTCTTCGAGGCCCGGCAGGCTGAAGCGCCCCGCCGCATCGAGGAACTGGAACGCGGATGGACGCAGCTCGCCGGACTTGAGGAGCGAGAGGCGAAACGCCGTCGCGGGCGCGCCGCCGGGCAGAATCAGCACGCGGCCCGTGACGCGCGGTGGCCTCTGTAACCGGAGCACGAGATCGCAGTCTCCCGCGGACGCCGTCTGTTCCTGGGTCTCATACCCCGGCGCCGAGCCCTCCAGGCAGTACGTCCCCTGGGCCAGACCGTCGAGCCGGAACCGGCCCCCAGGCTCCAGGCGCGCCCGGATCCAGCTTGGCCTCGGGCGTTCTGCAGCAGGCGTCACCGGACGGGCCTGCACCTCCGCCTCGACGAGGGGTCGACCTTCGGAGTCCTCGACTCTCCCGGCCAGGACAGCACCGGCAGGAAGAGTCACGTCCCGTCCGTCAATGCGCGCGCCCGCACGAACCTCCACCACCTCGGCGGACTGGTACGACGGGCGGCCGCACATGCTCGCGGAGAGCGTGTACCGGCCGGCCGGGACGTTTTCCATGCAGTAGCCACCGTCCTGACCGGCACGAGCGCCGTGGTAGCTCTTGGATTCCGTGCCGACCGAGCGGAGACCGACCCACGCGCAGGCGGCGGGTCCGCCTGCCTCTTCCCGGATCCGGCCCGACACGGTGCCGCCGCGCTCGAGCTGCAGCACGAGGTCATCCAGCCGTTCACCCGGCGCGAGTTTCATCTGCCGGGTGAAGAGGCCGCGCGGGTTGTGCCCCTCCTCGAGAACCATGATCTGCACTGCAGCGTCGCCGGCCTCGTCGAAATGGCCGATCAGCTCGAACCGTCCCTGATCGTCGGTGGTCTCGGCCGTGGGATAGAAACACCCGATCGAGGTCACGACCGCGACTCTCGCGCCGGCCACCGGCACGGCGTCCGGTCCCAGCACGGTACCGCGGATGAGGACACCGGGCTCGTATTCGATGCGGTAGCGCCGCTCCGAGCCGCTCGATTCGCGGGACGGCATTCCCGTGTGCCGATACGCCACGTCCCCGATACACAACCGTGGAGGCTGCACGTGGAGGCGATGCTTAGCCGGGACGCGCTCGAACCGGAACTGCCCGGCCGCATCCGTTCGCACGGTCCTCTCGAGGATGCCCGCCGCCAGGACGACCTCGACGTCGGGGATCGGTTTCGCGTCGGTCGTGGTGGTCACCAGACCGGTCGCGTTCACGAACTCCTGCGCCTCGACTGCAAGGTCCACCCGGGTCTCTTCCCCGGCCTCGATCTGGATGCGGCCGTAGTCCTCACGCGATAGGCAAAGCCAATGGAGGCCAGGCCGGAGACGGTCGAGGCGATAGCGGCCGTCGGCATCGGTGCGGCACGACTGCGGCAGCCCCGCACCTTCGCAGGATCTGACCTGGATCCGCGCATCCGCCACCGGAGCGTCCCCCTGCGTCACGCGGCCCACGAGCGCCCCGGGCTTTCCGAGCTGGAAGTGGACCTGCTCACCGACCGGACACGCCGCGCGCGCGGAGTAGAAGCCTGGTGCGGACGCCTCGAGCAACAGAGACGAGCGACCGCGGCCTTCGTCAGCGAAGGCGAACGCGCCGCTCGAGTCCGTCCGCGTCTCGGCCAGCGGCACCACGAGCGCCTCGCGGTTCACGAGAGGGTCGTACGCGCGGACCGTGGCGCCGGCAATCGGCGCTCCGTGCTGCGACCACACGCTGCCCCGCACTGCCGGTCCGCTCTCCGGACCGGGCCTCGCCGGTTCCGGCGCGGGCGCCGCCGCAGGAACAGCGCGCTCCTCGACGGGTGCGCTCGCGCCGGCCTCGGGCAGCGCTGCGCCAGCAGTCGCTTCGGCGGTCGGCTCCGGCACGTCAGGCAGGGCCGCATCCTGGGGCAGGAACCGGAGGAGGAGCAGGATGCCGGCCAGTACGGCAACGACGACAAGGACCTTGATGACGCTGGTCATCGTGAGGATTCCTGGCGTCCGGGGGCAACGAGCGCCGCCGCCGTGCCGCCCGGTTCTTGCCCCGCGGAGGGAGCGCACGAAGAACCACGTTGGTCTGCCGGTCAGCGTATCCCCGCAGTTGTCGGCAGTCAACCGGGCCGTGCCGTAACCCCGGACTGCGGCCCGTCCTCGCCGGCGTCTCTTTTCGTCCCACGGGTGCGCCGCGGCCGCCCCGAGAGTCGCCCGCGGTGCTCCCGCGCGGGGAGCTTGACTTCCGCGGTGCACTACACTGCAATTGCGCCGTTCGCTCGCGGAGGCGAGTCCGGCGGATGCGCGACCTTCTTCCCTTCCCGCTCCGCCGACGCACGCCAGCCACGGGCGTCGACCACCGGGCGCAGGCACATGCCGGTTCATACGCACTACATGGAGTTCGAGGTCAGGCTCGAGGATGTGGAGCCGCCGATCTGGCGGCGGTTCCTGCTGCGGGCCGACGCCACCTTCCATGACCTTCACGATACGATCCAGAGGGCCTGCGGCTGGCTGGACCACCACCTCTATGCTTTCCAGCCGGAGCACAGCCGCGAGAACCTCGCGGTGTCCCCCTATTACGAGCCCTGGGACGATGCCGAGGAGGTTCCGGTCGGGACCGAAGTCCCGCTGGAGACGTTCTTCCGGGAGACCGGCGACACGGCGATCTACGAGTACGACTTCGGCGACAGCTGGCAGCACCGGGTGACGCTGACTGGATTCCAGCAGTGTGCGGGCACGAAGCGGCGCATCCTGCTTGCCGGCGCGCGGGCCTTTCCGCCGGAGGACTGCGGCGGCGTCCGCGGGTACTACGAGTGTCTCGAGGCCGCGCGGATCACCGAGGAGGAGCTTGCCCGCCAGGACGAGGAGATCCAGGAGATGCTGCGCGAACGGCGCGTCTGGTTCGGCGACTGGGATCCGGAGCACTTCGACCTCGACGCCGTCCAGCGCCAGATGCGGCGACCGGTGAACCTGTGATGACAAGCCCCGAGCCCAAGCGGTCCGACGACCCGCGGAGTCGCGCGCCCACCCCGGGCCGGAACGACCCCTGCCCCTGCGGGAGCGGCAAGAAGTACAAGCGGTGCTGCGGGCGCTGAAGGGCCCCGGCCGAGCCGGTCGGCGCCATCCCGCGGCGGCTTGACGCGGATCAAGGGGCGGCTTGCGGCTTGGAGTAGACCTTGTCGGCAACCCGGTATCGGCGCGGTGCCGGCCGCGGCCACGGGGCGGCGCATCGGCGGCCCGGCAAGTCGAGCGACCCGGATCTCTGATCCGTGCCAGACAAAGGAGCGAACGGATGTTCTGCAATCAGTGCGAGCAGGCCAAGAGCGGCACCGGCTGCGACGTAAGCCCCGGCATCTGCGGCAAGGACGAGGACGTGCAGTCCCTCCAGGAGATGCTGCTCTACGGTCTGAAGGGCATGTGCGCGTACGCCCACCATGCGCGCCGCCTCGGCGCCACCGATCCCGAGGTCGACGAGTTCGTGGAGCGGGCGCTCTTCGCGACCATGACCAACGTCAACTTCGACGTCCCGTCGATGCTCGAGCTCGTGCTCGAGTGCGGCGCGAAGAACCTCCGCGTGATCGAGATGCTCGACCGCGCCCACACCGAGACCTTCGGCGCGCCCGCGCCCGCGGTCGT
>JAFGQW010000246.1 GCA_016935485.1 Planctomycetota bacterium | reverse complement strand
GGGTTGAACTATAGCACGTGGGTCGGGTCGGGAGTATGCGCCGGCCGACCGGGCGGGCCGCGGCTACCCGATCCCGGATGGACCCGGCGCCGACCCGGCAGCGGCGCCCCCGGGGGGCGGGGTGCGGGACCCCGGGGGGCGCGTGTCGCCGCCGGTCGCTGGAACCGGGCCGCTACGGGAGAATGGTCAGCGTCTCCGCGCCGGAGATCGACTTGATGCCGAACGGCGCCAGCGGGTCCACGGTGACGAACGCGGTATGCATGCGCACCCCGACCAGCACCGGGAGGTTCGGGATCTGGATGGCGGCCTGCGCCTTGCCGGAGGCATCGAGGACGCCGCTGTAGTTCACGAACACCGCCGGCAGCAGGTTGCCGACGCTCAGCACCAGGAGGTCGTCCAGCGACAGGTCGATCTGCCGGCTGCCGAGCACGATCGGCCCCAGCCCGAGCGAGGAGCCGAGCTGGTAGGGCAGCCCTGCATCGGCGGCCGCGAAGAGATCGAGCGTGACCTTGCCGCCGGGCTTGGGCGAGCCCGACAGGGTGAGCTGGATGTCATCGTACTTGAACTGCATCTTCAGCGCCGCCAGGCCGCCGGAGGAGGTCGCCGTGGCACTGGCAAAGGCGCCGGCCCCGGTCGTGTAGGCGCGCTCGATGGTGCCGCAGCGGTAGCAATCAAAGCCACCCGTCCCACCGAGGTACTTCACTTCTACGACCAGGTTGTCCACCCCGTTGTAGAGGAACGTCTGCGTCAGCCCGACCGGAGACCACGTGTTGGCGGTCCCCACGTAGTTCCCGGGACCGTTGAAGACCACGGTGCCGTCCTTGGTGAGGTTGTTCGCGAACGTGGCACTGAGCGGCAGGGAGCCGAGGTGCGCAAAGGTGACCACGAACGTCGGAGCTACCAGTGGCGTCGGAGTGTAGATGCTGGTGGGCGCGAACGACAGCTCGTTGATCCGGAAGGCCTTGCCGCCCATCATCGAGGCCGGCACGAGCGCCTGGTAGCGCCCCTCCCCGCCCATGAACGAGGTCCGGAACGGAATGGCGTTGCTCGCCACGCCGCTCGTGGGAATGTTGTCCGGAACGCCGATCTCGCCGGCCGGAGCAGCGGTAACGAGTGCGAGCAGCGTGAGAGACGCAAGCAGGAAGCGCATGGTGATTCTCCCTTCATCGAGAAGCCGTCGAGAAGAACCCCCTGGAACATCCAGGAACACCGGCCGATTGTAGCCGGCCGGGACGGAGCTGTCCATGGCGCAGGCACAGCCGGCGGCCCGCAGCGACGGAGTTCTCGCCGCGGCCGGGATCACGCCTCCACACCGTACTCCCTGAGCCGGTAGAGGAGCTTCCGGCGCGAGATGCCCAGCGCTCTCGCCGCGTGGGTGCGGTTGCCGCCGCAGCGAGCGAGGGCGGCGAGGATCGCCTCGCGCTCGATCTCGGCCAGCACGCGCGGTGGGGGGGAGCCGGGCGCGGACGCCGGTCCCTCGTGGCCGGCGTTGCGGACCGCCGGCGGCAGGTGCTCGGGGAGCACACGATCGCCCGGAGCCAGGATGGCCGCGCGCTGCACGCTGTTGCGGAGCTCGCGGACGTTGCCCGGCCAGGCGTAGGCGGTGAGGCACTTCTCGGCGGCGGGCGCGAAGTGGCGGGCGTTGCCTCCCGCGGCGGCGAGCAGCGAATGCGCCAGCGGCAGGATGTCCTCGGGACGCTCGCGGAGCGGCGGGATCTCGATGCCGAACACGGCGAGCCGGTAGTAGAGGTCCGTCCGGAAGCGGCCGGCGGCGATCTCGGCTTCGAGGTCGCGGTTGGTGGCGGAGACCAGCCGGACGTCCACGGAGATCTCGGCCTCGCCACCGAGGCGGCGGATCCGGCCGGTCTCGAGCGCCCGGAGGAGCTTCGGCTGGAGCTCGCGGGGAAGGTCGCCGATCTCGTCGAGGAAGAGCGTGCCTCCCGAGGCGCGCTCGAAGTGCCCGGCGCGGCGGCGGTCCGCGCCGGTGAAGGCGCCGCGCTCGTGGCCGAAGAACTCGCTCTCGATCAGGGTGGCCGGCAGCGCGGTGGTGTTGACGCTGACCAGCGGACCCTTCGGCCGGTCGCCCCAGCGGTGCAGCAGCTCCGCCAGCACCTCCTTGCCGGTCCCCGATTCGCCGGTGAGCAGCACCGGCGCGGGGCTGCGGGCGGCGGCGGTCACCTCGGCGAGAACCTGGCGCATGAGCGGGGAGACGAAGACGATTCCGGCGGGCAGCGGCGGATGGTCCGGCTCGGCCGTCGCGGCGCGGCGGCGCACGAAGCGGTCCAGCAAGGTCTCGAGCACGTTGAGATCGATCGGCTTGGTGAGGTAATCGACGGCGCCGAGTTTCATCGCCTCGACCGCGTCCTCCACCTCGGCAAAGGCCGTGATCACCACGATCGGCGAGGAGAGGCCGCGGTCCCCCGCCGCGCGCAGGAACTCGAGGCCGCTCCCGTCGGGCATGCGCATGTCGAGGAGAATGAGCTGCGGGGCGGCGCGCGCCGCGGCCGCGAGTCCCTCCGCGACGCAACTGGCCTCGAGCACGCCGTCGACCTGCTCGGCCAGGACCGCCCGAAGCATCGCCCGGAGTCCGGCGTCATCGTCCACCACGAGCACGATCGAGCGGGCTGCCGGACTCACGCCGGTACCTCCACGACGATGCGGGTGCCGTGCGGCGAGCCGGGCTCGTAGCGAATGCGCCAGCCGTGCTCGGCCGCAATGCGCCGGGCGATCGCCAGCCCGAGACCCGTGCCGCCCGCCTTCGCGGTGACGTAGGGCTCGAACAGGGTGGCGCGGATCGACTCGGGCACACCGCAGCCGTTGTCCGTCACCATGACGCGGGCACCGGGGCCGGCGGCGTCGAGCGCGACCTCGATCCGGCCGTCCTCCCCGAGGGCATCGGCGGCGTTGACGAGCAGATTCATGAAGAGCCGGCGCACCTGCTCGCGGTCGGCCGTGACGCGCACGGCATCCCCCGTCACGGCGAGCGCGGCGTTGCGGGGGGCGAGCTCGAGCCGGATCAGGCCCGCCAGGTCCTCGAGCAGCTCCTTCAGGTCGAACTCGGCCTTGTTGGGGCGGGAAGGACGGCTGAGCAGCATGAACTCGTCGAGCCGGGCCACGATGCGGTCGGTCTCGTCGACGATGCGGGCCGCCGCTTCCTGCACCTCCTCGGGCTTCACGTTGCCGCGCGCGAGCATCTCGGCGAAGCCGCGCACGGCGCCGAGCGGGTTCCTGGTCTCGTGTGCGAGCCCGGCACCGAGGCGGCCGAGGAACTCGAGCGAGCGAACCTTCTCGGCGGCGGCGGCGAGTTCCGCCCGGAGCTCGGCGGCGCGCAGTCTGCCGCGATAGAAGAGGAAGAGGCTCGCGAACGCCAGGGTGAGTGCGCCGCCCACCGCGAGGAAGCGCCGGCGGGCGGCAGCGATGCGCGAGTCGAGGCGATCCGCGGGATACTCCAGCCGGAGCTCCAGCAGATCGCCGGGCAGGGGGCAGTCGGCGCACAGCGTGTCCACGTCGCCGCGGTGAAGGCCGCCGCGGCCGGGGCCGGGGCCGCCGGGCGATCCTTCGGGGAAGCGAAAGAGACGAGTGCGCTGCGTCAGCGGCGCGCCGGCCTCGGGGGTGCCGGCGGCCGCGAATGTCTCGCCGTTCGCGCGCAGCAGCGCCAGGTATGTCGCGCCGACGCGGCTGCGGACGTCCTCGAGCGTGGACTGAAGGCTCTCCAGGTCCAGGGCGCGACGGCGGCACTGTCGGTGCATGGCGCCGTCCGCGCCGGCGAGGATGACCTCCCCGTAGCGGCTGTCAGCCTCCAGCTCGGCGCGGACGAAGGACCGGTAATCCAGCCACTGCCACAGCCAGACAAGGCCGGTGGCTGCAACCAGGAAGGCCAGCGGCGCGAGGTAGCGCTTCTGCAACATGGCGTCCTATCGTAGCATCGGCCCCCCGGTTTGGCGCTGCCGTTCTGGCCGGCGGGCCCGGCCCCCGGGGAGGCGAGGCGGCCGACACACCCGCACCCAGAGCCGCCGCACCGAGGTTGACCCCCCAGCCGCCGCAGCCACCCGCCGCACCGAGGTTGACCCCCCAGCCGCCGCAGC
>JAFGQW010000245.1 GCA_016935485.1 Planctomycetota bacterium | reverse complement strand
GGCAAGCAGCACGGGCACGACCAGGTAGACGCCGAGCCCGCACAGCACGGCGGCCAGCGCGCCGCGGGGAATGGACCGCACCGGATCCCGCAGATCGCCGGAGAGCCCGAGACCGGCCATGATGCCCGTGACGGCAGGGAAGAAGACCGCGAACCCGCGCCAGAACGTCACCTCGCCGGTCGCGACCGCAAGAGCGTGCTCGCCACCGGTTGCGGCACGCAGCGCCCCCGCGGCAAGCACGACGAGCGACACCGCTACGAGGATCATGAGGGCCACCTGGGCCCTCAGCGCGTGGCGCGCCCCGAACCACGCCAGCACCCCGACCGCCACGATCACGGCCAGTGCGGCGATCTGCAGGTCGAGATCCGGCCAGACGATCCGCAGCGACTCGGCCAGACCGAACGCATAGAGGGTGACGGAGAGGATCTGGGACAGGAAGAGCGGCAACCCGATCGCGCCGCCGATTTCCGGCCCGAGGCTGCGCGAGACGATGTAGTACGCCCCACCCACGCCGACGCGACTGTTCGTCGCCACCGCCGAGAACGAGAGCGTGGTGATGAGCGTGATCGCGTTCGCCAGCAGCACGATCCAGAGGACCGTGGCAAGTCCGAGATGGCCCACCAGCCAGCCGAACCGCAGATACATGATCACGCCGAGGATGGTGAGGATCGTCGGCGTGAAGACTCCGAGGAAGGTGCCGAGCTTGCGTTCCATGGTGGCCGCCGAGGGTAGCGCCCTCCGGGCCGGCGGTCAACGGGCCGAGGCTCGGCGGCAGTTGGCTCTGAGCGGCCGGAGGCGTTAGGATGGCCTCCTCCCGGCGCTCCGGGAGGAGGCAAGACCGAAGGTACTCGACCTGGAGCCGACGCGCCATGTCCGCGGAAACAGCTGAATCCGACCTCCTGGGCCATGAGGCCCCCGACACCCCCGCGCCGCTGCGGGATGTCTTCGACAGGCTCCGCCGAGCCTCGCGGGAGGGCGGTCCGTCGTCGTGCCACGAGCGGCGCGGCCACCTGGAGCGCCTCGGAGGCGTCATCCGGGCGCGGACGGCGGACATCACAGAGGCGATTCGCGCGGACTTCGGCCACCGCTCCAAGCACGAGACGCTCCTCGCCGAGGTCCACCTGACGCTCGCGCATCTTCGCTTCGTTCGCCGGAACCTCGGGAGGTGGATGCGCCCACGGCGCTGCGCCGTATCACTGCCTTTCCTGCCGGCTCGCGCGCGGATCCACCATCAGCCGCTCGGCGTCGTCGGCATCATCTCGCCGTGGAACTATCCTTTCCAGCTCTCGATGCTGCCCTTCATCGAAGCGCTGGCGGCGGGCAACCGGGTACTCCTCAAGCCGTCCGAGATCGCGCCGCGCACGGCCGAGGTCCTCCGCCAGATCGTCGAGACGACCTTCGAGCCGTTCCTCGCCGCGGTCGTCACGGGAGGACCGGAGGTAGGCGCGGCCTTCTGCCGTCTTCCCCTCGACCACCTCTTCTTCACGGGCTCCACGGCGGTGGGCCGATCCGTCCTCGCCGCGGCCGCCCGGAATCTCACGCCGGTGACACTCGAGCTGGGCGGGAAGTGTCCCGCCATCCTCGGCGAAGGCTCTCCGCTCGCCGGGTTCGCCCGCCGCGTCGTGGCGGGCAAGCTCTTCAACGCGGGGCAGACGTGTCTGGCGCCTGACTACGTCCTGGCGCCGGCGGACCGGATCGATCCGCTCGTGCGGTGCCTCGAGGAGGCGATCGCCAGGTTCTATCCGGCGCTTGCCCGCAATCCGGACTACACGTCGATCATCGACGAGCGCCATTACCAGCGGCTCAAGGGCTGGATCGAGGACGCCCGCCGGAAGGGCGCCGCCGTCGTCGAGGTGAATCCCGCGGCGGAGGAGGATCTGGCGGCTCAGCGCAAGATCGCTCCGACGCTGATCCTCGGCGCTCGCGATGACATGCTCGTGATGCAGGAGGAGATCTTCGGGCCGCTCCTCCCGATCCGGCCGTACGACCGGCTCGAGAGCGCGCTCGAGTACCTCGCTTCCCGGCCGCGGCCCCTGGCGCTCTACTACTTCGGCCGCGACCGCCGGCGGATCCGGCAGGTTCTGGAGCGCACCTGTTCCGGAGGCGTCTGCATCCACGACACGATCGTCCACGCCGCGCAGCATGCCCTGCCGCTGGGAGGCGTCGGAGAGAGCGGCATGGGGGCGTACCACGGCCGGAAGGGATTCGAGACGTTCTCGCATGCCCGCAGCGTCTTCTACCAGAGCCGGCTTTCGCTCTCCCACCTCGTGCGGCCGCCGTACGGCCGGTTCGCGGATCGACTTCTCTCCCGGCTCGTCGGGCGGTCAGACCGCGGCCCGTGACCGCCGCCAGGGTGATACGAGATGGCGGCGGCTCGGACCGGCCTCTGGAAAGCGGCCGGCGGGTCGAGTAGCCTCGGGAAACCAGCTCTGGTGCCGCGCGAGGCGCCGCGCCGGCCGGGTGCACAGGAATCCGTGGAATCTGCCCCTCCGGGGTGGCGATCGGTCGAGCCGCAGGAGAAGACCATGAAGAAGGTGATCGTGATCGGGGGTGGGCTCGGCGGGATCTCGGCCGCCGCGTCGCTCGCGGCGGAGGGCTTCGAGGTTGAGGTGATCGAGAAGAACGCCCACCTCGGCGGCAAGCTGAACGTCCTCGAGAAGGAGGGCTTCTCGTTCGATCTGGGGCCCTCCATCCTCACCATGCCGCACATCTTCGAGCGGCTCTTCCTCCGCGCCGGCAAGCGAATGGAAGAGTACGTGGAGATCGAGGAGCTGCGGCCGCACTGGCGCAACTTCTTCGAGGACGGGACGACCATCGATCTCTACCCCACGGGCCGGGAGACGGCGGAGCAGAGCGAGAGGCTGAGCCGCGAGGATGGCGAGGACCTGGATCGGTTCCTGGCCTACTCGCGGAAGCTCTACGAGTCGACCTTGCCCAGCTACTTCGATCGCGGCATCGACACCTTCTGGGGCATGATGAAGTTCCACGGAGTCTTTCGCGCACTCTTCGAATTCGACGCTCTGGCGACGGTCGATCAGGGAGTCCGCCGATACATCAAGAATCCGTACCTCGTCGATATCCTCAACTACTTCGTCAAGTACGTCGGGTCCTCTCCCTACGATGCGCCGGCGCTGAT
>JAFGQW010000244.1 GCA_016935485.1 Planctomycetota bacterium | reverse complement strand
GCGCGCTGGTTCACCTGCTGCGGTCCGAACCGGTGCCGGTGCCGCCACCGGTCGAGGCGCCGGCCGCGCGCCCGGCGGCTGCGCCCGCCGAGGGAGCCCCATCTGCCGCCGACGCGCCCGCCGGCGGCGACACAGACGCGATGCGGAGCGCGATCCGGCAAAACGCGGAGGCGATCGCCCGCCTCGAGCAGCGCCTTGCGGAGCTGGCGCAGTCCGAGGTGGGCGGCGGCGCGAAGCCCGCGGTGGCCAAGGCGGAGCTGCTCGCGCGCGTGAGGGGCCTCGAGCACGGCGAGCAGCAGCTCGCCATCCTGCAGGCGCTGGCGGACCTGGTCGCGCTCGGGGACGCCGTGGTCCCCGATCTGGTCGACCTCCTGTCCTCCGGCTTCGACCGCGACTACGGCGGCGGATTCTCCATGGGCGGGAACAAGATGAACTCGTACCCGCGGCTGCGCACGATGCTGATCGACGCGCTCCGCCAGATCGGCACCGACGCGGCGAAGGAGGGGCTGCTGCGCGCGCTCGGGTCGTCGGGCTCGCTCACCGACTACCGGGATCTGCTCATGCTGTTCAAGAGCACGACGGACGAGGGGATGATCCGCGGCATCTCGGCGCGCCTGCCGGATCTGTTCGCGAAGCTCGAGGAGGCCGACCTCAAGGTGCTGGAGCGCGAGGCTCGCTCCCTCGACTGGCAGCTGGCTGCCTGGCTCCAGGGCCATCCTTCGCCGCAGGTCGTCGAGATGGTGGCAGGCCTGCTCGAGCGCGGCAAGATCGACTCCCGCTCTTTCGGGGCCGAGCTGCTCGGCGTCCTGGTGGACAGCGCGCCGGAGCGGGCGTTCGCCGCCCTCGTCAAGCTGGCGACCGCGAGCGGGGGCGAAAGTGCGATCCGGGAGACCGTGCATCCGATGGCCTTCCGGAACACGAAGCTCGCGCGCGCGGCGCAGTTCCTCGAGCTGGTGCTGGGCAGGATGAACCCGTCGACCGAGCTTCGCATGCACCTGTACGCCAACCTGCCTCTCGGGCTATGTCGAGCCATCGAGGACCCCGGCGCGCGCGCCGCCGACGGAAGGCAGCTCCTGGAGCTGCTCACCCGGCAGCTCGCCGTGGAAACGGATCCCAAGGCTCGCGCCCGGTTGCAGTGGGGCGCGGACCGCCTGAAGAAGGAGATCGAGCGCGTGGAAGGGCGGTGAACCGAGGTCCGGGGCCGGACCGGAAGCCCGGTCCAGAGGACGCGCTGCCGGGCGTGCCGCGGCCCCGGAGAACGGACGATCACCGGTCGTACCTGAACACCTCGAGCTGCACGCTGGATACGCGCAGGTTCTCCCCGGCGAGCCTGGCCAGGACGCTGAGGAGCGTCGCGCACGGCGCATCCGTGTCACAGCGGATCCGCACCGGAATCGCCGCCGCGCTGGTGTGGTCATCGACGCGCGAGCGTACGATCGGATACAGCAAGGCCTCGACCTCATCGACGGTGACTTCCGTTCGTGTCCACCGGATCGCCGCGACCCGGTCGCGCGCATAGTAGCAGATGTTGATCGGAGGCAGCTGGTCCTCGGTCGGCACGAACGGTTCGCTCACGTCGGAAGCCGGCAGTTGCAGGAGGACGAGCTCGCGATCGTACGGATGCTCGTCGTGCACCAGCCGGAGGCACGGCTGCAGCGCAAACGGCCGCTCGCTCGGAACCAGGAGAGAGATCCCCGAGCCGCCGGAGCTCCCCGGAAGCCCGGGACGCGCGGTCCTCGCCTCGATGCAGGAGCTCGCCGCCGCGATCAGATACCGGTAGGGAACCTCCGGCGCCACCTCGATCTCGAGCCGCCCGTGGCGACCGTCCTCCCGCAGGTGGAGGATTCTCTCGCGAACTTCATCCGTGCGCCCCGGTCCGGCAAGGAGAGGCTCGCCGTTCACGCGGCATTCTGTGCTCGCCTCGCCCCGGAGAAGCTGGATCCGGATCGGCTTGATCGCGACCGTGTCGGTCGATTCGGCTTCCAGACGAGCCACGGCGATCGCGGTGTCGGGCACCGGTTCTTCCACCTTCCAGAGGGGACCCAGGAGGAAGGCGTGGAAGCCCTCGACGGCGAGCACCGTGGCCACCACGATCAGCACGACCTTCCACGCGGACCAGCGTCCTCGCGGTCGCGCCGCTGCGGCGTGCTCCGGCGGGAGGCGACGCCGGAGCGACCACACGACGGGCTCGAAGATCGCGAGCCGGACGATCAGGGCAAACGCGGGTGCGAGGATCAGTGCGGCCACGGCACCGGGGACGTCTTCGCGGGTCAGGTTCCCCCAGGCCTCCGTGCGCGTAGCCGTCTCGAGGAACTTCGTGTGCGACCCGAAGGCACCGATCGCTCCAGTGACGATGGTGAGGCCGCCGAGAAACTCGAGCGCCCGGAGCGTCACCAGCCCCTCCCCGGGGCGACCCAGCCAGGCGGCGGCAAACGCGCCGGCGAGCCGCGCCGGGGGAACGACGATCAGCGCGATCGCCCACGGCACGACGAGGACGAAGAGCATCATCCGGAGCTGGACCCCGACCGTGGTGCCCGGCGCGATCCGCAGCGCGAGGAGCGTCAATCCGGCCGCCAGAACGGCCGCCGCAACGAGCCGGCTCCAGAACAGGCGCTGCGGCATCACCACCCCCATGTGATCAGACAGTACCAGTACCACGGAATGGCGAAGAGACCGAGGAGAGCGAAGTCCTGAAGCCGCGAGAACACGGGCGGGGCTGGCTCGCCGGAGCGAATCCGCGCGCCCGCCGCCAGCCCCCCGAGGACGATGCGCCCGAGCACGATCCCGGCGAACGGTGCGAAGAGCGACCACTCGCGCGCTGTCGGAAGGAGATTCTCAGGACTCTCGGGGTCGGGGACGATCTCGATCAAGGCGCAGGCCCCGCATCCCAGGAGCACGCCGCCCCAGGCAACGGCACGCGCACTCGCGGAAAGGAACCTCGCGGCGCCCGGCATCCATTTCGAATCGCTCGAGCCGAGGGCATATCGCAACCCGGCCAGCATGCGCGCGGGCCCAGCGAATAGCGCGCCGGCAGCCAAGCCGGCGACGAGGAGCACGAGCACCGGAAGGACTCTGCCGAGCGCCAAGCTCATCGAGACGGAGGAGCCGTACTGATCCGGATCGGCGGCAAACCGCGCCAGGTCCAAGCCGCCCGTGCCGCCCACCCAGTTCGGGTAGCTGGAGTACGCGACCAGCCCGGCGATGAGGAGGAGCGGCGTGCGGAGGGGATTCGGCCAGCCTCGCTTCTGCGGCGCTTCTTGCATGGCGTCATCCTATCGCGGGCCCTGGTCCGCAGCCAGCAACCACCCGCGGCCTCGTCAGGGAACCGGATAGCTCGCCGTGGTGGTCTGGCCGGACCAGTCCGCGGCAGTCAGGCGCAGCCCCGACACGATCGCGCCCACGGCGACTCGGAGCCGGAAGTCGTAGCCCTTGCCGTCCGGCGCGAGCGCGAGATCGAAGAGCCCGCAGACCGGAGAGAGAAGCCACGTCACATCCAGCCAGGATCGACCGTCCGGCGTGACCTCGAGGCGCAGACTGGCAAGATCGTTCACACCGTCGGGATCGCCGAAGGAGAGCACGCTCCCGGCAGCGAGCGGCGGCCCCGAGACCGGTACGAAACCCACCTCGGGCAGGCGATCGGGACCCGCTGCGATCTCGAGGTCATCGAAGTCGGTGGTGCCGGGGTACGCCACCAGCTGCAACCGGCCTTCGGCGGGCGCGTCGGGCCCATCGACGTGATCGAGCACCGTCTTGCCGTCGATCTCGACGACGAGGCGCCGCTGCTGGGCGACGATTGCGACATGAACGCACCTCGGGTTGAGCGTCACCGCAACGCTCCGGATCGCCGTCGCCTCCCCTTCCTCCGTGTCGCGCCGCAGCTTGACCGCACCGCTCGCGTGGAGCGTGAGCTCGTAGCCGTCGCACGCGGGATTCGCCGCGTCGGCCGTGCGGAAGCGCAGGGCCGCGCGGCCCGACCCCGCAAGGTCGATCGTCGCCGCGAGCCGGAAATCGGCGAATACGCGGTCAAGCCCCGCCACCGCCGCTGCAGCCGGAGGCACCACGGCGCGCCAGAGGCGATTCCCGGCGCGGCCCGGATCGTCCGCGACCGACCAGACTCCCGGCGCGCCCGCCGCCCAGGCCCCGGGCGTGCCGTCGTCGAAGTCCACGTCGCGAAACGGGGTGATGCGCAGGTTATCGAATGCGGCGGCGGCGCGCTGCGTGAGCAGCAGCAGGTTCTGATTCGGCGCCGTCGTCACCCCGGGGAGCGTCGCGACCGTGCGCCCGTTCACATCGACGGTGAGCTGTCCCTTGCGCAGGCGCAGCACGTAGCGGTCGACCGCCCGCTTGACGGCGGGAACGAAGAGCGGCGGCTGCGGTCTGTCCGTGCGGTCGACCGCGAGGCTGTCGTTCCCGACGAGCAGCCGCCACGCCGGGTCCGAGGGCGTCGCGCCGCCCACCTGCACCCCGGCCCGCCCTCCTGCCGGCGGCGGCGAGAGGAAGGCCAGATCGAAGGCCACCTCGAGATCGCCGTGGTCTGCCGCGATCCGGGACCACGCCTCCTCGACCGCATCGTCGGTCTGCTCGAGGGCGCCGCCCCGGTAGCCCCACCGTCCCACGAGGTCCTCCTCGAGCCCCGAGCCGTGCCCGCCGTTGAAGTCCAGCGCCGCGGGCACGGCGCCGAGCTTCCGGAGATCCGCCACGGCCCGGAACAGCCAGTGCATGCTCGGCTCGCCGCCGCCGGGGGTGGACTCCGGCTGCGTGCCGGCCGGGCCGACGCGGGCGTCGGGGGCGGCAGACGTCGGGGTGAGGTACTGCTGGTGGTGGGAGTAGACGTTGGGGGAGCCGCCGTGGCCGAGCAGAGAGCACACGTCCGCAAGATAGTTGTCGACCGTGCTCCGATCCCAGTGGCCGTAGGTGAGCGCGCCGGTGCGGGGGCTCGGCTGGAGCCGGAGCTCGGAGCGCAGCTGGTAGAAGAACTCGTTGTTGATGTAGGGCTTGGAGGCCGGATCGGCCGGCCACACGCCGAGGCGGTAGGCCGCGGTCAAGAACGGGCTCAGGACCGGCCCGTGGCCGTAGATGACATCCGCCTCGACCCAGGGCCGGCCGGGAACGTCGAGCACCCCGACCGGACAGAGGAGTGCGCTCAGTGGACTCACGCCGACCAGCGGACCCGGATCCTCCTCGTGCACGGCGTGCACGAGGGCGAGCGCGCCCGGGAGCGAGGTGAAAAGCGGGCGGCGAGCCTGCGTGCCGGGATCGACGAAGGCGTAGTGCTCGAACTCGTTGACGACGTCGTAGAAGTAGTGCCGGTGGCCGGTGGCTCGCAGCCAGCACGCGGTCGCTCGCGTTGCCGCGAGTGCGTTGGCGTCCTCGGGGACCTCGACGTGGCGGCGGTGGTACCAGATCATCACGTTGAGGGCCATGCCGCGGGAGTCGGTCTCGTCGAGCAGCCACTCGAGGCGGGACCAGACCGGGCTCGCCGTGTCGCGCGAGCCGTCGGTGTGGAAGACGGCCGGGTAGAGCTGGTTCCGGTTGGGTCCCATCTCGCCGCCCTGGATGCTCACGTCGACCGTGTTCACCCCGTAGCGGCGGTAGTCGTCGAGCGCGGCCACGACCTGGCGCGTGAAGCGCGGATCGAAGAGCGCGTTCGCGAGGCGCGTGTTCCACATCGGAAAAGGCCGCACACGACCCGTGGTCCGGTCTTCGAGAAGAAGCCGGTTTCCCCCCGCGAACAGGCGGTGCCGCGGCTGGCCAGCCACGCCCACCGCGAGAACGAGGAGGAGCGACCCCGCGGCGACCACGAACCGAACCGCGCGCCGTTCCCGCATGACGCCAACGCCTCGCATGCCCGCCGTCCTTTCCGCCCGAGATTACCACGCGGGCGACGGATTGTCAGGGGCGTGCACACCCGGGTGGCCGGTGGCCGCGCGACGAGCCAGCGCGGCGCCATGGCGGAATCCGCGGCCCGTCGCTACAATCAGGAGCGACTCTCGGGGCGGGGAGCGAGGAGGATGCCATCATGCGTGACCGCGTCTGCCGGCTGGTGTGTTGCGTGCCGCTGGTTTCGCTCGCCCTCGCGTCGCTCGCGCCGGCCCAGCGCGTTCTCGAGGTTCCGAAGCAGTATCCCACGATCCAGGCTGCCATCGACGCGGCCAGTGACCAGGACACGGTCCTGGTCGCGCCCGGCCGCTACGTCGAGACGATCGACTACAAGCACAAGAGCATCACGGTCCGGAGCTCGATGGGACCGCTCGTCACCACCATCGACGGCAACCAGGCCGTGCAGCCGGTGGTGCACAATCTCGCCTGGACCTCCTCGCGGTCGAGCGTTCTCGAGGGCTTCACCATCACCAACGGTGGTCAGGGCGGCATCCGGGCCGACGCGATGGCCGTCATCCGCAACAACATCATCACGCGCAACTACAATCCGATCGACGCCGGCGGCATCCGGGCCGACGACTCCGTGGAGATTCTCGCGAACGTGATCACACTCAATGTCGGCGCCCGCGGCGGCGGCATCGGCTGGTACGGATCGCGGAACCTGCTCAAGGTGAAGGACAACTACATCGCCGACAACTACAGCGTCAGTCACGGCGGCGGCATCCTGACCGAAGGAAACGGGGACGTCGTCAACAACGTGATCGTCCGCAACACCGCCCAGACCGGCGGAGGCATCGGCAACCCCGGCTTCAATGCCCCGACCCTGAACATCGCCGGCAACCTGATCCGGGACAACGCGGCGATGCAGGACGGCGGGGGAATCGCCGCGCAGCTGACGACGGTGTTCCTCGACAGCAACACCATCGGCAAGAACATGACGGCCGGGCACGGAGGCGGACTGTACCTCGCTGCCGCCACGGTGGCGGGCCGCAACAACATCCTCTGGGAGAACACGGCGAGGTACAAGTGGGGAGCCGAGGCCTGGGTCGGCGACGATGCGCTCGGCGGATCGAAGCTCTCACTCGCGTTCTCGGTCGTCAAGGGAGCGCTGACCTCGATCGTGGTCGGCAGCAAATCCACGCTCGATTGGGGTCCGGTGATGGCCAGCGTCGATCCTCAGTTCGTCGACCTCGTCGGCGGCGATCTGCATCTCCGGGCGGACTCGCCCTACATCGACAAGGGCGACGGCAGCGCCGTGGTGATCCCGACGGACTTCGAGGGCGACCCGCGCATCGTCGGGCTCAATGTCGACATCGGCGCCGACGAATTCCACCCGCACCTGTACGTGTTCGGGCGCGCGGCTCCCGCAACGACCTTCGCGGTGAAGTTCATCGGCCCCCCGTCTGCGCCCGTCGTGTGGGGCGTCAGCGGCAATCCACTACCGCGCACCCCGCCGATCCCCATTCCGGGCGTCGGCACGTTCCAGCTTGCCGATCCGTTCTCGATCCTGGCGCTGGGTGCGCTGCCCGCCTCGGGCTCCCTGGCGGTGCCGATCACGCTTCCGGCCAGTTTTCCGGCGCCTCTCCCGGTCCCGATGCAGGCGCTGATCGGCACGAAGCTCTCCAACCTGGAGATCGCTTCCATCCGCTGAGGCGCCCGCCGGCCCGCCTACGGCCGCGGATAGCGACAGGGCGCCTCGAGCATGAGCACGCAGATGCCGGTGATGAAGACCCGGCCGGCGCTCGAGGAGTACTGGCCGAGCGGGTCCCAGGAGCCCCGCGCGGAGCCATCGCGCCGCTGGCCCTTCGCCAGCGCGGCTTGCAGCGCCTCGAACCATCCGGACCAGCTCGCGCCGCCATGGCAAGCGAGCGCGAGCGTGGTGTAGTACCACTGGTAGGGATACAGGTTGCCGATCTGCGCGCGCACCTCGCGTCCGTCGCTCGCCTTGACGACCTTGAACGAGATGGACCACCGGGGCGGGCGATCGGAGATCGCCTTCACCTGCGCGTCGAGAAGCGGGGCGTCGGCGAGGCGGCCCAGGAACGCCCGCGCCGCAAGCGCGCCGGCGGCATTGGCTCGCGTGGGCGTGTATCCCTTGTGCTCGGCGCCCTCGTGATACTCGCTCCGTCCGGTCTCCCGCTCGAGACGCGCATCGAGAAACGTCAGGATCTCAGCCATGCGTCCGGCCTCGATCACGATGCCGGCCTGCGCCGCGAGCCCGAGCGCGGTGGCGACCGCCGCGGTGGTGGGCACGTCGCCGACCTCGAGGTAGTAGCTGAAGCCGCCGTCCTCGCGCTGGTGGCGAAGCAGCGCCGGCACCTCGCGCTCGAGCGCCTGGCGAAGCGCAGGGTCGCGCGTGACCAGGTAGGCGTCGGCCACGGCCTGGGTCAGGAACGCGTGGTTCCACAGGTCGTAGGCCGTGGCCGGCCCTCCCTCCATCGCCTGCACGCACCAGCGAAGCGCCCGGTCCACGTGCTTGCGGTACGGGCCCGAGATCGGCGTCGAGCCCGCGCTCATCCAGGCGAGAAGCGCGACGCCGGTCGTGACAGGGTCGAAGGCGCAGGGCTGCGGCTCCCCGTGGTGGCCGCCGCCGATCCCGTCGCAGCGGTCCTCGGGCGGATCGTGGCGCGGAAAGCCGTCCGCATCGAGCTTCCCGTCCTCGTCCTGGTGCGCCGCGAGCCACCGCAGCCCCGCCTCGACGGCCCGTTTCGCGGCGGCGTTGCCGCGGCCCTGCCCCCACGCCCGGCGGCGCGCCTCGCCCCAGCGCGGGCCGAACGACCCGGCCGCCCCCCACGGCGGCGCCCAGCCACGGACCCAGCCCGCGCCCTCGCGGCGCTCGCCGAGCAGCTCGCGGGCGGGAGCCTGATCGGGGTCGATCGCCACGGCCGCGCGCGCGAGCCGGCGGGCCGCCTCGTCCAGCCGGTAGCGCCACGCGAACCACGCCAGCTCGGCTCGACCTTCGGTATTTTCCGCCGCGAGGGCGGCCTCGCGCCGCGCCAGCTCCCGATGCGGCGCCTCGCCCTCGAGGTGCTCCTCCACGTCCGCGAGCCGGACCTGCCGCGCCCCGGTCGCGGTCTCCACGACGAGGCGGCCCTTCGTGCGGCCGTAGACCGCGCCGTGGATCACCTCCCCGTCCTTCAGCCGGATCTCATCGGCGAGCACCGGCGCGGCGAGCAGCACGAGAGCGAGCCACACCGCCGTCGCGAGACTTCGCTGGTTCCCGAGCATGAGCGCCAACCTGTCGTGCGTTCCTCGCCCGAATCCTACCCGCCGGATCGCGCGCTCGAAAGAGCAGGACCGACTTCGAGCCGGCCGCGCCCGGACTCGTGGCTCACGGCGCCCCGGCGGACCGCTCGTACGGGAGCTTTCGCCGCTACCTCGACACGGTCTTCACCTACGCCGGCACTGCGTCGCTGGTGCGCGAGCTCCGGCGCGTCCCGTCTCGCCGCGACCTCCGCGCGGGTGACGTCTTCGTTCACGGCGGACATCCCGGCCACGCGGTCCTCGTGGTGGACGTCGCCGAGAGCGGCGACGGGCAAGAAAAGGCCTTCCTGCTCGCGCAGAGCTACATGCCGGCGCAGGATATTCACATCCTGAAGAACCCGGGCGATGCGCGCTCCCCCTGGTACTCGACGGGCTTCGGCGAGACGCTCCGCACGCCGGAGTGGACCTTCGCGGCCATCGAGCAACGCCGGTTCTGATGCCGCGGCATGCTGCGCAGCCGCCCGTTTCTCTGGCGCGTCGAGCCCGGCTGCGATCGCCCCGACCACCGACTGGGGTCTCCTTCGCCGGGCTGGATGCGGGTCGAGCGCGGTCCCGACGGCAGGTGGCACAGGCTCCCCGGCGGGCCGGAACCGTGCTTGTTTTTCCGATCCCCTCCGAACAAGTGGCTTCAGCGCACGCTTGTCCCGGGAGATACTTGAGCGCTGAGACTCAGAGGAACAGAAAGGACCCGCTCAGACGCCTCGGTTCGGCAGCGCGGCGCTGCGCCACACGTCAGGCCCGGACCGAATCTACTCACACCCGCAGGGAGATTCTCCACAATGGACATCCCACGAGTATTCAACATCACGGAAAGTGCTCACCGCATCCACAACCCGATCACACCCGAGAAGCTCGCCACTCTCGGCGCGGCGCTGCGTCTGGAATCGCGGGCCCGAGTGCTCGACCTCGGCAGCGGTTCGGGGGAGATGCTGTGCACCTGGGCACGCGATCACGGCGTCGTCGGCACCGGCATCGACATGAGCCAGTTGTTCACCGAGCAAGCGAAACTCCGGGCTGAAGAACTCGGCGTCGCCGATCAAGTCGAGTTCATCCATGGCGATGCGACCGGCTATGTCTCTGACGAGAAGGCCAGCGTGGCAGCCTGTGTCGGTGCCACGTGGATCGGCGGCGGAGTGGTCGGCACGATCGAGCTTCTGGCGCGGAGCTTGCGCACCGGCGGGATCATCCTCATCGGGGAGCCGTACTGGCGGCAGGTACCGCCGACGGAAGAGGTTGCCAAGGGGTGTCTTGCCAGCTCGATCTCCGACTTTCGCCTGCTTCCAGAACTTCTCGCGTCGTTCGGCCACCTTGGCTACGACGTCGTTGAAATGGTCCTGGCTGACCAGGACGGCTGGGACAGATACGAGGCGGCCCAGTGGCTCACCATGCGCCGATGGCTTGAAGCCAATCCCGACGACGAGCTCGCCGAAGAGGTGCGAGCCAAGCTGACCTCGGAACCCGAGCGCTACGCCGCATACACACGTGAATACCTGGGCTGGGGTGTGTTCGCGCTGATGCCGCGGTGATGCGCTGGCGCACCCGGCGGATGGTCGCAACGCTGCGGCGCCGCGCAACACCTGGTGGCTCGCCGAGCAGTGATTGCGCGAGGGCACCGGGAAGTCCAGCCCTTTCGGGGCGACACGACCGGAGTTGAGGTGCGCACCGGCGGAGCGTCCACCGGCACGGCGGACCGCGGATCAACTCCGGTGCGGAGTCTGTGAATGCAGACTCGTGCGGATCGCCGGGTCGGTTGCGACGCGTCAGCTGCCGGAGAGCGCGAGCGAGAGGACCTTCCCGTCGTCGAGCGGCTGGCCGCGAGCCACGAGGGCGGCCACCGCATGCTGGATCCGGGCGCGCGCCGGCTTCTTGCCGAGCCCCAGCCGCACCAGCGCCCCGGC
>JAFGQW010000243.1 GCA_016935485.1 Planctomycetota bacterium | reverse complement strand
GGAGGTTTGCGGGCGCGTCGGGCGCGCGGTTGCTGATGAGATCGACCTCGGCCTGCCCGGTTGCGAGCCCCGGGGCCGCGGCTGTGATGCGCGCCTTGCCGATGCTCGTGCCGGCCCGGAACGTGATCCTGGCGACGCCGCCCGCCGTGGCGACGGGGTTCGATCCCGCGAGCGACCCGGGACCGGTCAGGCTGAACGTGACGGTCGAGTCGGGCCCGCTGACATCGAAGGCGTTCGTCCCGTCGTGAAGCCGCACCACGATCTCGGTCGCGGCGGCGCCGTCCGCGGCGAGCACCGGCGTGCCTGCGGTCGCGCGCAGCGCGGTCGGCGCGACGGTCCAGCCCGCGATGCGCGCGAACAGCCACCACAGCGCGCGCGCCACGCGGTCGCGGCCGGCCGCCGCGAGGTGGCCGTTGTCGTCGGTGTAGCCCGCGTAGATGGTCTCGTTTCCGTGGTCGTCGCGCGCGAGATTCCCGTCCGGGTCATGGCTCTCGATCGCGGCCAGATCGAACAGCGGCTTGCCGTGGGTCCGGCAGTGGTCGCGCACGCACTGATTGAAGTCGGCGCGGACCTTGCCCTCGGTGCCGAGCGCGTTCAGCGCCGCGGTGAGCCAGACGAAGGTCACCTTCGGGTAGGCCGCCTCGAGCGCCGTCAGGGTGTCGCGGTACGCTGCCCAGACCTGGGCGACGTTCGTGCTCGACATGAAGTCGATGTAGCAGAACTTCATGAACGCGATGTCCGCGCGGGCGCCGTAGCCGTGGTTCCGGATCAGCTCGTCGAAGCCCTTGATCTTGCCGAGCGGGTTGCCGTTGCCGCCCAGGCCGGCCCAGTCGCCGTTCTCGACCAGCCCGTTGTTCGTGTCGAACCAGGTGGCCGGGGTGCCCAGGCCGCCGAGCGTGAGGGCGTAGCGGGAAGGACTGGCGGTCGAGAGCGATTTCAGCCCCGCCACCATGCCCATGCCCACCGAGGCGTGGACGAAGAAGATGTCGAGCGTGCGGACCGGGTCCAGGTAGGTCTGCGGGATCCGCGCGTCGTCGACGGTGGTGTGGTCGACCAGGATCTGCGCTCCGCCGGAGGGCGCGAGCACGAGCACGAGCACGAGGCAGCACAGCGCCGGGGTGGCAGGTCGCATGACGGGATCCTCCGCACGGGGACGGCCGGGGAACCGGGCCCCGGCGGGGCCGTGTGGCTTCCGGGACGATTGTAGCTTGCGGCGGGCGAATGCGGAACCCGGCGCCGGTTCCTCGGCGCGAACGGGACGGCGCTCAACCCGCCTGGCGACGCTGGCGCTTGCGCTTCTCGAGCTTGCTCTTGCGGGGTCGGGTCTTTCCGTAGGTGCCGCGCCAGATCTTGCTGCGGCGCGTGCGCCGGTCGCCTCGTCCCATGGGGGTGTGCCTCCTGTCGGTTTCCGGGAAGTCTACGGCGCTTGGCGCCGCGCGTCCAGGGATTGCCGTCCGTCCGGGACGCAGCGGCGTGGCGGGCGCGGCCGCGAGCAGGCGCGACAGGTTGCACACGCGGCGGGCGGCACTACACTGGGATCCGTGCGCCTCGCGCGCGGGCGGGGTCCGGGCGGCAGTCGGTGCTGCCGGGGGTCCCGAGGTCGTGCCGGGAGGCGGAGGTCCGCGAACGCGCCGATCCGGCGCCGGAGGAAAACCATGGAAGATCGCATCCGCCGCCATCGCGCCGGCGCCGCGCGCAGCCCGGCCGCCCTGCTCGCCGCTTCGGTCCTGCTCGGGGCCTGCATGATGACGCCGCCCGGAGCGCGCACCCTCCCGATGCCCTGCAACCCGCCGGCCCCGGGCAAACCGCTCACGGTCGAGCGCGTAGTCCGCTTCGAGCACCGCCAGGTGAACGCGAGCGATCGGCCCGCCGACATCGAGTTCTTCGTGGCCGTGCCGGACGACAACGAGCGGCAGAAGGTGCGCCACTTCCAGGCCGACCCCGGCTTCATCGAGGAGCTCCCCGACGAGTACGGAAACCGCATCCTCCGCTACGTGGACCGCAACGTTCCGCCGGGCGACGTGGTGTCGCACGGGTGGATCGCCGAGGTGTCGATCTCGAGCCTGGTGCACGGACCGCTCGCGGCCGCGGCGACGGCGGCGCCGCTTCCCGCGGAGACGCGCGCGCTCTACCTGCGCGACGGCGAGAGCTACCGGATCGACTCGCCGCTGGTGCGCGAGCTGGCGGGGCGGCTTGCCGCGCCGGGCGGGCGCGCGGAGGACACGGTCCGGAACATCTTCGAGTACCTGGTCGAGAACCTCCGCTACGAGCGCGACGATGTCTGGGATCCGGCGCCGGTGGTGCTCGCACGGAAGACCGGCTCGTGCTCGGAGTACAACTACGCGTTCGTGGCGCTGTGCCGCGCGGCGGGCATTCCGGCGCGCTACACGGGCGGCATCGTGCTGTCGGCGGGGCGGGCGACCCGGTACGATCCGGCGGTGACGGAGGACGCGGTCTTTCACCGGTGGAACGAGGTGTTCCTGCCGGAGCGCGGCTGGTTCCCCGTGGACTGCTCGCGCGCCGGCGGCGAGGCGGTGCGCTACGGCAACCCGGAGAACTACTACGGCCGGCTGCCGGCGGGCCTGCTCCAGTGCGTGCGGGGGGACGGGCTCGGCGCGACGCCGCTCGGCTGGGACTACCTCTCCAATGCGAAGCTCCCCTACCGGGAGGAGAAGGACTGGTCGGGGAAGGTCGCCTTCTGGATCGACGGCGTGGCGCCGGGGGCGCTCGTGCCGCGCGTCGCGGCGATCACGAAGCAGCTCGAGGGGGCGCAGGATCGCACGCTCTTCGAGGCGCTGGTGAAGACCACGCTGGATCGCGAGATCCTCTTCCTGCTGCGCAATCGCCTGCAGGCCGGGGCCCTCGCCGAGCTGGCGGGCGCCCTCCATGCGGCCGGCCATCCCGAGGCGATCTACTGGTCCATTCTCGCGGTGCATCGCGGGCTGGACGTGCCCGAGGCGCTCCGCTACCCGGCGCTCTGCGACAAGCACCTACGCGAGCAGCTCGAGCGCTACCTGAAACCTGCCGACGGCAACGACCTCTTCACCTTCGAGTACTGGTGGCGAAAGGCGCGGCCGCTCGTCCGCTTCGATGAGGATCGCGGCCTGTTTGTGCTCACCGTCAAGCAGGTCGACATCCACTGATCCGGGCGGCCGGAAGAGCGGGATTGGGGGTCGGGGGCCGCGGGTAGAGGCGCTGCCGACAGCGCAAGACCCTTCTCGGCCGGCGGTTGGGCCGCTCCCGGTGCGCTCCTTGCCGCCCCCGCGCGACTTCCGGCGCCGGCGGAGGGAATTCTTCGAAACCACCGCTCCGCCGCCCCGACCTTCCCGGCAACGTTGACCAGATCCACCGTCCCTTTGTTGCCGTGACCGAGGAGGTCCCATGGACACCAACCGGATCCGGGAGATGGCCCGGAACTTCTGGGAGAGCGGGATGAAGATGCTGCTCGAGAACCCGTACAACGTGCGCGATCTGCTGCAGCTCGGAGGCTGCGGCTGGGTGGAGAGCCTGGAGCTCGACCGCATGACCTGCCTCAAGGAGTCCTTCGTTCCGCGCGAGGACCGACGCATCGAGTCGGACGTGATCCACGTGGTCCCGCTCCCGCCCGGCAACCCCTGGGGCGAGGAGCAGCGGCTCTGGGTCTACATCCTGATCGTCAACCGGGAAGTGCCCGACCCGCTGCTCCCGTTCCGGCTGCACGAGCGCGCGAACCAGGTGCGGGAGCTCCAGAAGCGCGAATGGGTGCGCACCCGCGGCTCGCTCGCCGGCTTCCGGTGCGAGCCGGTGCTGCCCGTCGCTCTGTGCACCGGCATGGAGCCCCCCGGCGCTCGCCGCCGCGGCGCGAGCAACTGACGCCTTGCCCGCCGGGAGAGCGCATCGCTCACGCCCTGCCGCGCAGCATCCGCACCAGGGCGAGCCCGGGCAGCGCCGGAAGCAGCAGGCCGGCGGTCTCGATGTACCGCATCTCCGGTGAGGAGGCGACGATCATCAGCAGCCCGGCCGACAGGGTATAGGCGATCGTCACCACGACGACCGGGAGTGCGTCGCGATCCGGCGGCTCCGCCGGGATGCTCGGGGGCCGGTTCCGTGCGCGGTGGCGGCGGCGAAGGGCCGCGATCGGGCAGGCCATCGCGACGCAGGCGAGCAGGACGAGGAACGGCAGGTTCGTGACCGTCATGTGGCCGGCGGACCGGGTGGCGGCGCCCACGATCCAGGCGGCGTATTCGCGCGGCGCGTGGGCCACGACCGCCAGCGCGTAGCGCTGCATGCGGCGATTGAACCGCACCTGCCCCTCTCCGGGCTCGCGCAGTCCCTCGTTCACTTCGTAGAGCAGGTAGTTGTAGTTGCGGGCGAAGCAGTCGAAGTACTGCAGCGCCACGGAGAGGTAGGAGCGTTTGTGGCGCGAGTTGCGCGGGATCGCGAGCACCTTGCCCTCGGCAATGGCCTGCTCGCGCCGCGCGAGGACCCGCTCCGCGAGCGGCCGCACGTCCGCGGGCAGACGCCGGGCGATGTCGGGCGTGAGGATCTGGGTCGCGAGCCCCGACATCTGGAAGCCGCCGAACGACACGACGTGGAAGTCGCCGACCAGCGCGAGCCGGAGCGTCGAGACCGCGACGAGCGGCAGCGCGCCGGCGAGGAGGACCGCCGCCGTGGCGGCCCACACGCGCGGACGGTCGCGGAACTTGCCCAGCACGAGGAATGCCAGCGGCAACAGCACCATGGCGGGAAGGAACACCGGGCGCAGGAGACAGGCGCCGCCGAGCGCCAGCGCGAACCCGAGCAGGCTCGTGCGGCAGCGCGGCTGTGCCGCCATCCGGAGCAGGAACGCCACGGCGAGCAGGAACAGGGCGCCCGCCGGCACCTCCGGGTGTATCGCACGGTTCCACCGCAGCAGCAGATTCGAGAAGACCAGGGGGAGCGTCACGGCGAGAGCGGCCGCGGGGGACACCTCGAGCGCGCGCAGCGCCGAGAAGAGAACCAGCACGGCCGCGAAGAAGAGCAGGGTGTGAAGCGCGGGCACGAGCGTGAAATCGAGCGTCCCGAACGTGGCGGCGAAGAGCCACCAGCCGTAGAGCGGGCTGCGGATCGCGGACAGACTGTCGACGAGCGGACCGAACAGGAGGTAGCCGTCGGTGTCGAGCGTTCGCTCGGGCGCCAGCCGGCCGGCGAGGAGCATCGCCAGCAGCACCAGGAGCATGGCGCCGCCGAGGACGGCAACGGCGGTCTTCTCTCGCATGGTCGCTCCTCGCACACGCCGAAAAATGCCCCTGGGGCGTTTTTTCCGCGTAGCCAAGCCTATCTGAAAAAAACGCCCCAGGGGCGTTTTTTTCAGATAGCCAAAAACGCCCCAGGGGCGTTTTTTTCAGATAGCCGGGTCTATCTGAAAAACGCCCCAGGGGCATTTTTCGCGCTCGGCGCACTGGCTACAATGCGCGCCATGCAAGCCGTGCTTCCGGAGACTGCGAGCAAACGACGCTGGGAACCGATCGTGCTCAGCGCGATCCTCGTGCTGGGTGCGGTGCTCCGGCTGTCCAACCTCGCGGTTCATTCCTTCTGGGTGGACGAAGGCGAGACCGTGGCCATCGCCACCGCGCCGGACTTCCTGCGTGCGCTGGAGCAGACTCGGCATCCACCCCTGGCATTCGCCGCGTTCCGCATCTGGATGCACGTCTTCGGCGAGGACGACGCCACGCTCCGTCTTCTGCCGGCCCTCGTCTCGTGCATCTCGCTTCTGCTGTTCCTGCGGCTCGCGCGGATCTGGCTGCGCTCGCCCGGACGGATCTTCGCAGCAGCGCTGTACGCGGTCTCGTCCTTTCACATCTGGCACGCGCACGAGGTGCGCGGCTACGCATTCCTCGAGCTTGCCGCCTTGATCACGTTGCTCGGAGCGGCGAGCTGCATCCAGCGTGGACGGGCCTCCGCTCCGCGTCTGGCGATCATCTTCGTCGGGACCGCTCTTGCGGTCGGCCTTCACTACCTGGGAGGCCTGCTCTTCCTCACGGTGGCGCTGCTCGCGGCGGCTGCGGCGGGGATGGGGCGCATTTCGCGCGGCGCTGGCCTTGTCGTCGCTGCCGCCTCGGCGGCGGGGATGGTCGGGTGGGCGCCCTGGTTTGCCGCGCTGATTCCGGCTCAGCTCGACGCCCCGTTCGGTTACCAGAATCAGCTGAGTCTGCGCGCCCTCGTAGAGCTGCCCGTGCGGCATCTCCTGACGGCTCTTTCCGTGCTTCCGGAAGCCGCAACCGGCTGGGTCTACCTGCTCGGTGCCGGACTGCTGATCGGTTTCGCGGCACACCTGGGGAGTCTTGTCCTGGGCCTGGTCCGGCCAGCCCGAATGGCCTCGGAGGGATGGTGGCCGGCGATCGCCTTCGCTGCGCCACTGGCCGGCGCGATTGTCGCGATGGCCGTCGCGCCCGCCAGCTTCACGCCCAAGTACCTCATGGTGGCCGCACCGGGCTCCGTGCTGATGATTGCCGCCGGTTTCGCCGCTCTCAAGCCGCAGAGGTTGGGAATCCTGCTGGCGGGAGCCTCTGGGCTGGGCATCCTGGCGATCACCGTGGATCAGAATGGGCGCAACTTTCGCGAGGACTTCCGCCATGCTTGTGGGGAACTGGCGGCGCGCTGGCTTCCTGGCGACCCCGTACTGGTGGTCACCGGGACACCGGATCGGTTCAGCGAGGGGGCGGTGAGACACTACCTGCGGGACCGCGACGACATCAGGAACGCGGTTGTGCCCGCTAGCCGGTTCTTCGCCGAGCCGGAGGCAGGCAGCCGGGTCCCGGGCCGCCTTCATGTGATCTACCGCGACGCGATGTACGCACGTCCCTACTTGCGGCAACTCGAGAGCGTCTATCGGGTCGTGCACCGGGAGCCCATGCGGTTCGGCGTGCAGTATCTGCTGTTCCGCGCGGCTCCGGCAGAAAAAAACGCCCCAGGGGCGTTTCTCAGGTAGCTCAGTATAATCGGCGCCATGCTGCCCCGCGAGCGCGTCATCGAGGTGATCGAACACCGAAGGCCGGACCGCGTACCGATCTACGGCTGGGTGCGCGAGAACCTCGCCGAGCCGATCGCCGCCGCTTTCGGCTCGGTCGAGGCGTTCGAGGACCACTACGAGTTCGATCTGGCGCACCTCTTCGGGGGGCCGCGGCCGTGGGACGAGGCGGCGCTCGCGGCGCGGCGCGCCGAGCTCGGCCGCGACCCGACCCCGCCGGAGGTGCTGGATCTGCCCGTGCCCGACCCCGACGATCGGGCGGCCTACACGCGGATCGTCGAGCAGGTCCGCCACCACAAGGAGCAGCGTGGTCGGTTCGTCTACGTCCAGACCCCCGGCTTCTTCGAGGGCTACAACGACCACTTCGGCATCGAGAACCACCTCGTCCACCTGCTCCAGTACCCGGCCGAGCTCGCCGAGCTCTACCGCCGCCGGGTGGCGTGGGACATCGCGTTCGCCCACAACTGCCTCGACCTCGGCGTCGACATGGTGCACCTCTCGGACGACTGGGGCGGCCAGAACACGCTGCTGTTCAGCCCGGCGCTGTGGTGGGAGCGGATCCACCCGTGCCACAAGGCCGT
>JAFGQW010000242.1 GCA_016935485.1 Planctomycetota bacterium | reverse complement strand
TCCTCTTCTTCTTCGTGTTCTTCTCTTCTCTTCGTGTCCTTCGTGTTTAACTCCCCCGCGCCGACCCCGCCCTCGTCCCCGTCACCGTCCCCCCCTCCGGAGCGCCTCGACCACGACGCGCCCGAAGTCCTCCGGCACCGCCCCGACGAGGAGCGCGTGGCTCTGGCGCGCGAGGAACTCCCGGGCCCGCTCGGGGGCATCGACCGCAGTCGCGCCGCACATGGCCTGCCCGAGCTCCTCGAGCAGCTCGGGCGGCTCGAGGAAGAAGTCGCCGGTGAACGTGACCGCCGCGGCGCGCTCCCCTTCCACGACCACGCAAGCGCGCACCAGCTTGCCGTGCCCCGCGCTCTTCAGCGCGACTTCCACCGAACGGGTCATCCTCACTCCCTCGAGACGATCGACTTGAGGAACCGCGGATCCGGCTCGCGGCGGCACGGGCACCGCCGGCACGGCCCGAGCGCCCACGCGTCCGTCGTGTAGCGGGTCTCCCAGAGAATCCTCGCCTTCTCGAGCTCCCACTCGAGCGCCACGCCCGGCTCGACCTCCACGCCCAGCACCTCGCTGACCCCCTGCGTCAGCGCGTCCTTCACCTCGTCCATGCCGACCGCGCGACCGAGCAGTTCATCCAGCGTCGCCACCCGCTTGCGCACGCTGCGCACCGCCCTGCTCTCGAGCTTCTCGGGCGCCACGTTCAGCACCTCGCCGAGCACCGCGAGGTCCGAGCTGACGAGCAGGCACCCGTGGTAGAGGAGCGCCTCGCGGCTCAGCGTGCCCGCCAGCCCCGAGATCTTGCGGTCACCGACGCTGATGTCGTTCACGGGCACGAACTGCGCATCCACGCCCAGCCGGCGCAGGCCGGCCACCACAGCCTCGCCCGCGAGCGCGAAGCCGGGGTGCCGCGCGACGAGCTCGGACCGCGTGTTCCGCGCGAGCACCAGGGTGTAGTTCAGGTTGCCCTGGTCATGGTAGACCGCCCCGCCCCCCGAGAAGCGGCGCACGACCTTGACGCCGCGCCGCTCGCAGGCGTCGAAGTTCACCTCGATCTCGGCGCACTGGTGGCGCCCCAGCACGATCGTCCGGTCGTTCTTCCAGAAGCGGAGCGTGGGAGGCGCCTGCCCCTTGGCGACGGCCAGCGCCAGCGCCTCCTCGTAGGCAAGATTGAAGTGGGGCCGCTCGGGCCACTCGACGTCCACGCGTCGCCAGGTCGTCATCGGCTCGGTTCCGGGGGCAAGTGGGATCGGATCCGCTCGATGCGCAACCTTTAACGCCTGGTCCTCGGCCCGGAAAGCGCGCCGCCGGAGGGGCGACCGGCAGCCGCGCGAGCCCGCGCCGCCAGCGGCCGCCGTCCCTCGCGGGGCCGACGGTCCGCCGGAGCGCCCCCCGCCGCGCGGCCTCCGGCTCCGCCCGCGGCGCTACTTGCCCTTCTCGCCGTCGCCCGGAGGACGGCGGATGATCGTCATCCCGCCGCCGCCCCCGCCCATGATGAACTCGCCCGCCGCGGCGCCGCCCCCGAAGCCGCCGCCCTTGAGGTGCGCGGTGATCGCCTTGACCTGCTCCTCGCTGAGATACCTCCGGAGCGCCGGTCCGGCCTCCTCCACCAGCAGGTTCCGCTCGTCCTGGAGGTCCTTGAAAGCCTCCTTGTCCTTGACGCCGCTCTGGCGGAACTCCTCCCAGAGGTCCTGCGCGTTCTTGTCGTGCTTGGCGAGGATCGGCTGGATCTGCGTGATCTGCTCCAGCGTGAGATTGCACTCCATCGCCAGCCGATCCAGATCGCGGCCGCGCAGCGTGCTCCAGCTCCGCCCGCCGGCGGTCTTCATGCTCTTGATGCGTTCGATGGTGCGATCGATGAACGCCTTCAAGTGCTCGCTGTCGACCGTGGCGCGGTGCTCGTTCAGGACCGCGATCGCCTGGCGGTCCATGACCAGCAGCGCCTCCCGGACTGCGAACCGGATCCGCGCGTCCGGGCTGTCCATCTTCTTCACGAGCGTCTGCATGAAGGCGACGCTCTCGGCGGCGGCGGCCGCCGGCGCGGGCGCCTCCTCCTCGGCCGGCTTGACCTTGTCCTGGGCGCCGGCCGCGACCGCGAGCAGCAGCGCGACTCCCAGCCCGAGCCACATGGCATTGCGCATGACGGTTCCTCCTTGCAGTGTGGGTTTGCGGACGAACGGGACTTCCTTCGTCCGCGTCACGATCTCCGGACCGGCTGGCGCTCCGGCGGACCCTCGTCTCGCCGCCGCGTCAGCGTCCGGCACCTTCCAGCGATTCCAGCGCCGCCTGCGCCGCGCGGCGCACCTCCGGATCCTCGGCGATCGCCGCCAGGTCCTCCAGGATCATGCGGCACAGATCGGTTCCAAGCTCGCCGAGCGCCTGGATGAACGCGTTGCGCACGTGCGGCGGATGCGGCGCGCCGATCTCCCGGAGGAGGTGCTCGGTCACGTCCGCGCGCCCGGCCGCACCCGGGATCCGCGCCACCGTCTGCGCCAGCGCGGTGAGGCACGCCGGATCGGCTTCCCGCTCGAGCGCGCCGAGCACCACGGCCAGCGTGGCCGGTCGCCCGATCACCCCCAGCGTCCGCGCCGCCCAGTAGCGCACCTCGACCGCCGGATCCTCGAGCGCCGCTTCGAGCGCGTCGAGCACACGTGCGGTCGCGCGCCCCCCGCCGTGGCCCAGCGCTGCGAACGCCTGGGCCGCCGCGGCCCGCACATCGACCGGCCCATCCTCTCGCCCGAGCTGCTCGAGCAGCCAGTCCTCCACCTCCGCCTGCTCCGCGGCCGGCGCGAAGACCGCGAGCCCGGCCAGCGCCAGCGCCGCGAGCGGCCCACCCTCCTCCGCGAGCGACCGGAAGAACCCGGCCACCTGCGCGTCGCGCTCCACGGGATCCGCCCGGAGCAGCTCCATCACCACCGCGCGCTGCATCTCCGGCTCTGCGACCCGCGGATAGATGTCGAGCAGGAAAGCGTTCTGCGCGGCCGGTCGGTCCCGGAGCTCGCGGGCCAGGCCGCTCAGGAAGCGCCGCCGCGCCCGCGGCTCCAGCGATCGGTCGCCGACGAGCTCGCGCGCGTAGTCCGCTCCGATCCGGTCGCCCCCCCGGAGCAACGCATTGCCGACCGCGCTGCAGAAATCGACGCTGGCCTGCCAGTCCCGGTAGAGATCGCCCGCACTGCCCTGCGCCACGAGGAACACCTCCTTCGAGAGCGTCGCGTCGCCCAGCCCGGCCACGGCCAGCACGGCAAGCGACCGGGTCGCGAGCGGCCGGTGTGCGCCGAGCGCGGCGCGGATGGACTCCACGGCCGGGCCGTTGCCGAGCGCCGCCTGCGCCGCCATCCGCGCGAACCGCACCCCTTCGTTCGCGTCGTCCGCCGCGACGTCCTCGATCTGGCGCTCGATGTCCGGCGCGTCGCGGCCCATCAGCGCCAGGGCCTGCACCGCGCGGCCGGCGATCTCCGGCAGCCCGTGGACGAGCGCCGCCTCAAGCGAGTCGGCGGCGAAGTGCAGATCGTCCTCGGTGTGCGCGGCCAGGAAGCGGCGCGCGTTCTCGCGCAATGCCGCGCCGGGAAACGGCACGCGCTCTAGCCGGAAGACGAGCGAGGCGCCGGGCGCGATGCCCCTGCCCTTGGCCTCGCCGCCGAGCCGGCCCGTCACGACCCGCCGGCCGCTCGCGCTCCGGCGCGACTCCCGCTGCACATAGTAGCTCCAGCGCGCGCGCACGTCGCGGAGCAGCTCGGCTAGCGCCTGATTGTCCAGCGTGAAGGAGGTCAGCCGCGGCCGCGCACTGTCGCCGGCGGCGACACCGACGAAGATCCCGGTGCCGGCGGGCAGCTCCCGGCGAGTCCCGCCCGCGCTCACCGACGGCTGGCCGCGGAAGGCGGCGAACAGGGTGCCTCGCTCCGGCGCCCGCCGGACCTGGACGCGAGCATCGACGACCCGGCACTCCGAGTCGCCGGCGCGCACCACCAGCACGTACGCCCCGTCGGCGAGGTTCTCGACGTCGAGAGCGCCCTGCAACAGCGAGGCGCGCAGGCGCGCCTGGTCCGGCCTGGCCGGAACGCGCTCGATCCGGAACGTGCTCGCCGGATGGAGCACCAGGTGGCCGCCGCCGCTCACCCGGATCCGGACGCCGTGCGTCTCCCCAGCCCGTACCTCGTCGCCCGCGCCGAGCGCGACCGGCCCTTGCGGCGCGCGCCAGTCCGGCTGCCCGACCGGCCGGACCTCGAAACCGCCACTGTCCGCCTCGATGGAAGCCAGCACTTCCCGCCCCGCGCGGTGCCACGGCACGAACACCAGCGCGACCACCACGGCGGCCGCCGCCGCCAGCGCCCCGACCAGCCGGCGCCGGCGGGCGCCAGGCGCCAGCGCGCGGCTGAGAGACTCGCCGACCAGGTCCTCCAGCGGCACGCCGCGGCCGGCGGGAACGGCGTCGATCCGGCGAATCGACGCCGCCACTTCCTGCTCGAAGCCGTCGAGCGCGCCGATCTGCCGGGCCAGCGCTTCGAGCTCCCGGTCGAGGTTCCGCTCGGAGGCGTTCATGCCGACCTCCCCCCTGGAGAGCCGAGCAGACTTGCCAGCCGATCCCGGAGCAGGCGCCGGGCCCGGGTGAGCCGCTTGGTGACGGTGCCGACCGGCGCGCCGCTGCGCGCGGCGATCTCGTCGCAGGAGAGGTTGTCGAAGTAGCGCGCGTGGACGACCGTGCGCAGCGGATCGGGCAGCCGGGCGATGCAGGCGGCCACCCGGCGGTTCATCTCCTCGCGCGCGCTGTGCACGTCGGGCGCCGGCTCGCGGCTCTGCAGCAGCGGCACCTCCACCGCTTCGCCGTCCTCGCCGTCGGTCTCCAGCGGCCGGAACCGCCGCCGGTGCCGTTCCCGATCACGCCGGTCGGCCAGCGCGAAGTTCCGCGCGATCGTGTAGAGCCACGAGCTGAACTGCTCGGGCTCGCGCAGGCGGTCGAGCGAGAAGTACGCGGCGCAGAACGCGTCGTGGGCGACCTC
>JAFGQW010000036.1 GCA_016935485.1 Planctomycetota bacterium | reverse complement strand
CGCCGACATCGATCTGGACCGGCTGGTGCAGGAGCGCAGCCGGATGACGAGCTTCCTCGACTGCGCCACCGAGCACCGCGAGCGCGTGCGGGCGCTGCGCGTGGTGCCGTTCTCGTTCGCGCCGGCCGTCGAGCCGGTGGCGCTCCGCCGCCCGATCGAGCGCTTCCCGTACGTGCCGGCGGATCCGGCCCGCCGCGACGAGCGCTGCTACGAGGCCTACAGCATCCAGGTCAGCGCGCTCACCCAGCGCCTGCGTGCGACCGGAATCCGCCGCGTCGTGCTCGGGGTGTCGGGGGGGCTCGACTCCACCCACGCGCTGCTGGTCGCCGCCCGCGCCATGGACGCCCTGGGGCTCGGGCGCGAGAACGTGCTCGCCTACACGATGCCGGGCTACGCCACTTCGGAAGCGACGCGGACGAACGCGCTCGCCCTCATGCGCGCGCTCGGCGTGACCGGCCGGGAGCTCGATATCCGGCCGTCGTGCGACCAGATGCTGCGCGACATCGGCCATCCGTACGCCGCGGGCGAGAAGGTCTACGACGTCACGTTCGAGAACGTGCAGGCCGGCGCGCGCACGAGCCACCTCTTCCGGCTCGCCAACCATCAGGACGCACTGGTCGTGGGCACCGGGGATCTGAGCGAGCTCGCGCTCGGCTGGTGCACCTACGGTGTCGGCGACCACATGTCGCACTACAACGTGAACCCCTCCGTGCCGAAGACGCTCATCCGCCACCTGATCGCATGGGTCGCCGGTAGCGGCGCGGTCGACGCGGCCACCGCCGACGTGCTCCATCGCATCCTGGCCACGGAGATCAGTCCGGAGCTGGTGCCCGCCGCGGCCGGCTCGGGCGCCCTCCAGAGCACCGAGAAGACCATCGGTCCGTACGCCCTGCACGACTTCAGCCTCTACTACATCACGCGGCGCGGCTATCGCCCTGCCAAGGTGGCCTTCCTCGCGCTCCACGCGTGGGGCGGCGAGATCCCGCCGACCGGCGCGGAGCCGCGCTACTCGGCGGCGGAGATCCTCCGCTGGCTCGGCGTCTTCCTGGACCGCTTCTTCCGCACCAGCCAGTTCAAGCGGACCTGCGTGCCGGGTGCGCCCAAGGTGGGATCCGGCGGCTCGCTCTCCCCGCGCGGCGACTGGCGCGCACCGGCCGACAGCGAGGCCGCGGCCTGGCTCGAAGAGCTCGAGGCTGTCCACGAGTGGATCGCGGCGAGCCGCCGGGGAGAAGCCTGACCGCGGGCGACCGGGACGGCGAGGCAACGTCCCCGGGCTTTGGGCCGCAGCAGGCTGCTTCGCGGCAATCGCGGCCTCGGGATTCCGGGCGGGCGGGAAACGTGCGGCGCTTCAGGGGCGGCGAGGCGCCGCGGCGCGGGCGGTCGCTGGTTCGTACGATGCCGGCGAAGACGATAGAAAACCATAGTAGTCAATGGGTTAAGTCGCGTCCTATCGACGACGCCCGCGCCCTGGAACGTGGCCTGCTGTGCGCCCGGCCGGCGCTTGCGACGGGAACGCGCGCTCGAATGTCGCACGCGGGTGCTTGCGGATGTGAGGGCGATAGCTTATACGGGGGATTGCAGGATGGCTTGATTGCTGCGTCGATGGGGTCGTCCTGACCGGTAGTGTCCAGACGCCGATCTCGTCCCGAGGGTTTCGTCTGGACTCATGAGTTCCCAGTGACTCGGGCAAGGTGAGTGAGTGCCGTGTTCAACATCTACGTAGGCAACCTGTCCTTCGACACCACGGAGTCGGAGATCCATGACCTGTTCAGCGCCCACGGCGAAGTGGAGCGTGTCAGCATCGTGACTGATCGCGACACGGGACGCCCGCGCGGCTTCTGCTTCGTCGAGATGCGCGACGAGAGTGCCGGCCGCGCGGCGATCGACGCCCTGAACGGGACCGAGGTCGGCGGCCGTACGCTGACCGTGAACGAGGCGAAGCCTCGGCCGCCGCGCGGCGGCGGCGGCGGCGGCGGCGGCGCTGGACGCGGCGGCGGCGGCGGACGCGGCGGCGGCGGCGGCGGCGGCCGGCGCGAACGCTGGTAAGACCGCTCGTCGCTCGAACCGGCATTCCTGTCCCGCGGCGGCTCCCGGGACCCGCGTCCCGGGCTTCACGCCGCCGCGGGCGGCTTGCGCGCCGAGGAATCTCCGAGAGATCGCTTCCCGCCGGCGCGGGATCCCTTGCGCTGCCGCTCCCGGTCCGGATGCGGGCGCTCCGCGACTGTAGCCGACCGGAGTCCGGCGTGCCGCGCGTACCGGGCAGCACAGCAGGGAGCCACGCATGACCGCGCTCGCCGAGGCCGCTACCCGCTGGGTGCACAACCTCGATCCCTACATCATCCGGTTCTCCGACAGCTTCGGGCTGCGGTGGTACGGACTGTCCTACGTCGTCGGCATCCTCGCGGCGGTCTGGATCCTGAGCCGCTGGGTTCGCGCCCGCCGACTGCCGCTGCGAGCGGGCGAGACGGCCGACCTGGCGCTCTACGCCGGCCTCGGGATGGTGCTCGGCGGGCGCGTCTACTACTGCCTCTTCTATGCCGGCGATATCTTCCTCCGGGATCCGCTCTACCTCGTACGCATCTGGGAGGGCGGCATGGCCAGCCACGGCGGGATTCTCGGCATGGCCGCCGGCACGGCGCTCTTCGCCTGGCGCCGCGGGTGCAACCTCGCGGTGCTCGCCGACGCGATTGCCGCGGTCGCTCCGCTCGGCGTGGTCTTCGGACGGCTGGCGAACTTCATCAACGGCGAGCTCTGGGGGCGGCCGAGCGAGGCGTCGTGGGCGGTGATCTTCCCGGAGGCCCCGAAGGTGGCCGGCAAGATGGTGGCGCGCCACCCGAGCCAGCTCTATGCCGCGGGTCTCGAAGGACTGATCCCGTTCGTGCTGCTGCTGCTGATCCATGCCCGGCACCGCCGGCCGGGCCTCACTGTGGGGGCGTGCTTCCTGCTCTACGGGGCCGGTCGCTTCGTCGACGAGTTCTGGCGCGAGCCGGACGCCGGCTACGCGCTCTTCTTCGGCTGGATGAGCAAGGGACAGCTCTTCACGATTCCGCTGTTCGCGATCGGGGCGCTGCTGGTTGCGCTGACTCTGTGGCGAAAGCCCCGCCCGGAGGCCTACCGCGCACCGGCGCCTGCGGACCGTCCGGGTCCGGAGCGCGCCCGCCGCTGAGCCGGCCCGGGGGCCGCGTTCCGCCGGCTGCGGCTACGGCGCGCGCGCCTTCACGGTGAACAGGAGGCAGCAGGACGAGTCCCTGAGCACCACGGTGGGCGGGAAGCCCGCAAGCGCGAAGGTCTGGAACTGCGCACAGACGTTGGTGCCGATCAGCCCCGGAATGTCCGCGATCTGGAAGTCGGTCTCGTACTGGCCCTGTGCGTTCAGGAGCACCGGCACCGGGGTGAGCGGCAGCGGCGGGAACGCCGCCACGTTGGTGCCGTCCGGCAGCAGGATCGGGAGCGCCATGTTGCCGTAGTAGGCGAACAGGAACTCGCCCGGCGTGCCCGTGCAGCGCAGCCTCACCTTCGAGCCCACGATCGACTCGGTTCCGTCGACTCCGAAGCGCGTCGGCGCGCCGGTGCCGGGCGCGACGACCACGAAGTAGGCGCCGGGCGAGACGTCCTTGGCCTGGATCAGGAGCGGCACCAGGCGCAGCTCGAAGGTCTCGAACTGGAAGAACGCCATGCCCTTGCCGATCAGCTCCGTTACGGCCGGCACCGCGAACCGATAGGTGGCGCGTCCGGAGGCGCCGAAGGGTCCCGCCCAGACCGGCACGGCGCCCGGGCCGATCCCGAGCAGCTGGCCCGTCCACGAGCGGGTCGGCTGGGCGAACAATCCCAGGTAGAGAATGCCCCATTGGCCGGGGGGCGCCGTCATCTCGATCACGACCTCCGTGCCGGCGATGCCGCTTCCCTGGATCTCGATGCCGGGCTGGGCCGGCGCGAGGGTGCCGAGCGTGGCCAGTGCCAGGACGGCGGCCCAAGGGATGAAGGCGCGCAAGCGGAGACTTCTCCTTTCCATAGCGGAACGGCCCGGCTGAGCCGGTCGGACCGCGGTGTCCGGCAAGCCGTAACGCCGGCGCGGGCCGCTCGCTGCGCAGCATGCTGCGCTGGACGCAAAGTATGCCAGAAGACGCCGCGCCACGCAAGACCCGGCGCGCGGGCCGGGCCCTTCGGGCCCGCGCAAGAATAACTTCCGGTTTTTGCGGCTCTTCTCGCCCACGTCCGCGCGGCGGAAGGCCAGTGGAATCTCTGATTCGAACCGGTTTCCCGCCACACGAACCTGAACAAGAATCTCGCGGCGAAACCCGGGAAGTTATTCTCGTGCGAACCCTCAGCTGCGCCTCACGGGCTGCAGCCGCACGCTCGCGGTGCGGACTCGGGGATCGCCGCCGCGCGTGTAGCCGATCTCCACGACGTCGCCCACCTTGAAGCGATCCAAGGCGGCGTGGAGGTCGTCCAGGGTCTCCACGGGCCGGGACGCGATGCTCACGATCACATCGCCGAGGTAGAGGCCGCCCGCGGCGTCCTCGCGCACGCCGATCAGTCCGGCCTGGGCGGCGGCGCTCCCGGGCAGCACCTCGCCGATGATGACGCCGCGGATGTTGTTGGTGCGGGCGTAGGTGTCGGGCAGCACGGACACGCCGAGCCCCGGCGTGCGCATCTCGCCTTGCTCGAGCAGACGCGGCACGACCCGCGCTACCGTGTCGGAGGGAACGGCGAACCCGATCCCGGCATAGGCGCCGCTCGGGCTGACGATCGCCGTGTTGATGCCGATCAGTCGCCCCCGGGAATCCAGCAGCGGGCCGCCCGAGTTGCCGGGGTTGATGGCGGCGTCGGTCTGGATGAC
Organism: Planctomycetota bacterium; assembly: GCA_016935485.1. GTDB lineage: Bacteria > Planctomycetota > JAFGQW01 > JAFGQW01 > JAFGQW01 > JAFGQW01. The sequence continues at coordinate 492 of JAFGQW010000036.1, read as the reverse complement.
GTTCTCGATGGTCCGATTCGACAGCGACTGGATCCGGCGGCCGAGCGCGCTCACCACGCCCGTGCTGAGCGAGACGTCGAAGCCGAAGGGGTTGCCGATGGCCAGCACCTTCTGGCCGACCTTGAGGTCCCTGGAGCGGCCCACCGCGAGGGGCTGCAGCTTCGCCAGCCGCTCGGTCGGGGCCTTCAGGCGGAGGACCGCGACGTCGGTGTCGGGGTCGGTGCCCACCACTTCGGCGTCGAAGCTCGCCCCGTCGATCATCTTCACGAAGAGCTTGCTTGCGCCGTGGATCACGTGGTAGTTGGTGACGATGTGGCCCTTGCGATCCCAGACGAAGCCGCTGCCCGTTCCCTGGCGTACTTCCCGGGCCACGGGATCGTGGAACCACGGGAAGGCGATGCGGCGGGTGTTGGTGATGTGGAGCACCGAGGGCGCCGCCCGGTTGTAGATCGAGATCGTGTTCTTCTCGCTCTCGAGCAGCTCGTCCTCTTG
>JAFGQW010000241.1 GCA_016935485.1 Planctomycetota bacterium | reverse complement strand
GGCCCGGCCGCGGATCCTCCTCGTAGCGGAAGCCGAGGTTCGCCACCCGGTGGACGAGCGGGCGATAGACCAGCGTGAAATCGGGGCCGCGCAGCGCGCCGCCCCGCGGATCGAGCTCGCCGTAGCGCAGCTCGTAGTCCATGTGGAAGGCGAGCATCCGGCAGGTACCGCGCACGTAGTCGCACACCTCCGGCAAGGCGGCGATCTCCAGGGGGGGGCGGGAGCCCGCCTGCGCGATGAGCATCAGCATGCCGGGCAGCCCCGTCACGTGGTCGGCGTGGCGGTGGGTCAGCGCGATGCGCTCGAAGCGGGCCACCCCGAAACTGCTCGCCTTCAGCGGGATCTGCGTGCCCTCGCCGCAGTCGAACAGCGTGGCCCGCCCGCGGTGAAGCAGCACCGCGCTGGCGAGGAACCGGCCAGGCATGGGCATCATGCCGCCGGTGCCGAGGATCAGGGCTTCCATACCGGGGGTCTCCGCCGGCTGTTATACCGGGGAAGCGGGCCGGGCGGAACCGTCGTTCCGGCGCGGGTGCGCGGCGGTGTGCCGAGCGGACCGGCGGACCGCGCGGTGCCTTGAAGCCACCCGGGCCCCTGGCTACCCTTCCGTCTTCTCGCGGTCCCTAAGCCGCGACCCGGTCCGGCCAGCGCCGCCTTCAAGGAGCACGCGCCGATCGCCATGGTAGCCAAGCGCCTCGCCCTCATCGGCGAATCCGAGACCCTCGCCATCTCCGCGAAAGCCAAGGCCATGAAGGCCGCCGGCATCGCGGTCGTCGACTTCAGCCTCGGGGAGCCCGATCTCCCCACGCCGGACCCGATCAAGGCGGCTGGCAAGCGGGCCATCGAGGAGAACTTCACGCGCTACACGCAGGCGCCCGGCATTCCCGAGCTCAAGCAGGCGATCGTCGACAAGCTCGCCCGCGACAACGGCGTGGTCTACCAGACCGACGAGGTGATCGTCTCCGCGGGCGCCAAGCACTCGCTCTTCAACGCCTGCATGGCGCTCGTCGACCCCGGCGACGAGGTGATCGTCCCGGCGCCCTACTGGCTGAGCTACCCGGCGCTCGTGCACCTCGTGGGCGGCGTGCCCCGGATCGTCCAGACCGCGGAGGCCGACGACTTCCTGCTCACGCCCGCCGCGCTCGAAGCCGCCATCGGGCCCGCCACCCGGGCGCTGCTCCTCAACAACCCGTCCAACCCGACGGGCATGGCCTATTCCCGCGAGCGTCTGGCGGCCCTGGCCGAGATCGCGGTGGCCCGCGGCCTGTGGATCATCGCCGACGAGATCTACGAGAAGATGCTCTACGACGCCGCGTTCGTGTGCACCGCCGCGCTGGGCGAGGCGGTCCGGCAGCGGACGCTCACCGTCAACGGTGTCTCCAAGTCGTACTGCATGACCGGCTGGCGGATCGGGTACACCGCGGGGCCGCGCGACGTGATCGCCGCCATGACCAAGGTGCAGAGCCAGACCACCTCCTCGATCTGCTCGATCGCGCAGAAGGCCGCCGTCGAGGCGCTGGCCGGCGACCAGGGGGCCGTGGCGAGAATGGTCGAAGTGTTCCGCGAGCGGCGCGACCGCGTCGTGGCCCGTCTCCAGGCGATGCCGGGGGTGCGGTGCCGCAAGCCGGCGGGCGCGTTCTACGTGTTCCCGAACGTGACCGCCTTCTACGAGCGGCTTCCGGCCGCCGCCGAGAAGACCCATCCGTCGGTTCGCCTGGCGGACTACCTGCTCGAGGAAGCCCACGCGGCCGTGGTGCCGGGCATCGCCTTCGGCGCCGGGGATCACATCCGGCTGTCCTACGCGACCGGCCTGGAGGAGCTCGACCGCGGACTGCATCGCATCGACAAGGCGCTGGCCAGGCTGTGACGGCGCGCGACGCCCGGGCGGATCGCCGCCCGGCCCGCGGGCGGCGGCCGGATCCGGGAAGGTAGCGCAATGAGCATCGTCATCACGGGACACGATCTGACGATCGAGCATGTCGTCGCGGTGGCCCGCGACGGGGCGCCGGTGGCGCTGGACTCCGCGGCGGTGGCGCGGATCGAGCGCTGCCGCGAGATGCTCGAGCGGAAGATCCGCGCCCGGGAGATCATGTACGGCGTGAACACCGGCATCGGCGAGCTCTCCGAGATCGTGCTCACGCCCCAGGAGGTCGAGCAGTTCCAGCGCTACCTGATCTACAACCACGCCGCCGGCTACGGGGAGCCCTTTCCCGGCGAGGTGGTGCGCGCGGCGATGGTGAGCCGCATCAACGTGCACGCCCACGGCCATTCGGGCTGCCGCGCGGTGATCCCCGCCACCCTGGTCGAGATGCTCAACCGGGGGGTGACCCCGGTGGTCTGCCAGCACGGCAGCGTGGGCGCCTGCGGGGATCTGGCGCCGATGAGCCAGATGGCGCTGGTCGCGATGGGGGAGGGCGAGGCGTACTTCCAGGGCGCGCGCTACCCCGGCCGCGTGGCCATGGACAAGGCCGGCATTCCCACCGTCACGCTGCAGGCGCGCGACGGCCTGTCGATGATCAACGGCAGCAACTTCGTGGCGGGCATGGGCGCGCTGCTCGTCCACGACGTCGAGCGCTGGCTCAAGCAGGCCGACATCGCCGCCGCCATGACGCTCGAGGCGCTGATCGCGAACATGAAGCCCTACGACCCGCGTCTTCACGAGCTCCGCGGATTTCGCGGGGCGGTGGCCTCCGCGGCGAACATCCGCCGGTGCATCGAGGGCAGCGACCTGCTCGGCGGCAAGAAGAAGGTCAAGGTGCAGGACGCCTACAGCATGCGCTCCACGCCGCAGGTGATCGGGGCCGCGCGCGACCACCTGCGCTGGACGCGTTCCCAGATCGAGATCGAGCTCAGCGGCGTCGGCGACAACCCCATCTTCCTGCCGGACGACGACACCGTGCTGACCGGGGCCAACTTCCAGGGCACGCCGATCAGCCTGCCGCTCGATCTCCTCGGCGCGGCCGTGTGCATGATCTCGGTGCTCTCCGAACGCCGCCTGAACCGCCTGCTCCACCCCGCGCTCAGCGTGGGACTCCCGGCGTTCCTCACGCGCGGCGCCGGCATGTTCTCCGGGCTGATGCTCAGCCAGTACACCGCCGACATGCTCATCGTGGACCAGCGCATCCAGTCCATGCCCGCCTCGATCCAGTCGATCCCGGCGGCCGCCGACCAGGAGGACTTCGTGAGCATGGGCATGAACACGGCGCACAAGACCCGGCGCATCCTCGAGCACGCCCACGCCGTGCTCGGCATCGAGCTGCTGGCGGGGGCGCAGGCGCTCGATCTGCGCGACTTCGAGCCCGGCCGGGGCACGCGCGCCGCCCACGCGGAGGTGCGCCGCCACGTCGCGCACCTCGACGAGGACCGGCCGCTCTTTCCCGACCACAACGCCATCGCCCGGGCCGTCAAGGAGTGCCGCATCCTCGCGGCCGTGGAGGCGGAGATCGGCGCGCTGGAGACCTACTGAAGGCCGGGATCCGGACGGTCGAGGGGCACGGCGGCGCGGCGCAGCGGGACGGACGGCGCCGGGGCGGCCCGCGAACCGATGCCGGCGCGGCGCGGGCCGGGCGGGAGCGCCGCTACCTGCGGAACTTGGTCAGGACGACCTCGTTTCCGGACTTGTTGTACTCCACCCGATCCACCGCGCGCAGCACGCGGCTCAGCCCCGTCTGCGCTCCGGGATCGTTCTTGCGGGCGCGGGCCTCGGACATGACCTTGGTGTGGTTGAAGCCCGCCCCCTGATCCCGCACGGTCACCAGCAGGCGGCGCGGGTCGAGCAGCACCCGGAGCGACACGGTCTTGATGAGGTCGCCGCCGTTGCCGTGTTCCACTGCGTTGGTGAGGATCTCGTTGAGCGCCATGGCCGCGCTCCGGGCGAACTCGGGGGCAATCAGCGCGCGGGTCAGCGTCTCGGTGACCAGGGAGCACGCGTGGCGGCGGTAGACGGTATCGCCGGGCAGCACCATGGACAGGGTGAGCATCTCCTCCTCCAGGGTGGCCACGCGGGTGGCGAGGCGGTCCTCCATCTTCTCCAGGAGGTCCAGGATGTCGAACGGTTCGGCCACCGTCTCGTCGTGCTGCACCATCAGGCCGCCGCTCTGCGCGCCGTCGCCGTCGGCGGCGTGGATGACGAGAATCGGCACGCCGTTGGTCTCGACGTGGCACTTGATGCCGCGCACGAGATCCTGCCAGCCCGCCACGGAGGAATCGGCCAGGATGCTGTAGGGAACCTCGCGGTCGATCCGGGCGAGGATGCGGCCCGGGTCGCTCTCGACCACCACGTTCCAGCCGCGCTTGTGGAAGTGGTGGGTGAGCACCTCCGCGAAGCGGTCGCGCCGGTCGGTGAGGAAGTAGAGGGTGGCGATCTGGCCGAGATGGAGCGAGCGCGCGAAGTGCCCGATGGGCACCGCCTTGAGCTGGCCGGAAACCGGCGCGTAGGCGTGGTACCGGTCGCACTCGTCCTCGCGCAGCTCGGCGTTTCGGGCCTTGGTCACCGACAGGGCGAGGAAGTCGTCGAGCTCCACCTTGCGTCCCTCGCGCAGGTGGCCGAGGATCGCGCCGAACGTGCGGTCCAGGACCCGGGCGGCCCACTCGGCCTGGCTCTGGATCGTGCCGGCGCTGCCGTCCACGTCGGCGGACGGGGCGGCACTCGTTTCGGGCTGAGGCTCCCGCAGGATCTCGGCGACCAGTTCCTTCTTGGTCACGGTTTTCATGGTTCTACCCCTCTGTCCTTGTCTCGACGAGTGTCCGCAGATGCCCGTCTCCCGGGGCGCCGGCCTCGCGGTCCGCGGCGCCGCGCCGTTCGATCGGCGGGGGGAGCTCATCCATTCCGTTCAGCTCCTCCTCGATGCTCTTGACGGTCATGGTCAGCGAGATGTCCACCAGGCGCATGGTGACGTCCGGCTTGCACCGGGCCACCAGGATGCACCCGCGGCTCACGGGTCGGATCATGAGGACGGTCGTGTCGTAGCTGCTGTAGATTTCCCGCACGAAGTGGCCGAGCGAGAAGGCGCCGCTCAGGATGTTGAGAAAGACGCGGCCCATCCTCTTCTGGCGCTCGTGGTCGTGATGGGTGGCGGCGATGATCCCTTCGCGGCAGCACAGAAACGCGCTCTCCACGCCGGGCATGATGCGCAGATCCTGGAGGAGGTCTTGCAGCCGGCTCATGCGTCGCCGTCCTCCCTGGCGCCGGATCCGGAATCGGCGGCGAGCTGCGCGGCGGTCAGCGCCGGCGGCCGATCCCGCCGGCCGTCTCCGGCCTCCCGGCCGGCCGCCGTCCGGCGAATGCAGGCGACGGCGTCCCGGGTCAGCCCGTCCACGGAAGCGTGCGCGCCGGCCACGACGCCGACGTAGAAGTTGCGCGTGTTCACCACCAGCAGCTTCTGCTGGCTGCGCTCCACGATCAGCGCCGTCTTGAACCGCTCGGCGCCGAGCACGCGCTGGGCCGCCTCCGCGGAGGAACCGACGAATGTGGTGAGCGTGGCCAGCGTCTCCTCGGTCTCATCCACGTCCTCCGCCTGGAGCACCTCGCCGCTGCGGTTCACGACGATCAGACCCTCGACGCCGTCGAGGGCCAAGAGGTCGTTGACGAGCGCCGCCTTGAGCACGGGCAAGCGGCGGTGCGGAACCGGTTCGTTCTCGAGCATCTCGAGCGGCGGCGGGACCGGCGGCATGGATCGGCCGGCGGTCCGGGCCGGCGTCTCCACGCGCGTCGGCACGTCGGCGCCGCGGCGCGCGTGGGCCTCGTCCTGGCGGCGGATGGCCTCGATGAGAAGTGCGTGCAGCGACTCGTGGCCCAGGGTGTCGATGGAGGGCAGCACGCCGAACTCGATCCGGAACGTGCCGGAATCCCAGCCGACCAGCCGGTAGAGCGCCTCCTGCCCCTCGAGCTCGCCCTGCACGGCGTGGAGGAGCTTGCCGCACGCGAAGTAGATGGCCCCGCGCTTGTCGCGGTGGAGAATGTCGAGCCGGCCGGTCTTGCCGGTGGCGCAGTAGAGCTGGACGACGTCGATCAGCGAGATCCGCTGCAGGTGGCCCTGGAAGCCGAGCGACCGGGCCTCGTCGAGCACCTCGTTGACGAGGCGATCCAGCTCCTCGCTGTCCACCGGCAGCTCGTGGTAGCGCAGGATCCCCTGGTTCTCGAGGAACCGGCGGGTCTCGTCGTCCTCCGCGCTCGCGAGCACGACGCACGGCAACGAGGGCAGGCGCTGGCGGAACTGGAGCACGACGTGGGTTCCGTCCATGGCGGGGTTGCCGACCTCGGCGATCAGCAGGTCGGCCGCGCCGTCTCGGTCCAGGAACGCGAGGCCGTCGGCCGCGCCGCTCGCCCCCCACACCTCGAAGCCGCTGTTGGCGGCGAAGTGCGCGACGGTGGCGCTGCGCAGCTCGTTGTCCGGAATGATGACCACCATCTGCATCATGCCGTGTCCTCCGGCTCCACAGCGGAGCTCGGATGAGCCGCGGGCCGCCCGTGTACCGAACCGGAGCGCGCCCCGCGGCAGGCGAACGCAGGGCCGGGACGCGCGCGTCCCCGCCCGGCAGCGCGTCGCCCCACCGAACGAAGTCTCAACACCGAAGGTGGACTCCTCATGCCAGCCATTCGTCCGCGCAACCTCAGCGCCATGCACTGTGAGACTGCTCCCACCATCGGCATCTCGGCTGGCCACCTTGAACCGTTTGCCGGGAGCGGCTTGCGCTAAGCCGAAGGAAGGAAGGCAAATAGGCCAACGGACCTCTCCCGTGCGGAATCCGGGCCCGGCGGCGGGCGGGAATCGCACGGCGACCCGGAAGCGCTTGCGCGCGGGGAACTTGGAGACGGCGGTCCGGTCTGCGGCGCCGGCGGCCGCGGGCGCCAGCGGCGGCTTCAACCCGGCTTCACGCGCGGCGCGACGGGCGAACGCCGTGAGGGGGGCAGTCCCCGGGCAGCCCCGGGGAAGACGGCACTCCGGCCGCCGCTACTTCCCACCCGGGAGGAGCGCGGCGAGCTTCTCGAGCTTCATCGGGACGTGGACGTGCTCTTCCAGCCAGGCGTCGCGGCGCTCCTGCTGGTACTCCTCTTCCACCAGCGCGCGGGTATCCGCGTCCTCGAAGGAGTACTTCGCGCGGTCGGGCTCCTCGCGCTTCAGGCAGAGGATGAGGTGCCAGCCGTACGCGGTGCGCACGGGCGCGGAGATCTCGCCGCGCCGCAGCGCGAAGGCGGCCGCGGTGAACTCGCGGGCCATCGGGCCCCGCAGCTGGAACGGCCCCAGGTTGCCGCCGGACTTCGCGGTCATCGCGTCATCGGAGTAGCGGCGGGCCAGGTCGCCGAAGATCGCCGCCGGCTGCGGATGTGCGAAGAGCTCGCCCGCGATCCGGTCGATGCGCCGGCGCGCCTCCGCGTAGTCGAGCTCGCCGGTCTTCGGGTCCTTCTTCGGCGCGCACAGGATGTGGGACGCGTCCACGGTGGCCCGGCCGAAGTGCAAGAGGTTCGCCTCGTAGTAGGCGCGGAGCTTTGCCTCGTCCTGATCGTTGCCGATGATCTGGTCGACGCCATTGCCGAGCCAAAGCCGGCGGTTCTCGTCGAACTCGGACTTGCCCTGGGCCTCGAGAATCATCTTGCGGTTGAAGAGCGGGTGGTTGTACCGGGCGTTCTCCGCGTCGATGAGCGCCGCGACCGCCTTGTCGTCGACCTGGATCTTCAAGGCCCGGAAGGCCTGGCGGGCGGCCCGGAAGCGGGCCAGGCTGCCGAGCGCCTCCTCGTAGTGGACCGCCTCGAGCTTGCCGTAGCTGAAGAGCAGCACGGTGTCGCGGTCGATCCGGCTCACCATGGCAAGCGGGACGTCGGGCAGATCGAAGCGCCGCATGACGCGCACGCGGGCCTCGACGGTCACGGGCTTGCCCAGGAGCTGTTGGACGATCGCGACGAGTCCGGCCGGCTGTGGTCCCACGAACCAGGCCGCCGGCAGCGTGTAGGCGGGCCAGGCGCCCGCGGCCGTGCGGAGCGTGCCATCCGGCTGGAAGACCAGCCCCTGCTTTCCCACCGCCTCGAGGACCTGCGCCAGCGGCACGCTCACGGCCGGGCTCTGGTCGTCGTCCCGCCGGGTCGCGGCGACCGAAGGCAGCGCGAAGTCCGGCTCGCCCTCGCCGGTGCGGACGCGGAGGTAGGCCTCGACCGTCCGGTCGCGGGCGGCGCCGTCCGGGGTGAGCAGGGCCTCGACCATGGCCGCGGCCGGCGTCGGCGCGACCGTGCCGTCGGGCTGCATCGCGTCGATCGGCACGTTCGGGATCCGGTAGTGCAGCCCGCCGTCCGTGGCCACGACCACGAGCGGCGCGGCCGCGGCGCCGGGCGCCGCGTCGGACACCGGCTCCAGCCGGTACGCGGCCGCGGCCAGATCGGCGAGCACGGCACTCGCCGCCCGGGTGGTGGTGACCTCGCCGAGGACGCCAGGCGGGAGCTTCGCCGCGTCGAGGTTCATCGAGTACTGTCCCTGCAGCTTCTGACCCGCCCAGATCTGCAGCAGGAACGGGTTGAGCGGCTCCTTGCGCGCCGGGAGGTTGAGATCGGCGCGCACCTCCTTGTGCACCTTCACCTGGTCCGTGATCATCCGTTCGAACGTGCGCCAGGAGAGCTGGGATTCGCCGAGAACCTCCCTGAGCGTCTTGTGCTCCTCGATCGACCGCTTCTGGGCGAGAAAGATCTGCACGCCTTCGACGAACTCGTCTTCCGTGATGCGCGTGCCGCGCTTGACGGTCTCCATCTGCATCACCGCCTGATTGAGGAGGCCCGGAACCAGCGGCGCAGCGAAGCGACCGAGCATCTCGTCCAGCATCTCGTCCAGCGTGATCTGCTCGCCGTTGACGAGGGCGACGGTCTCGGCGCGCCGGGCGGCGTCCGGAAGGGCCGGTCCCGGCAGACCGCGGGCAGTCTCGATCTGGGCCCTCACCTCGTCGAGCGCCAGGAATCGGAGCGGCTCTTCCTGCGGGTCTGCAAGCGGCATCTGCGCACGGGCCACGGTCGCCAGAGCGAGGACGAGCAGAAAGCAGGTCGCGCGGGATCGCATGGATCGAGTCTCCAGGAAGCGGGTGTCCTCTCCGGCTCCGGCGGGCACGCGCCGGGACGCGCCGGAATGGTAGGTGCTTTTGCGCCGTGGGGGTAGGGAAGAGCCGCGGAGGGGGCGCGTGGCGCGCCGTTTACATCCGGCGGCATTCCGGGTAGAGTCCGCGATCGCATGGTAAGGGCACATCGAAAGGAGGCCACTGTGGCACAACAGAAGGACGGCTGCGTCAAGCCGGCGCGCGGCCCCATCGTACCGGACGCCGGCGCCGGAACCGCTGTCGCTGCATCCCCACGGGAGGAGACTCGCATGCTCGCGAAGGTTGGACACCCCGCGCCCGACTTCGAGGCCACCGCGTACGTGCCGGGCAAGGGCTTCGAGCCCGTCCGGCTGAGCCAGTACCAGGGCAAGTGGATCGCGCTCTGCTTCTACCCGGG
>JAFGQW010000240.1 GCA_016935485.1 Planctomycetota bacterium | reverse complement strand
CGACGACGGCAACGTCCGGATCCGGCTCGGCGACGTCACCCTCCGGCGGGGCGATCGCCTCGAGGTCGAGCTCACCGCCGCAGCGGGATCCTGAAAAACGCCCCAGGGGCGTTTTTCACGGAATCCTTCGAAACCTACCTCGCCGCTGGCCGACCACGCCGCGCGAACCGGCGAGCGTGTGCCCGCCGGACGCGATCGCGCGGCTGCTTTTCCGGCGGCCGCATGGCCCATGCCGCCGGGGCGCAAGGAACCCAACGGCATGTCCAGCAAGGAAGGTGCAAGAATGAGAAGTCCAGTCCCGCTCCGTACCCTGCTTTCGATCGGTCTGTGCCTGGCGGCGCTCCTGGCGGGCGCTGAGGCAAGCCAGGCCCAGCCGCAGGCGCTGCTCTCCAGCATCGCCCGCACCACCGAGGTCCGCTCCGGCCGCTACCGGCCGGTCGAACCAGTGGACCTCGTCCGCTTCGAGCCGGATCTCAGCCAGGAGACCTACCCGTTTCTCACGCGCCAGAACCTGGAGGCGATCCTGGGCGACGTGAACCGCAACGGCGAGTTCGACGACGCCCCGGCCGACATCGACGCGCTGACCTGGCTCGGGACGACGAGCCGCCCGTCCGTCTACGACCTGGTCTTGAGCTTCGCCGCGGCCAGCACGCCGCTCGGCGGCGGCGTGGTCCTCGACGGGGATCTCGTGCGCCTGCAGCCCGGCGGCAGCTTCCTGGTCGTCGCCAGCGAGGCCGAGATCTCCTCCGTCACGGCCACCCGCACCATCGACGTCGATGCCGCCGCCTTCCTGCCCTCCGGCGAGCTCCTGCTGAGCTTCACGGAAGACGAGGTGACGACGCACGCCCTTCTCATCCAGCAGAACGGCGGCTCGTCCACGCTCGGCGACGAGACGATCCTCGGCTGGAAGCCCGGCACCACCGAGGTGCGCATCGTGTACACCACGGCCGACGTCATCCAGATGGTCTCCAGGGCCACCCAGAAGACCATCTCCAGCGTCGTCAACGTGGTCGGACTCGCGCCCGATCCGGTCAACCCGGGCGCGGTGCTCTTCACCGTGGCCAGCACGGCCAAGGGGCTCGTCGGCGCCGTCTTCACCACCGCCGGCGGCGGCGCCTACGCCTATGTGAACGGCAAGGTGCTCGACGGCACGGGCGAATGGGGGCTCGGCGCCGCGGCCACCCTCGACGCGCTACTCACCTACGCGGGCGGCAAGGATCCGCTCGCGCTCGAGGTCGAGGGCAAGCGGTTGCCGGCTCCCGGATCCGGCGCCGCCGAAGTGCGCTTCCACGGCGCCGTGCCGCAGACCACGGTCCAGTTCGTGCTGAGCTACGCCGGTCCGCCCGCCCCCTGGCCGCTGCCGAGTCCGCTGCACGGCGTGCTCTTCGGCTATCCCACGCCCGGCGATCCGCTCTTCGGCTGGAGCATCGCCGACCCGAGGTTCCGCGCCGTTGCCGACGCCGAGGGGCGGGGCCGCCTGCCGCTCGCCCCGGGCGCCCATCCGCCCGGGTTCTCCGTGCTGATCCAGGCGCTCGACCTCGCCTCCGGCGAGGTCTCCGAGCCCGTGGTCATCGACCTGGTGCAGCCGTGAGTCTCCGTTCGCACTGATCGCAACCGCCGGCGGAGGGACAGCGGTCCCCGAGCTCTCTCGCCGCGAGCTCCCTCCGCCGGCTTCTCGCCGCCCGCACCCCCGCGGGCGCCACCCGCCCGCGCCGCCCCAGCGCGCGCACTCCGCGCGCGTCACCCGCACGCGCACCCGCACGCTCACCCGCACCCGCACGCACACCCCTATCTGAAAAAAATGCCCCTGGGGCGTTTTTTTCAGATAGCGCGCGTCACCCGCCCGCGCCGCCGCCTGGGCCCGCTTGACCCCCGCCGACCGCCCCGCTACCCTCGCGCGTGCGCCGCCGCCGGACCTGGCACGACAACGTGCCGCCCCGCAGGCAGCGCCAGCGGAAAGGAACCGACCTTGCCCAGCCACGCGGATGCTCGACGCCGGGGAACGACGAGATGGTGGGTGCTCCTCCTGATGGGACTGATCATCTTCGCGAACTACTACCTCTACGACTGCTTCTCGACGCTGAAGTGGACCCTCCAGACCGAGCTCGACATCTCCTCGGCACGCTACGGCACCATCCGGAGCTTCTACAACGTGCCGAACACGTTCCTGCTGATGGCGCTGATCGGCGGGATCCTCCTCGACCGGTTCGGCATCCGGCGGATCGGGTTCCTGTTCACCCTGCTCTGCGCGCTGGGCGGTCTGGTCCAGGCGTACGGCGTGAGCCCGACGTTTCGCGAGGGCGGACCGGGCCACGCCCTGATGGCGTCCTTCCTCGCCGACATCTCTCCCGAAGTGAAGATGATGTGCCTGGGGCGGCTTCTGTTCGGGCTGGGCGCCGAGACCCAGATCGTCATGCTCAACAAGGTGCTCGCCAAGTGGTTCAAGGGCAAGGAGCTCGCGCTGGCCTTCGGCCTCAATCTCGGTGTGGCCCGCATCGGCAGCGCGCTCGCCATGCAGTTCTCTCCCCGGATTGCCGCGTCCGCCTCCGGTCTCAGCGCCGCCCTGTGGCTCGGCGCCGTGATCATGGTCTCGGGCCTCGGGCTCTTCCTGGTCTACATGCTGGTGGACCGTCGCGACGAAAGGCGGGCCGGGCGCGCGGGCGAGTCGACCGACGCGCTCGCACCGGAGGAGCCGTTCCGTCTCGCCGATGTCCTCGCGCTGCTGGCCAACCGCTCGTTCCTCTTCATCGCGCTGCTCTGCGCCACGTTCTACTCCGCCGTCTTCCCGTTCCTCGACTACGCGGCCGATCTCCTCACCCACAAGTACGGCTTCGACGCGGCCACGGCCGGCGGTTTTACGTCGCTCGTGCCGTACGGCGCGGCCGTCTTCACCGTCGTCTTCGGCGCCTTCGTCGACTTCAAGGGCAAGCGCGCCTCGCTCATGATCGGGGGCGCGGTCCTGCTCACCGCCTGCCACCTCGCCTTCGCGCTCACCCGGGTGACCCCGTGGGTGATCATCCCGCTGTTCGGGATCGCGTTCTCGCTCGTGCCCGCGGCGATGTGGCCCGCCGTCCCCCTGATCGTCGAGGAGCGCCGCCTCGGCACCGCGTTCGGTCTGATGACGTGGGTGCAGAACCTGTTCTGGTGGGCCACGCCGATCCTCGTCGGCACGGTGCTGGATGCGACCAACCCCGGCATCACGCCCGAGGTCCTGAAGAGCGGCACGGGCCGCTATGACTACACCGTGGCGATGCTCGTCTTCGTCGCGATCGGCGTCGTCGCCGTGGTGCTGGCGTTCTGGCTCCGGGCCGCCGATCGCAGGCCGGACGGCCACGGGCTGGAGCTTCCCAGCAAGCAGGCCGCCGAGTGGAACGCCGCCCGCGCGGAACAGTCGTGACGAACGCCCCCGTGGGGCGGAGAGGAGCCCGAGCATGCGGAAACGCGCCGCGCGCACCGGACCGAGCGCGACGGAGGTGTTCGTGTCGCTCCTGGTCTACGCCGCGCTCACCGCGTTGCTCTTCCCCGGCGTGGTCTTCGGCGATCGCACGGTCGCTTCCGCGCCCCACATCCCCTTCACGCTTCCCGACGGCCCCTACCGCCTCGCCACGGATCGACAAACCGCCACCATCCCGCTCATCGATCCCTGGGGGCCGGGCCAGATCAACGAGGCACACTTCCCGTATCGCGACCGGGCGCTCCGCGCGGGCGAGCTGCCGCTCTGGCAACCGCACGAGGCGTGCGGCAACCCGTACTTCGCGGCCCTGCTGCCGAGCCTCCTCCATCCGCCCTCCTACCTGGTGCACCTGCTCGCCCCCACCCGGGGATTCGACCTGGCCTACCTCGGCCGCCTGGCGCTCGCCGGCTGGCTGCTCTTCCTGTTCCTGCGCGTGCACGGCCTGCACCGCGCGGGCGCTTTCCTCGGCGGCGCCGCCTTTCTCGGCAGCGGCTTCCTGGTGGTGAGCCTGAACACCTCGAACACCGACGTGGTCACGATGGCCCCGGGTCTCCTGCTCGCGCTGGAGTGCGTCGCCCGCCGCGGCCGCCGCGGCCCCGTCCTGCTCGCGGCGCTGATGGTCTTTCTGGTGCTCGTCAGCGGCAACCCGCAGTCCTCCGTGCTCGCCCTGGCGGTGGGCGGCGCCTACTTCCTGGCGCGCGTGGTGACCGGTCCGCGCGGCGACCGGCGGGCGCGCCTGGCGCGCGGCGCGTTCGCGGGTCTCGCCGGCCTCCTCCTGGCCGCACCGCAGCTCCTACCGTTCCTCGAGTTCGTCCGCCACGGCGCGCACCTCGAGCACGCCGGATTCGCCCGCCATCACGCCTCGTGGCTCGCCCTTCCCGCCTGGCTCGTGCCCGAGTTCTACCGCGACGCGCTCGCCGGCGTCGCCGCGCGCCGCACGCTCTTCTACCACGCGGGCGCCCTGCCCGTCGTGCTCGGCGTGGCGGGGCTGGCGCTCCCGGGCCGCCGCTTCCTCAAGCTCTTCGCGGCCGGCGCCCTCCTCCTGCTCGGCCTCTGGCACTTCGGCGCGCCGGGGATCCGCCTGCTCGGCGAGTTGCCGGTGCTCTCGCAGATCCAGGCGGCCAAGTATCCCGCCGCGCATCTGTGCCTGATGATCGCGGTGCTCGCCGGCGTGGGCTTCGACCGCCTGCTCGCGGCGGCGCCCCATCGCCGGTGCGGAACGGCGCTGATCGGGGGCGTCCTGGTCGCGGCGGCGGTGCCGCTGGGTTTCTGGGTGGCGTGGTGGGCCGGCGGGCTCGAGCGCTTCGCCTCCGACACCCTCCGGCTGGCGCCTGCGGACGGCGCCGGCCCGCAGCTCGGCGTCTTCCCCGTGCTGATCGGCGGGCTGCTCGCCCTGGGCGGGACGCTCCTCGTTCGGCCGGCGTGGCGGCGGGCGGTGATCGCGCTCGTCTTCCTCGCCGTCCCGGCGGAGCTCGCCGCGCACATTCCGCATGCACACTACCCGCGCGGCGGCGATCCCTATCAGCGGCCGCCGTTCCTGACCGCAATCTCGGGCGATCCACGCACGTTCCGGGTCTTCTCGCCCGACGGCGTGCTCCTGCCCAACACCGCCGGCGTTTTCGGACTCAACGACATCCGTTACGTGGAAGCGCTCAAAAGCGCGCGCTACGCGCGCCTGGTCGGGAAAGCGTTCGGTTACCCGGCCGCCGAGGACTACTTCCCCCACAGCGTGACCGACCGCATCGCCGTGCCGCCGCGGACGCTCGCGATGTTCGCTGTGCGCTACGTGCTGTCCTGCGGGGACGTCGTGCCACTGCCGGTGGGGCGGCTTGCCGCCACGATGCGCACCGAGATCGCCGTCGCGCTACGCGAGGGCGGCGGCCGCCTGCGGGGCGAGCTGCGGGCGGCGGACCGCGGGCGTGCGGCGGTGCGGCTGGTGCTCATGGACCCGGCGGCGCACCGGGTGCTGGCGTCCGGACGGATCGAGAGCGCGCAGGGCGGCGAGGTGCGGCTGGCCGGCGCTCCGCCTCGCCTGGAACCCGGGGAGCGCGCCTGCCTGGTCGTGCCGGGCCCCGTGGGCGGCCGCGTCGTCCTCGAGGCGCTTGCGTGGGGAGGGCGCGCGCTCGCGCTGAGCGACTTGAGCGCGAGCGTCCAGGGGGGAGCCGGCCGGTACTGCGCGGACACGGACACGCTGGAGATCGGCGCGCTGCCGGCGATCCTCTACCTGCCGCCGCTCGAAGCGGACCGGCCGGCCGAGGTCGTGCTGCACGGGCGCGGCGGCGAAGAGGTCGCGATGCGGGTAGCCCTGGTCGGCGTGGCGGGCCAGCCGCTCGCCGAGATCACGGTGGACGGCGGATCGCACGAGGCGGCAACCCTCGACGTCGACCTCGGGGCCCTCGAAGGCAGCGACCGGGTCATCGGCATCGAGTCGGTCGGCCCGGGCGCGGCCGTCCTCGACCGGCTGCGCCTCGACCCCACGGCGCTCGCGCTCCTCGGCGGCTTCGAGGGCGTGCGGGTCT
>JAFGQW010000239.1 GCA_016935485.1 Planctomycetota bacterium | reverse complement strand
CGCCATCCGGTAGCGGAGCGCGAAGGGCAGCGTCAGCACCCACTGGCGCACCGGCACGTGGGGCAGCACGTGGTCGACGAGGTGGGCTCCTCGCACGGCGGCCTGAAATCCGCGGCGCGGAGCAGCAGCTCATCGCCGCGAACGCAGACATCGGCGTCGCGAAAGCGTTGCTCTATCCCCAAGTCACGATCTCGGCATTCGCCGGCGCGGGCGGCACGAAGGTCGACGGCGAGAGCTTTGGGCCATATGGGCTCTTCAACATCGTGCCGGCCGTCACTTTGCCCATCTTCAACATGGGGCGCCTCCGGGCCGGCGTGGACTTCAACGAGGCGTTGGCCCAAAAGGCGGTGCTGAGGTACCAGCAGACGATCAAGCAAGCGTTTCGCGAGGTGTCGGACTCCCTGGTCGAGGTCGCCAAGCGCCGGGATGCCCGAGCCCAGCAGGAATTGTTGGCCAAAACGCTGGCGGATGCCAGCCAGACGGCGAAGCTGCGCTACGAAGGCGGCGTATCCAGCTACCTGGAAGTCCTGGATACGGAACGACAGCTCTTCAACGCCGAGCTGGAATTGGCTCAAGCGCAGCGGGATGAGTTCCTGGGTGTGGTCCAGCTCTACAAGGCGCTCGGTGGAGGGTGGCAAGGCGAACCGCCCCCTGCGCCGGCGGCGGAGGAGAACAAGGGGGGATCGGCGCAGTCAGGGCCCCTTGCCCGCGGATAGTCCACCGCAAGCTTCTGCGCACTTTCACGCGCCGGCGTCGAGCGCCGCGCACGTCGGCAGGGGGCCGCGGGTCTACTTTCTGAGCACGTTTGCCGAGACCTGCGCTTCGCGCAGCCACAGAATCGGTATCGTGTTGACCCACCAGCTCAGGACGGAAGAGGACATGTCCGTGGTGTGAGTCCCGCCGAGCTCCTTGCTCTTCCGGGTCACCATGGTCACCAGGTCGTCGACCTCGACCGTGTCCGAGAAGAATCGGATCGCGCCGGGATTCTCGGTGCTGCCCGCGACAAGCGGTATGTACGCGAGAAGGTAGTACCCCCAGTTCGTGGCGCTCACGTGGGCAATCGGCTCGCCCGACTCGCCGAGCGCCTGTCCGTTGAGATTGCGAGCCACGTGAATCTCGGCACACCCGTTCAACATGCAGAACAGGACGGCGATGCACACGGCCTTGAGAATGATCGCAGGCATTCGTTTCTCTCCTTTTGAGCGTCGCTTTCGGTCAGCGTACCCCTCACTTTACGTTATCGGATCCCGGGAGCCGTTTATGTCGTGCTTTCACGCCGCGGCCCCGGAACGAGCGTCCCCTGGAGTCCATCGTCCTTGCGTCGCTACCTGCCCATCGGCATGCCGGCGAGATACCACACAATGGCCGCAACCTCCAGGACGACGATCGCCCAGAAGCGCAGACGGAAGGAGCCCTTGGCCGTCTTGTGGCGGAAAAGCTGCATCGCGGCCAATGCGCCGGCGCACCCGCCGGCGAGCGCATGCGTCAGAAGCAGGCGCTCCGGGATGCGGGAGCGGCGCGAGCCGGCGATCGCCTTGTCGTACCCGTAGGTCGCGAACGCGACAAGGTTCTCGACCAGGAGCCAGCTCACGAGCGGATCTATGCGGAGCTGACGCCAGAGGGCGACTGCGCCCACGGCGCTCGCGGCGAACGTAACGACCCAGTGGAGCGGCATGCTGCCTCCTCGCGATCACTCATAGCACCGGTAATGGGACTTGTCCGCGCCTTGTCCGCCTCGGACGTCCTCACGCGCCCCCTATCTCCTTGTCGTCCAGCCTCGTCACCGTCCCCGTATCGCCGTCGACCCGCACCATCTGCCCGGTCGCGATCATCTCGCTCGCCGGCCCCACGTTCACGACCGCGGGAAGTCCGTACTCGCGGGCGATGATCGCGCCGTGGCTGAGCACGCCGCCCATGTCCATGACGACGGCCGCCGCGTTGATGAAATAAGGCGCCCAACCCGGATCCGCAAACGGCACAACCAGGATTTCTCCGGGAAGGACCTGCTCTTCGCCTCCGTGCGTCATCACGCGCGCGCGACCCGTCGCGGTTCCGGGCGACACCGGCGTGCCGCGGAGCACGGGACTCTCGGGCCGCGCGCGCTCGTCACGGTGCCGCGCGGGATCGTACGTCCCCACGACGACGGGCGGCGGCGAGCGGATAGGACAAACAAACGCAATTCTGACCTACCGGCCAAAGTATCGGAGGCTCGGGGTGGGGTCAAGGGCAGGGCGGGAGCGAGCGGGAGCGAGGGGAAGGGTGGGATCCGGGCCGGAAAGGTCGTGCGGGAAGTCCGCGCTGGGAGCACCCAGGGTGCAGCCGATTCTGTCCGTCCCGTGGGCCGATCATGGCACCTGCCTCGAAGATCGGGTCGGCGGCGACCCGGACATCCTGCCTATCGCTTCCGAGTGCATTCTGACGCCCGGATCACCCAACTTCTCATTCCAGCTTGATCGGGACGGCCTTCGAGATCCGCCGGATCCCGAGCGGCGCCTTCCGGTCCACAACAACCAGCCCTGCGTAGACGTCGTACCCGACCAGGTACCGGAGCCAGTTCTCGGCTCCCCGGCCAGGACTCTCCGAGCGAGCAGGCCACCTCCAAGGGCGAAGCTCCCGCCCCCCTTGTCTCCCGCCATCACTTGGTGATCGCGAACGAGAATGTACTGGAGATCGACTGGATGCCCAACCGCGCAGAGGGACTGATGGTGACGAACGCCGAGTGGATCGTCTGCCCAACGAGCCCCGGAGTCCTCGGGATATTGATCGCCGCTTTCCCCTGCCCTTGGCCATCGAGGACGCCCCTGTACCCGGAGAACAGCGTCGGCCAGTAGTTGTTGGCCGTGACCACCAGCAGGTCATCCACGCCGAGGCCGAGCGGTCGCCAGCTGACCATGATCGGCCCCATCCCGAAGGACGAACCGACCTGGTATGCGAGTCCCCCATCTCGCGGCGCACGGAGCACGAGATTCTGCGTTCCGCCGATCGACGTCGACCCGGATCCCACAAGGCTCGCCGCGATCTCGTCCGCCCCGATGTCCGGCTGCCAGCCGCGGACCTCCCCGTCCACATCGTGCGTTACAGCGAGGTTCTGCGGTAGCGTCTGATACGACTCGACCAGCTTCGACGTGCCGCGGTCAATCAGCGGAGACGTCATTCTCAGGTGGACGTCGTAGGGCGTCG
>JAFGQW010000238.1 GCA_016935485.1 Planctomycetota bacterium | reverse complement strand
GACGTGCTGCTGCAGGTAGCGCTTGAGCGGCCGGGCGCCGAAGGTCGGATCGTGGCCCGCCTCGGCGATGAACGCGGTCGCCTCCGGAGTGAGGACGAGCTCGATGCCGCGGTCGGTGAGGCGCGCGGCGATCTTCCGGGTCTCGAGCTCCACGATCCGCGCGAGCTCGCTCCGGGTGAGCGCATTGAACATCACGATCTCGTCGATGCGGTTCAGGAACTCCGGCCGGAAGGCCGCGCGCAGCGCCTCGAGCACGCGCCGGCGCGTTTCGGGCGGGATGGCGCCGCTCGAGTCCATCTCCTCGAGCAGCCGGTCCGAGCCGATGTTGGAGGTGAGGATCACCACCGTGTTCTTGAAGTCCACGGTGCGGCCGTGGCTGTCGGTGAGCCGCCCGTCGTCCATGAGCTGCAGCAGCACGTGGAAGACGTCGGGGTGCGCCTTCTCGATCTCGTCGAAGAGGATCACCGAGTAGGGGCGCCGGCGCACCGCCTCGGTGAGCTGGCCGCCCTCATCGAAGCCGATGTAGCCGGGCGGCGCGCCCAGCATGCGGGAGACCGAGTGCTTCTCCATGTACTCGCTCATGTCGATCCGGACCATGTGGTCCTCGGAGTCGAAGAGCGCCTCGGCCAGCGCCCTCGCGAGCTCGGTCTTGCCCACGCCCGTCGGGCCGAGGAAGAGGAACGTGCCGATCGGGTGGCGCGGGTCCTTCAGCCCCGAGCGCGCGCGGATGACCGCCTCGGTGACCGCCTGGATCGCCTGGTCCTGGCCGACCACCCGCCGGTGGAGCAGCTCATCGAGGTGGAGGACCTTCTCGGCCTCGCCTTCCACGAGCCGCGTCACCGGGATGCCCGTCCAGCGCGCGACGATTTCCGCCACGCCTTCCTCGGTCACCTCCTCGCGCAAGAGCTCCGTGCCGCCGCGCTCCTGGAGGGCGGCCTCGGCCTCCCGGAGCTCCTGCTCGAGCGCCTGGAGCGTGCCGTACTGGATCTCCGCCGCGCGGTTGAGATCGTAGCGGCGCTTGGCCTCCTCGACGTCCCGGCGCGCCTGCTCGATCCGCTCGCGAAGCGCGCTCACGCGGCCGAGCCGCTCCTTCTCGCTCTCCCACTGGGTCCGGAGCGCCTTCTCCTTGTCCTTGAGGTCGGCGATGTCGGCCCGCACGTGCTCGAGCCGTTCCTTCGAGGCCCGGTCCTTCTCCTTCTTCAGGGCCTCGGCCTCGATCTCGAGCTGGAGCAGGCGGCGCGTGATCTGGTCCAGCTCCGCCGGCAGGCTGTCCATCTCGGTGCGCACCGTGGCGGCGGCCTCGTCGATCAGATCGATGGCCTTGTCGGGCAGGAAGCGGTCGGCGATGTAGCGATCGCTCAGACGGGCGGCGGCGACGAGCGCGCCGTCCTGGATGCTCACGCGGTGGTGCACCTCGAAGCGCTCCTTGAGCCCGCGGAGGATCGAGACGGTCTCCGCGACCGACGGCGGCTCGAGCAGCACCGGCTGGAACCGGCGCTCGAGCGCCTTGTCCCTCTCGACGTGCTTGCGGTACTCGTCGAGCGTCGTGGCGCCGATGCAGTGGAGCTCGCCGCGGGCGAGCATCGGCTTCAAGAGGTTGCCGGCGTCCATGGCGCCCTCGGCGGCCCCGGCGCCGACGATCGTGTGCAGCTCGTCGATGAACAGCAGGATCCGGCCCGCCGAGGCCTGGATCTCCTTCAAGACCGCCTTGAGCCGCTCCTCGAACTCGCCCCGGTACTTGGCGCCGGCGATGAGCGCGCCCATGTCGAGCTGGAAGATGGTGCGGTCTTTGAGGCCCTCGGGCACGTCGCCGCGGAGGATCCGCTGCGCCAGCCCCTCGACGACCGCGGTCTTCCCGACGCCGGGCTCGCCGATCAGCACGGGGTTGTTCTTGGTCTTTCGCGACAGGATCCGCACCACGCGGCGGATCTCGTCGTCGCGGCCGATCACCGGGTCGAGCTTGCCGTCCCGGGCGAGCTTCACCAGATCGCGGCCGTAGCGGTCCAGCGCCTCGTAGGTCGCTTCGGGATCCTCGCTGGTGACCGACTGGCCGCCGCGCACGTCCTCGAGCGCGCGCAGCACGGTGTCGCGGTCCACGGCGACCTCACGCAGTACGGCCGCCGCGTCGCTGCGCGATGCCTCCTCCAGGATCGCGAGCAGGAAGTGCTCGACGCTGACGAACTGGTCGCCCATGCGCCGGGCCTCGCGTCCGGCGCCGTCGAGGACCTTCACGAGATCGGCGTCGGCACGCACGTCGGCCGGCGGGCTGGCGAGGCGGGGTCGGCGGGCGAGCGGCTCGGCCGTGCGGGCGCGGACCGCCTCCGGATCGCGCCCCGTGCGCACGAGCAGGCGCGGCACGAGCCCGTCCTTCTCGGCGAGCAGCGCGTCGAGGAGATGCAAGGGAGTGAGCTCGCCATGGTGCTGGCGGAGTGCCGCGGCCTGCGCGGTCTGGAGCGCCTCGCGGGCGCGGGTGGTCAGCTTCTTCGGGTCCATGCGAATCTCGGCCTCCGGGTGCGGGTGCGCGCCGCCGGGCGCGGCGCCGCGGTGTTCTCGGCGGGCGAAGCAAAGCGCGTTCCGCGGGCCCGATTCTACCGCGCGCCGCACGTTCCGGCTGGATTGCAGCGCGCCGGTCGGGAACGGGCGTCGCGGGCGACGTCGCGCCTGCGACCTCGGAGCCGGGCGTGCGCCGCGTGCCGCCGCACCGTCGCGACCGGTGCCGGCCGCGCGAAAGAGGCGGAAATCCCGGGCGCTCCGTGCTAGCCTTCTCGCCCACCGCGGGTATTTCCGGGGCCGACGGCGGGCGGCGCGTCGACCCGGGCCAGGCAGCAGCGGACGGCAGAGCACGACGTGAAGACCAGGTCCATCCGCAACTTCTCCATCATCGCCCACATCGACCACGGCAAGTCGACGCTGGCCGACCGCCTCCTCGAGCTCACGGGCGCGATCGATCCGCGCAAGGCGTGCGACCAGGTGCTGGACAGCCTGTCGCTCGAGCGGGAGCGCGGGATCACCATCAAGGCCAAGTCGGTCACCCTGCACTACCACCACTGCGACCGGGACTACGTGCTCAACCTGATCGACACGCCCGGGCACGTCGATTTCTCCTACGAGGTCTCCAAGTCGCTGCAGGCCTGCGAGGGCGTGCTGCTGCTCGTGGACGCCGCGCAGGGCGTGGAGGCGCAGACCGTCGCCAACGCCTACCTCGCCGACGAGGCCGGCCTCACGATCCTCCCGGTGCTGAACAAGATCGATCTCGCGATGGCGCGCCCCGACGAGGTCGAGGCGGAGATCGAGCACAGCCTCGCGCTGGAGCGGGAGGCCGTCCTGCGCGTCTCCGCGAAGACCGGGCAAGGCGTCCCTGCGGTTCTGGAGGCGATCGTCGCGCGCATCCCGCCCCCCGGGGGCGACCCGGCCGCGCCGCTCCGGGCGCTCGTCTTCGATTCCGTGTTCAACGACTACCGCGGGGTGGTGCTCCACGTGCGCATCGTCGACGGGCGGCTTGGCCCCGGGGAGCGCGTGCGGTTGATGGCGTCGGGCCGGGAGTACGACGTGGACGAGGTCGGCCACTTCCGGCCCGAGCTTCGCAAGGCGCGCGGGCTCGAGACCGGCGAGGTGGGCTACGTCATCGCCGCCATCCGGGACCTGAAGGACGTGCGCGTGGGCGACACGTTGACCACGGCCCGCGACGCCGGCCGCGTGGCCGCCCTGCCGGGCTACCGGCCGCCGCTGCACACCGTGTTCTGCGGGTTCTACCCGGACGTCGCCACGGACTACACGGCGCTGCGCGAAGCCCTGGACCGGCTGGCGCTCAGCGACCCGTCCTTTTCCTACCTCCCGGAGTCGTCCGACGCGCTGGGCTTCGGGTTTCGCTGCGGGTTCCTGGGGCTGCTCCACCTCGAGATCGTCAAGGAGCGCCTGGAGCGCGACCACGATCTCGCGCTCGTCCAGACGCTGCCCAACGTGAGCTACGAGATCGTGCCGGCGGCGGGCGCGCCCTACCGGATCGACGCGCCGGGCAAGATGCCGGACGCCAATCTGATCCGCGAGATCCGCGAACCGGTCGTGCTGGTGAGCCTCATCGTGGGCGCCGACCAGGTGGGCGGGATCATGCGGCTGTGCATCGAGCGGCGCGGGTCCTTCGTCAGCCAGGAGTACATCTCCACCACGCGGGTGCGCCTCCAGTTCCGGATGCCGCTGAGCGAGATCATCCACGACTTCTATGACCGGCTGAAGTCGATCACCCGGGGCTACGGCACGATGGACTACCAGTTCGCGGGGTTCGCCGCGGCGGACCTCGTGCGGCTGCGCATCCTGGTGGCGCGCAGCGAGATCGACGCGCTCAGCCTGGTCGTGCACCGGAGCCAGGCCGAGTACCGCGGCCGGAAGATCCTCCAGAAGCTCCGCAAGGAGATTCCGCGGCATCTCTTCGAGGTGGCGCTCCAGGCGGCCGTCGGGGGCAAGATCATCGCGCGCGAGACGATTTCCGCGCTCTCGAAGGACGTGACCGCGAAGTGCTACGGAGGCGACGTCACGCGGAAGCGGAAGCTGCTGGAGAAGCAGAAGGAGGGCAAGCGGCGGATGCGGGCGGTCGGGGGCGTGGAGATCCCGCAGAAGGCGTTCCTCGCGGCGCTGCGCACGGACGAGGAAAACTGAGCGATCCCGCGATGGACTCGCGCGAGATGACCGGGCTTTACGTCCACCTGCCGTTCTGCCCGCGCCGCTGCGGCTACTGCGATTTCGCGGTCGTGGTCGGGCGCGAGCCGGAGGCCGAGGCCTACGCCGAGGCGCTGAGCGCCGAGGTCGGCTGGCTGGCCCGCACGACGGGGCGGCCGCGGCTCGAGAGCCTGTATTTCGGCGGCGGGACGCCGACGCGGACGCCGGCGGCGGTGCTCCGCGTGCTCGCGGCGGTGCGTGCGGCGTTTGCGGTGGCGGACGACGCCGAGGTCACGGTGGAGGCCAACCCGGAGAGCGCCACGGAGGAGACGCTCGATCGGCTGCGCGCGGCCGGGGTCAACCGGCTGAGCCTCGGCGTGCAGTCCTTCGACGACGGCTGCCTCCGGCGGCTCGGCCGGTCGCACGACGCGGCCGCGGCCGGCGCGGCGGTGCAGCGCGCGCGGGAGCGCTTTCCCGAGGTGAGCGTCGATCTCATGTTCGGCGTGCCGGGCACGAGCGCGAAGAGCTGGCGGCGCGACCTCGAGCGGGCGGTGGCGCTCGGGCCGGATCACGTCTCGACCTACTGCCTCACGGTCGAGGAGCACACGCCGCTGGCCAGGGCGATCCGGCGGGGCGAAGCGCCGCCGTCAGAGGACGCGCTGGAGGCCGCCCACATGGCGCTCGCCGCGGCGTTCCTTCCCGCGTGCGGATACGCCCGCTACGAGATCTCGAACTACGCGCGACCGGGCCGGGCGAGCCGGCACAACCTGCGGTACTGGAGGAACCAGAGCTGCCTCGGCGCGGGGGTAGCCGCCGCGGCGTTCTGGGCAGGCACGCGCTGGACGAACACGGCAGACTTCGACGCCTATCTTGCCCGCGCGGCCGGCCGGCCCGCCGCACTGTTCCCGCCGGGCCCGGCGGCGGACTTCCACGAGCATTTGCCGCCGCGGGCGGCGCTCGGGGAGTCGATCCTGGTCGGATTGCGCTTGCTCGAAGGCGTGGACCTCGGGGCGCTCAGCGCGCGGCACGGGGTGTCGGCCGAGGAGACATTCGGTGCCGCGATCCGCGCCGAGATCGAGCAGGGACTGCTCGAGCGGAGGGGGGATCGGATCGCGCTCACGGCGCGCGGGCTCCGGTTCGCCAATCGGGTGCTGATGGCGTTTGCGTTGCCGGGGGAGGGGGTGAGGCAATCGCCACGCGCGAGTTGAGCACGAAGCTCACGAAGAGAAAGAAGAACACGAAGAGGAGAAAGAGGAAGAAGCCGGAGGAGGCGAGCACTGCAACTCCCTGGGGTCAGGCGCCCGGAGTTGCAGGGCGGTGCAACTCCCTGGGGTCAGGCGCCCGAAGTTGCAGGGCGGTGCAACTCTCTGGGGTCAGGCGCCCGGAGTTGCAGGGCGGTGCAACTCTCTGGGGTCAGGCGCGAGAAGTTGCGCGAGCGCGTGAGGGTGGCGCTTGCGAAGTGCGCGCGCTCGGGTGGCGCGGGCGGGAGGCGCCCGCGGGGCGCACGGGGTCAGAACGCGAACCGGAGCCCGTCGTAGGCGAGCGCCATCCCGGGCGGGAGAGCGGCGTCGGTCTCGGCGTGCTTGAGCTCGTGCGTCATGTGCGTGAAGTAGGTGCGCCGGGCGCCGATGCGCCGGGCCTCGGCCACTGCCTCGGTGAGCGAGAAGTGCGTCGGGTGGGGGCGCGGTCGAAGCGCGCCGAGGACCAGGACCTCGAGCCCCTCGAGGCAGGCCCGCGAGGCGTCGGGGATCCGGTTGAAATCGGTGAGGAACGCGAACGGGCCGATCCGGTAGCCGAGCACCGCCACATCGCCGTGGTGCACCGGAACCGGGACGATCTCAAGTCCGCAGCATCGGACCGGGCCGTCGATCGGCTGGAGCCGGAGGCTCGGGGCCGAGACGGGCGAGTCCGCAGCGCGCCCGAACGCGTAGGGGAACGCGTGCTCGATCCTGGAGAGCGTCTCGGGATTGCCGTGGCACGGGATCGAGGCGCCGAGCCTCCAGTTGAACGGCTGGAGGTCGTCGAGACCCAGGATGTGGTCGGCGTGGGCGTGGGTGTAGAAGACCGCGTCGACGCGGCGCACGCCGTGGGCGAGGCACTGGAGTCGAAGCTCGGGCGGCGTGTCGATCAGGATGCCCCGCCCGTCGCACTCGATGTGTACGCCGGTGCGGTTGCGCCGGTCGCGCGGGTCGGTCGAGGTGCAGGTCGGGCACGCGCATCCGACGACCGGAACCCCGTGCGACGTGCCGGTTCCGAGGAGCACGACGTTCATGCGGCAAGAAATGGGACCGAGCGGCGCACGTGGCAAGGAACGGTCAAGCGCCACATCCTGCACCTTGCAAGACGCGGCGTCCGGCCGCATGCTCTCCGGGGCGTGAGCGCGCCCATTCTCGTGAGGATACCGCCATGTGCGCGAACCGAACGCCGCCGATCTGGGCGGAGACCCCGCGCCGGCCGGGCGGGCTCGGCCACCGGCTGCTCTACGCGGTGAGCCTGCCCGAGCGGTTGCTGCGGACCCTGGCCGGCTGGGCGGGCGGACTGGTCCGCCTGGTTGCCGGGCTGCTGCCCCGTCCGGTCCGCGAGAGCCGCTTCTTCAGGGTGGCGGTCGACAAGCAGCTCCGGCTGCTCATCGAGAGCGTGGGCGGGGCCAGCGTTTACCCGCAGGAGGTTCCTGCCGACCAGGGGTACCTCCCCCGCAAGATCGTCGGCAGCACCGTCGACAACTTCGCGCTGATCGCGTTTCGAGCCTCGCCGATCTGGATGCTGCTCGCCGCCGCCGACGTCGTGAAGGGCGGCGCGGCCTACACGCGGGAGCTCGTCGACGAGCTGAAGAAGGGCGGGATCCTCGATGCCCGCGCGAAGATCGCCAGCATCGACGACCTCCTGGGGAACCTGGCCGATCTGAGCGGCCGGATGGCGGAGACCCTTGACACGCCGCCGCTGAACGTGCAGGACCTCCGGCGCACGGTGGCGGAGCTGCGCGCGCAGGCCGGCAAGACCCAGGCCGGACTCGGCCGGATGATCCCCACCGCCGAGGACCTGGGGCGCCTGCTCGGCGAGATGCGCGCAGTCGCCGCCGAGCAGCACCGATCACTGCTCGAGGTCTCCACCGGCATGGCACTCCACGTTCTCGGCAAGGCCGAGCGGCTGGCGACCGGCACGGCGTTCGGCGTCATCAAGGGGCTCGAGGTGGGCGCCCGCATGGCCTACCGGGAGGTGGCGCTGGACTACTTCCGGTCGCTCGAGGCGATCCGCCGGGAGGGGCTCTATCGGTCGGTCTACCGGACCTGGCAGCCCTATCTCCGCGCGACCCGCCGCAATCTCGCTCCCGAAAAGCTGACCTGGACCGAGCTTGCGCTCACGTTCGGGCGGCTCCGCCGGGCGGCGTGGCGGCTGCGCTGAGCCCGTCTCGAAACGGCCACCAGGCCCGGGCGCGCCGCCGGGAGCCCGGTTGACGGGGGCGGCGGGAGGCGTTAGAGTGAAACGCAGAAGATTCGAGGGAGTTTTGCCCACGAGGCCGGACGTCCGTCCGGCCGGGCGGGACATCGATCCCGACGAGGAAGAAAGGCGGATCCCGATGCGATGCTACACGATCGCCGGCCTCGGGCTGGCCCTGTTGCTCCTGGGGTGGGCGGCGGCTTCGGCCCAGCCCGCCGGCGCTCCCGGCGAGCGGATCATCCCGGTTCCCGGGACCGACACGCTGGTGAAGCTCCGGGAGGCGGAGGGGGTGGCCTATGCGGAGCTCAGCCGCGACGGCGGCGAGACCTTCGTTCCCCTTGCCACATCCGACACCCGGCTCATGTTCCACTACGCCGTGCACGATCCGCTCCGCGAGCGGCCGGAGATTCCGGGCATGCTCCGCGCTGGAAGCGGCAGCCGGCTCCACGTCGTGCAGTTCTTCACGCAGACGCTGGAGGAGTACCGCGCCGGCCTGGAGGCGCTCGGCGCCGAGATCCACCACTACCTCGCGCACCAGGCCTACCTGGTGCGGATGGACCCGGCGGTCGCGGCGGCCGTGCGGGCGCTTCCCTACGTCCGCCACGTCGGCACCTACGAGCCCGCCTACAAGCTGGAGCCAGCGCTCGTGGCGATGTATCTCGCGGGTGAGACGCCCGGGCCGCGCCGCTACAACGTGATGCTGGTCGATCCCCGCCGGGACGAGCCGGCGCTGGCGGCGGCGATCGAGTCCGTGGGCGGGCGGGTGGACACGTACGCGCGCGGAAACGTGCTGCTCGAGGCCACCCTGGACGAGAACCAGCTGCTGGAGGTCCTGGCCGAGAACACCGTGCTCTGGGTCGACCGGTGGAGCCCGCCGGAGACCGACATGGACAACGCTCGCATCCAGGGCGGCGCCAACTACATCGAGCCGATGAAGCCCGAGCAATACACCGGTAAGGGTGTGCGCGGCATGATCATGGAGGGGATCTACCCGAACCACACCGAGTTTGCCGCGACGCCGTACCGGGGCCTGCCGATCGTGCTGCACACCGCCACCTCGGACACGCACGGGACCGCCACCTTCGGCGTTGTCTTCGCGCGGGGCGCCACCGCGAAGGCCCGCGGCCTCTGTCCTGACGGGCAAGGCATCTACTGCAACTACAGCTACGTGTATAACAACAACAACCGCTATACCCTGGTCGGGGAGCTCGTCGATCCCAACCAGCAGTACAAGGGGATGTTTCAGACGGCGTCGTGGGGCTATGCGCGTACGACGATTTACGACTCTCGTTCCGCCGAGATGGACCGGATCATCTTCGACTGGGACATTCCGATCACGCAGAGCCAGTCGAACGCTACCAAC
This sequence comes from Planctomycetota bacterium, assembly GCA_016935485.1. GTDB lineage: Bacteria > Planctomycetota > JAFGQW01 > JAFGQW01 > JAFGQW01 > JAFGQW01. The sequence continues at coordinate 13,254 of JAFGQW010000238.1, read as the reverse complement.
CAGATGTCGCGGCCGCAGGCGTGGGCGAAGAACATCATCTCGGTTGGCGCCACCAACCACTACGATAACTCCAATCCGGCCGACGACAAATGGACGGCCGGCTCTACCGGCCCCGCGGCCGACGGCCGGGTCAAACCCGACCTTTGCGCGTACTACGACGCCATCTACACGACCTACTCGTCGACGGCGTACGGCACATTCGGCGGCACCTCGGGCGCGACGCCGATCGTGTGCGGCCATCTCGGGCTGCTGCTCGAGATGGTGACCGACGGCCTCTTCGGCCATCCGCTGAAGCCCGGCTCGAGCTGGCAGAACCGGTTTGAGAACCGGCCCCACTTCACGACCGCCAAGGCGCTGCTGATCAACACGGCGGTGCCGTACCCCAACCCGGGGCGTGCCACGAAGCACGACCGCTTCACCCAGGGATGGGGGTTCCCGAGCTTGCAGAACGCCTACGACTGGCGCGACCGCATGCTGGTCATCGACGAGCTGGATGTGCTGAAGAATCTCGAGGCGACGAAGTACTTCGTGTTCGTGCCGGGCGGCTACGGCGATCTGCGTGTGACGATGACGTTTGCGGACCCCGAGAACGCGCCGGTCACCAAGATCCCGCACCGGATCAACGATCTCACCCTGAGCGTGACCGGGCCGGGCGTCTTCTACTGGGGCAACCAGGGTCTCGCGATTTCGCTGAGCTCCAACTACAGCACGACGGGCGGCGCGCCGGACACGATCAACACCGTGGAGAACGTGTTCGTCCAGGACCCCAAGCCGGGCATCTACGTGGTCGAGGTCCGCGCCTCCGAGGTGAACCAGGACACCCACAAGGAGACCCCGGCTGTCGACGCCGACTTCGCGCTGGTCGTGAGCGGCATCACCGGGAGCCGGGACCGCTCCGGCCTGGAGCTCACGCTGTCGAGCGATTCCCCGGGGGACCTCCGCCTTTCCCTTGCGAAGCTCCCCGCCACCTACTCCGAGGGCTGGGTGGTCTACTCCTTCGACACGCGGCGGCCGCTCGGGATGGGGCGCTTCTTCGGGCTCGAGCCGGATCTGCTCACGCTCCAGAGCTTCTTCCAGCCGCGCATCGAGGGGAGCCCGTTCCACTACGCCCGCACGACCCGTAGCGTCTTTCCGAACACCGTCTACACGTTCGATCCGGGGATCGCCGGCGTGCTCAAAGGAATCACCCTGGATGGGGTCGCGTTCGTGATCGACTCCGGCGGCACGTTCCTGGACGTGTCCAACTGCGCGCGGGTGACGGTGAAGTAGCGGCGTTCACTCACCTTCCCGGGTGCGGGTGCGGGTGTCGCGCGCGGAATGCGCGCGCTCGGGTGGCGCGGGCGGAATGCGCCCGCGGGGAAGCCGACCGGGGTCTGATCCCCGATTGCGGTGAAGCGTGCGGGTGCGGGTGTCGCGCGCGGAATGCGCGCGCTCGGGTGGCGCGGGCGGAATGCGCCCGCGGGGGCGCGCCGAGCTGTATAATGCAGCTCTTCGTGCCCGCGGAGGGCTGCGAGAGCGCGCGTCCCCGCGGCCACCGGAAATCTCTCGGCGGAGGGTTGCCCATGCCCAGCTGGACCGGCGGAGCCGCGCTCCTCGTTCCCGTCTTGCTCGCGCTGTCGATCGGGCTTGCCGCGTGCGCCGGCCGCAGGACGGCCGATTCCGCCCCCGCGGATCGCATCTTGCGCGTGCAGCGGGTCGTCTCCCTCGACCCCGCCACGCCCGAGGATGCCGACGCGATCGCCATGCGCAGCGGCGTGATCGTTGCCGTGGGGAAGTTCGTGGACCTCGCCCGCCGCCACGGCGGCGAAGACACAGCGGTAGAGGACCTTCGTCCCGGGGTGGCCGTGCCGGGCCTGGTCGACGCGCACTGCCATCTGGTCGCCCAGGGTCTCCAGGGGCTCGATCTGCGCGGGGCGCGAAGCGTCGCCGAGGTCCAAGAGCGGGTGGCGGTCGCCGCCGGGCAGGCCGCACCGGGCGAGTGGATCGTCGGCCGCGGCTGGGACCAGAACCTCTGGCCCGAGAAGCGCTTCCCCTCCCGGTGCGATCTGGACGACGCGGCGCCGCACCATCCGGTCTACCTCGCCCGGGTCGACGGCCACGCGGTCTGGGTTAACTCGCTCGCACTCGAGCGCTCGGGCATCGACGAGAATACGCCCGAGCCGGCGGGCGGACGCATCCATCGCGATCCGACCACGGGCACGCCGACGGGCATCCTGATCGACCGCGCCAAGGAGCTCCTTCGGCGGCCCGCGCCCGATCGGGCGGCCAGGCGCCGGGCGATCCTCGCCGCCGCGGCGGAGTGCCACCGCTTCGGGCTCACCGGCGTGCACCACGCCGGCGTCGACGGGGAAGTGCTGGAGCTCTACCGCGAGCTCTACCGCGAGGGACGCCTGAAGCTCCGGATCTACGCGATGATCGACGGCCCCGGCCCGCTGCTCGAGCACTACCTCCGGCGCGGGCCGGAGGTCGGCGCCTGCGACGGCCGCCTCACGGTGCGCGCCCTCAAGCTCTACGCCGACGGCGCCCTCGGCTCGCGGGGCGCCGCGCTGCTGGCCCCCTACTCCGACCGGCCCGAGGAATCCGGCCTGCTGGTGACCGAGCCGGCGGAGCTCCACCGGCTCACACGCCGCGCGGCGGAGGCCGGCCTCCAGGTCTGCGTGCACGCGATCGGCGATCGCGCCAACCGCGCCGTTCTCGACGGCTTCGAAGCGGCGATCGCGGCAACCGGTCGCCGCGACGCCCGCCACCGGGTGGAGCACGCACAGGTGCTGCACCCCGACGACATCCCGCGGTTCGAGCGGCTGGGCGTGATCGCGTCGATGCAGCCCACGCACCTCACCTCGGACATGCCCTGGGCCATGGACCGGCTCGGCCCGGAGCGGATCCAGGGCGCCTACGCCTGGCGCCGCCTGCTCGCCTCCGGCGCGCACCTCGCGGGGGGGAGCGATTTCCCGGTCGAGCGCGTCGACCCGCTGCTGGGCCTCCACGCGGCGATCACCCGCCGCCGCACCGAGGAACCCGGGCCTGGAGTCTACGGCCCGGATCAGCGGATGACGCCGCTCGAAGCGCTGCGCGCGTTCACGGCCGAGGCCGCGTATGCGGCCTTCGAGGAGTCCATCGGCGGCACGCTTGCCCCGGGAAAGCGCGCCGACATCACCGTCCTTGCCGTCGACCCGCTCCGCGTCGATCCCGAGGCTCTCCTCGGCGCGCGGGTCCTCGCCACGCTGGTGGCCGGCGAGGTGGTCTACCGGGCGCCGCCGCCGTGACCGCCACACCCCGGAGCCGCGGATCGGACGCGCTTGTCCGGCCGGGGGCGATGGGTTAGCTGTTCGGCTCGCCCGGGACCGGGCCGTTTCGCCCGAAGCCGCTCCGGCGAAACGACGGCACAGCAGGGATCGCGCACAGCATGACCACCAGGACCCTCGAATCCGAGATCGCCGAGGCGCGCGACCACGCAACCCGGGAGCCAACCCCCGCCGCCCGGCACGCGCTCGCGCTGGTCGAGGCCCGGGCCGACGCGCTCGTCGTGCAGGTGAGCACGCCGCAGCGCGGCACGCCCTTCGTCTTCGAGCAGGCCGGCCAGGAGGGGGGAAAACCGGTGCGCGAGAAGGTCCCTCTCGGGTGCGTCACAGCGCGCCGCCTCGTGCTGCCGGCCCACGACGGGCGCATGGCGGTGCTTTCCCGCCACGCTCCCATGATCGGGTTGCTCGGCAGCGGCGAGGTCGTGATCACCACCCGCGGCGCCCGGCTGCCGAGCGCGCGCGTGGCGGACCGCACCATCGAGATTCCCGACGGCGCCGAGCTCCGGCTGTTCGTCTCGGGCGGCACCTTCGAGGTGCGGGACAACCGCGTGCTGATCCTCGCGGCGAGCGGCTTCTGCCCGGACCGCCTCGCGCTGGACGACATCGAATCCGAGGAGGAACGCCGCGCGCTCCAGGCGCGCATCGCCGAGCAGGGGCTCGAGGGCGACGCATTCCAGGCCGCGCTTCTCGAGGCCAAGCGCCAGGAGGTGCGCGCGCGCCGCAACGCCGCCGAGGCGCGCGATCCTTCACCGGACAAGGCCGAAGAGCTCGGGAAGATCCGCGCGATGGAGAAGCTGCTGTGAGGCGGTGCCGGCACCGCGCGCCGTCGCGCTACCGCGCGCTCGCTCCAGTCAAGGCTTGAAGGTCAGCCTGTCTCCGACGGAGGCGCGCGGCTTCTGCGCCTCGACGGGGGGGAACGTCGCGGTCACCGCCAGCGGCCCGTCCTGAAGATACGGAATGTAGCGCGTGGTCGGGTTCGTGATCGTGTCGAGGAGGGAGCGCGTGCTCTTCAGGAGGGAGAAGGTCGTCTGGTACCGCTCCTGCCGCTGCGCGATCCGGATCTCGGCGGGGACCGGAAGTCCACGCTCCTCGCGCCGCTCCGCCATGCGGACGAGATAGCGAAGGTGGCCGGGGTCGAGCTTGCTCGATGCGGTCGCGCTCGACCGCTGGCTCTGGCGTACGGCCGGTGTCATGCGGACCGGGACGCCGTCGGCGAGGCCAACGGTCGTCGGGTCGCTTCCCGAGGACTTGCATCCGGACAGGACGGCCGCCGGCGCGAGAGCGCAGCCGGCCAGGACGAGGAACGCGAACCTCTTCTTCACGGCATGACTTCCTGAGCTCGGCCCGCATGGCAGGCGGGCGCTTCCGCGGCCTCGACGACAGCGCAGCCCGACCGCCCGGCGGAGCGGTCGTTCCTCCGGCGACGGCACGTCGTGCGTCCGGCCACGATCGGGCCGGTGAACGCGGGATTGTACTCCAATGGTCCACCGAGCGCAAGACGCTGGAAATCGAACCTCGCGCGCGAGGCGCCGGCGGCCGGTGCCGCCGATCTCGCCGCGTCGTCTGGAGTTCTGGGTCGTGATCGTAGCGACGCTCGGGTTCGTCCTCTTGAACCACGTCGATCTCCTCCTCGAAGGCGACGCCTCCTCTCTCCGGCTCGACGACCCCGAGATGACGATCGAGAACGAATTCCCTAACCCGTTTCTCGAAATTGGTTTAGCGCGTGGCTGGGAGGGCGGGCACGCCCGCGTGCTACTCGGGATCCACTTGGCAGGGACGCTCGCCGCCGGCTTCCTGCTGCTGAGGATGCTCGGAAGCTGGCCGACCGCCCTCGCCGGGGCCGCTCTCTACGGCGTCCACCCGGCGCACGCGGCCCTGTTGGCGGAGGGAATCGATTTCGCCGTGCTGCTGGCGCCGCCGGCCGGGTTTCTCGGGTGCCTGCTCCTCTGGGGCGCCGGCCGGGTGCGGCCGCTGGGGGCCCTGCTTCTCGCGGCGGCGGCCGCATGCGACCCGGCCGCCCTGATGCTGCCGGTGTTCCTTCTGGCCCTCCGGTGGCTCGCCCCGGAGTTCGCACCCCCGCGGGCCGCGCTGCCCTGGGCAGGCGCCGGCGCCCTCACCGGGCTCGGCGTCGCGATCGGCCTCGGCCTGCGCGCCTGGCCGCGCCTTCCGCTCGAGGCGGCCTTCCTGCCTCCCGGGCCGCCGGCCGCGTCGCCCGTTCACGCCGCGCTTCTCACGCTCGGCCGTGCCCTGCGCCATCTCTACACGCCGGCGTTCCCGGGCGTCGACTACGGCCGGGGCGAGGTTTCGCTCGCCTGGACGTGGGCGGACGCGGGGGCGATCTGGTTCGTGGCTGCCGCCGGGGCGGCCGCGCTGCTCCTCGCCGCCGCCCGCCTTGCCCCTCGCGGTCACCGTTCCCGGCCGCTCTTCGGCGCAGCCGCGGCCGCCGCGATGGCGGCGCTCCTCCTCCCGCTCCCCGGACTGGTGGCCTCGCTCCACACGGCCGAGGGTTTCGTGGCCGGACAGCTCCTGACGACGACGCTGGTCCCGGCGCTGCTCCTCGCGCTGGCGGTGCTGTGGGTGCTCGGGCCGCGGCGGCCGGTGGCGGCCGTGCGCCGGATCGCGGCCGTGGCCCTTGCGCTCGGGGTCGTGCTGCCGGCCTCGCTCGCGACGTTCCGCTGGAACGTGCGGCTGAAGACCGAGGACAGTGCGCTGCGCGCCGCGCTCGAGGCCTCCGATCGCTCCTATCGCCTGCGGCGGCGCTTCCAGGAGATGCGCCTCAGGCTCGACCACAACAAGTTCGACTTGAAGCAGCACTTCGAGGCGCTTGCCCGGGAGCGGCCGGAGGACGCCCGGATCTGGGCGGCGCTGGGCCGCTTCCACTGGGTGATCCGCCGTTTCGACGAGGCCGTCGCGGCCTTCGAGAACGCGCTCTCCCGCGAGCCGGGCAACCGCCGCTTGCGGTACCAGCTCGCCGCGGCCCAGCTCCTGGCGCGCCGTTCCCGCAACGCGCTCGATACGCTGGAGGAGCTGCCGGAGGTGCCGGAGGTGCGTACGCTCCGGATGCTCGCGCGCGCCCGGTCGGGCCTCGAGGTGACGGCGCCCGATGCGGCGGACGCGCCACTCATCGTGCTCCGTGCCTGGGGGATGGTCCTCGCGGAGGCCGGCCGATTCGCGGCAGGGCTTGCGGTGCTCGAGCGCGTGCGGGCGGCACGACCGAAGGACGCGCTGGCCGCGGCGTACCACGGCTGGTGCCTTCTCGGCGTCGGGCGGGTCGACGAGGCGGAGGAGGTGCTGCGCTTCGACGCGCTTCGCGCCCCGTCCGGCTTCTTCGCGCACAAGCTGCTCGGCGACCTCTATCTCGAGGAGGGGCCGCGCTACAACCGGGGCGAGGCATACCATCACTACAGCTACTTCGTGAAGCACGATCGCGGCCATCCCGACACGGAGCGCATCCTCGAGATCCTGCAGGCGATGCAGCAAGGCGAGCGCTGATCCGGGGTGCGTGCGGGTGAGGCGCGCGAAAGGCGCGCGCTGCGTGGCGCGCGCGGGGACGACTGGGGTCTGACCCCCGACTCGGGTGAAGCGTGCGCGTGCGGGTGAGGCGCGCGAAAGGCGCGCGCTGCGTGGCGCGCGCGGACTGCGCGCGCGGGAAGGTGTAACCAGACCGGACGCGGACCGACCACGCCCGGCGATGCGAGTCCGATACTCCCTGGCGAGCTTCCGGAAACCGGCCGTTCCGCCGCGGCCGCTGGTTCCCCTGGCGCTCGCGTTTGCCGTCGGGATCCTCGCCGCCGACGTGTGGCAGCTCGAGCCGGGGCCAGGCCTCCTGGGTGCGCTGCTGCTCTTCCTGCCGGTGCTCGCGGCCGGCCGTCTGCGCCCGTGCGGCCGTCTGCTCTGGTGCGTCCCGTGGTTCTTTGTCGGCTGCGAGGTCCTCGCGCGCGCCTGCCACGTCGACCTCCGCCTCGACGTGGGCCGCATCGCCACTGCGGAGGGCCGGCTGGTCTCCATCCGCGGTCGAGTCGTGGAGACGCCGCTCGGCGGCGGATCCGGCACCTACCGCCTCGCGGTCGCGGAGGCCGGCCTCCCCTGGCGCCCCGCGGCCGGCCGGCTGTCGTTCTTCCTGAGCCGTCCCGGCGCGGACGCGCCGCGCCACGGCGACCGCGTCGAGATCATCGGCCGCCTGCTGCCTCCGCTACGCGCTGGCAACCCGGGCCAGAGCGACCTCGAGCGCATCGCCCGCCGCCGCGGCATCCGCGCCCGGCTCGCCGTGGGCGAAGGCGCCGGCATCGCCCGGCTCGCTGCCGGCCCGGCGTGGCATCCCCTGCGGTGCCTCGAGGCCCTGCGCAACGCGCTGGCGCGCTGGGCCGAGCACCGGCTTGCGCCCGCCCCGGGGGGCCTGCTCCGCGCGCTCGTGCTCGGCGACCGCCAGGCCCTCGCCGAACCCTTCGCCGAGCGCTTCCGGCGCGGCGGCATCCTCCACTACCTCGCCATCTCGGGGCTGCACGTCGCGCTTGCCGCCGGCGTGCTGCGGCGCGTCCTGCGGCTGCTCGGACTGGGCCGCGGCTGGATTGCGGCGATCCTGCTCGCGGTGCTCGCGCTCCAGGCCGGGCTGGCCGGGTTCCGGACGCCCGTCGTCCGCGCTGCCGTGCTCGCGGCCGGCACCATCGTGGCCCCGGTGCTCGTCCGCTCGGCAGACCCGTGGAACCTCATGGGCGCGGCCGCGCTCACGACGCTGCTGCTGCGGCCCGAAGAGCTGTTCGCCGCCGGATTCGGCCTGTCGTACGGCGCGGTGGCCGGCATCTTGCTGCTCGCCCGCCGCCTCGATCCCTCCCCCCGGATCGTCGATCTCCCCGGCGAGCACTGGCTGTGGCGCGCCTTGAAGCGCCTTGTCCGCGCCGCGCTCGGCACCGTGGCGGTTTCGGTCGCCGCCTGGTGCGGGTCGGGGCCGCTCATCTGGGAGTGGTTCGGCGCCGCGCACCCCTGGGTGCCGCTGGTCAACGTTGCGGTCATGCCGGTCTTCGTGGTCACGCTGACCGCGGCCTTGATCGCGTCCGTTGCCGCACCGCTCGGACCGCCGGCCGACGTCGCCGCGGGCGTCTTCGGCTGGACCGCGGCGGCGCTGGACGCCGCCGGCCGGCTTGCGGCCGGTCTGCCCGGGGCCGAGCTCCGCGTGCCGGCGGTCGGCTCGGCCGTCCTCGCGGCGAGCTACTTGCTGCTGCTGGCGGCCGGACGCCGGCTCGCGCTCGCCGCCTTCATCCCGGTCGCGCTCATCGGCGCGGCTTTTCTCGTGCCGCCGCCGTCGTCCCGCCCGGAGATCACTGTGCTCGACGTGCGCCAGGGCCTGTGCGTCTTCCTCGCTTCGGGAGGCGGCGACTTCGCGCTCTACGACGCCGGCTCGACCGACTTCGCGGACGTCGCCGCCCAGGCCATCGCGCCGTTCCTGCGGGAGCGGCGCGTGGCGCGCTGCACGACCTGCTTCCTCTCCCACGGCGACCGCGACCACACGAGCGGGCTCGCGAGCCTGGTGCGTGCGGGCTTCATCGATTCCATCCTCACCGCATCGACGCGTGACGTTCCCGCCGGCCTGCCGCTCGTCCTCGTCAGCGAAGGCGCGCAGGGCGGGGGGCCGGACTGGCGCTGGCGGGCCCTCCATCCGCCGCACGGCCAGAGCGCCGTGCTCAGCGGCAACGACGCGTCGCTCGTGGTGCTGGTCGAGCTTGCGGGTCTGCGTCTGCTGCTCCCGGGCGACGTGCAGGCCGCCGGCCTGGCACGCCTCCTCCGGGTGCTCGATCGCCCGGTGGACGTCCTGGTCCTGCCGCACCACGGCGGCCACGCGTGGAACCTCAAGGTCTTCCTCGCCCACGCCGCGCCCCGGATCGTGCTCGTCAGCTCGCGGCGCGGGTTCGAGGACCCGCGCACGCTGGGCGACCTCGAGGCGCTCGGCATTCCCGCCTTCTTCACCTGGCGCGACGGCGCGCTTACCGTCCGCTGGGACGCCCGCGGCATCGAGGTGAGCGGCCATCTCGGCGCCCGGCTCGTGCTGGCGCGCGGGCTGGTCGCTTCCGCCCGCGATGCCGAGCGTCCGCGACGACGCGCAGGAGCTTGCCCTGCAGCTCCAGCGGCAGGTCGCCGATCTCGTCCAGCAGGAGGGTCCCACCGTCGGCGATCTCGAAGAGGCCCGGCTTGTCGGCCACGGCGCCGGCGAACGACCCGGCCAGGTGGCCGAACAGCTCGCTTTCGACCGGCTCGGGCTGGGCTTTGGTGGCGCTGATGACGCGATAGCTCCGCCGCGAAGGCATCCGTCTGCCGGCTCTCCACGTGGACCACCCCGATCACCTGGTCGAGATCGACCAGCGGCACCGCCAGGACGCTGCGCGCGTCCGGCGGAAATCGCTCGCCGCGCCGCCTTCCCTGGGCGAGAGAAGATATCGCGGGAGGCGGGAGTGCTTCTCGTGTGGATCCGCCTGTGGGCGGGAGGGAGGCGAGTGTCCGCGCTCGAGTCGATCTGGATCCCCGAGCTTCCGGCCGGGCGGCCGGCGGTTCTCGTCCATGGCGGTGCCGGTGCGATCCCGGCGCGCCGCCATGCGGCGCACGTCGCGGGCTGCCGGCAGGCCGCGGAGGTCGGGTTCGGCGCGCTCCAGGCTGGGGGGAGTGCGCTCGACGCGGTGGTGGCCGCCGTCGGGGCGATGGAGGAGGATCTCACGTTCGATGCCGGGCGCGGTGCGTTCCTGAACCGGGACGGGCGCGTCGAGCTCGACGCCGCGGTCATGCGCGGAGCCGATCTCGCGTTCGGCGCGGTCGGCGCGGTGACGCGCGTGCGCAGTGCGGTGACTCTCGCGCGGCGCGTGCTCGAGGCAGGAGAAGCGGCGTTCCTGGTCGGCGACGGCGCGCACGCTTTTGCGCGCGAGGCGGGCGTGCCGTGGATCGAGAATGCCGTGCTGATCCTGGAGCGCGAGCGCGAGCGGTGGCGGCTTTGCCGCGAGGGTGTGCTCGACGCGTTCACGGCCGACGGGTTTGGCGACACCGTGGGGGCGGTGGCGGTCGACGGCGCGGGGCGGACCGCGGCCGCAGGCTCGACCGGGGGCACGCCCTACAAGCGCCCGGGCCGCATCGGCGACACGCCCCTGCCGGGCGCGGGGTTGCTGGCCGACGATCGGCTCGGCGCAGCGGTGGCGAGCGGGCACGGCGAGCCCATCCTCAGGGCGTTGCTCGCACGCGAGGTGCTCGCCGGCCTGGAGGCCCCCGCGGGCGGCGTCGCGTCGGTGCGTGCGGCGATCGCTAGCGCGCTCGAGGGCCTGCATGCCCGGCTCGGCGCGAAGGCCGGGCTCGTTCTGGTGACCCCCGACGGCCGGCTTGCGGCCGGGCGCACCACGGCCGCGATGGCGGTCGGCTACCGCGCCCAGGGAATGCAGCGGGCACTCGCCACCATCTGAACAGCGTGCGGGCCGCGGCTGCCGGAAGGTTGCCTGCCGCCCGCTTCGGATCTCCGGGTGCACACCGGATCCGCACCCCGCGGCCGCTCGGTCCGCGCGGAGGCCGCTTTCGCGGGGCTACCCGGGCGCATCAAGGTCCTGCCGGCGCGATGACGATGGACGGAACAGAGTTGTGGCCGCCGGCTTTGCGGAATCTTTCCTTCCGGCCGGCAGGGCCCGCGGAGCGGGCACGGGCTGCGATCCCGGGTAGACGGAGGAGATTCGATGAGCAACCGGCGCCGGGTGATGGGGGGCCTGATCGGTGCGGCGTTCCTGCTCGCGACGGTCGCGCCGGGCTGGACCCAGAGCGACCGGCGTGCCGCCGCAGCATTGCCTCCCACGCCGATTCCGACCCTTGCGCTCCACGGCGTCTACCCCAACGCCGGGCTGGTCCTCGAGGGTCCGTACACGCCGCCGGTGCCGTTGCTCTTCGCGCTCAAGTTCGACGCGGCGCGCCGGTGGACCTGGGCCGGCACGGAGGGGAGCATGCTCGCGCCCGCCCGGCCGGACCTCTATGTCCTCGACCACACCAACCGGATGCAGGTGCTGAGCACACTGGTGACCGACGAGCTGCGCGCGCCCGGTGCGCCCGCCGCCCAGATCGACGGTCCGGTGGACGAGCTCGCGCTGCTCGGCAACGGCGATCTCCTCTGCGCCGACTACAACGGGGACCTCCGGCGCTTCGATGACACCCTCTTCCTGCTCGATCCCACCGGATCGGGTGTCTTGAAGGGGGTCTGGTACCTCGACGACCTCGGCTGCCCGGGAGTCTGTGCGCCGAGCACCAACACGAACGTGCCGCGCGACCGGATCGATGCGGTGGCCGGACTGGCGGCGCGCCGGACCTTCGAGATCTCCCTGGCGAGCCGCACGACGCAGGAGATCTACGTGGGCCAGTACCTGCCCAGCGCGGTCATCCGGCAGATCGAGCTCACGCCGGGCACGCCGGGTACCTGGGCCACGCGCCGCACGTACCTGTCGCCCACGGGCGACAGCGTGGACGGGATGGACTGGGACCCGGATCTGCAGAGCTTCTGGATGACGAGCACCGCCACCGGTCTGGTCTACGAGGTCGCGCTCGACACGGTCCGCAACACGTTCCAGGTGATCCAGGCCTTCGCGTCGAGCGGGCTCGGCGGGGCGATCGCGGTGACCGCCATGCGGGAGACGCAGACGCCGCACAAGCTGATCGAGGGCGAGGGATTCTCGCTCGCCGGCTCGCTGCACGTCGTCGATTCGGGCCACATCGGCCGCGGCCGGCCGGCGCTGTACGACCCGGTGGGCACGGGGCCCGTCCAGGTGGGAATCCTGCTGGACACCGACTGCGCCAACCTCCCGTTCCGCGTGCTGATCTCGCTCACGCCCGGCAAGCTCGTGCTCGGCGACCGCGCCGTCGAGCTTGGCGTCGACGCGGCGCTGCTGTGGACGCTCACCGACCCGGCCTTCGCGGGCACGCTGAACGCCTCCGGGGCGTGCAACGTCGTCCTGCCGGTGCACCTGCCGCCCGGCGTGGGACCGCTCCATATCGCGATCGCCGTCTTCGACACGCCCGAAGTGAACTACTGCGGCGTCAAGCGGCTCTCGACCTGCATCGTCCACAGGACGCAGTAGTCCGGCCGCGCGGCGAAGTCCCGCCGCGGCGCGCGCTCGCGCGCCGCAGTCCGACGGCGGCGTGCCGCTCCGTCCACGGCGCCCGTTTCCGCTCTCGACGGGCTTTCCGCTGTCCTCTTTTTCCGCCGCGTCCGGGGGCGAGATTTCGATTGACCCGCCGCGGGGGCTGGACTACGTTGATGGCCGCCACATCCGGTGACGGCACAGCCGTCATCCCGCTGGATGCCCTTGTAGCTCAGCTGGTAGAGCAGCGGATTCTTAATCCGCGGGTCCAAGGTTCGATCCCTTGCAAGGGCAACTCCTGATCCTGAATCCCGCCAAGGACTTGCGACAGGCCGCCCTGTCTCGGACGGGGCGGTCCTTTTCTTCGAATCACACGGAAACCACACGGCGGGCTGCGATCTCGCGCCGACCGCTCGACGTGCACTTAGCAACGGATCTCGGCTCGCTTGCGCAGCTTGCGCAGGTTGGCCGGTTTTTCCAGACGCGATACTTGACAGGTTTTCGTGCCATGCGAGAATGCCCGCATGAGCCGAACGAAGTCCGCACCCGGAGAGTGGCTGACGATCGCGGAGCTCGCCGCCGTGCTCGGCGTCAGCATCCGGACGGCCTGGCGCCGCAAGGCGGCCGGCCTGCCGTCGATCCGCATCCTGGGGCGGACGCTGTTTGCGCGTTCGGACGTGCTCGCATGGATCAAGACGCGCGAATCGGCCTCGCCGCCACGCTGCGGCTCGAGAGCCCGCGCGCACCGGGCCGGCCCACGGGTGCCATCTCCCTGTCGGCCGGCCCACTTTGCACTTTCCGAGGGACGCCGTGCCTGCCCACGAGCACTTGACCCGCGCGGCGTCCCGCTTTTGTCGGCAGGTGAG
>JAFGQW010000035.1 GCA_016935485.1 Planctomycetota bacterium | reverse complement strand
GGACCGCCGGAGGCTCGCCGGACAGTGTACCATTCTACGGTCCCCAAGCCACGTGCCTGGCCTTGCCTGCCACGCCCGGCGCCCCGGGCCGCCGGTGGACTTCGGGCGCGAGAAGTCCTACAAGTCCACGTTTCGCGCGCGGCCATTCACTTTCCGGCGCCCGGCCGGCCGACCTGTCGGAAACGGGCGGGTGGCGGAGCCCGGCTTCCGGCGGCCCCACATCCGGCGCCACTCGATCAGCGAGGGCACACGCATGGCAGTCTTCCGAGCCGTCGACCCGCGCTATGACTTCCCCCGGCTCGAGAAGGAGGTGCTCCGCTTCTGGAAGGACCGCGACGTTGTCGCCCGGAGCCTGGCGCGCAACCGCGACTCGGCGCGTGGCACCTACGTCTTCTACGAGGGGCCGCCGACCGCGAACGGCCTTCCCCACAACGGCCACGTGCTCACCCGCGTCATGAAGGACATCTTCCCGCGCTTCAAGACCATGCGCGGCTACCACGTCCCGCGCAAGGCGGGCTGGGACACGCACGGGCTCCCCGTGGAGGTGGAGGTGGAAAAGGAGCTCGGCATCCACGGCGGCGACGCCATCGCCGCCTACGGGGTCGAGCCCTTCACGCGGAGATGCATCGAGAGCGTCTTTCGCTATACCGAGGAGTGGGAGCGCCTGACCGAGCGCATCGGCTTCTGGATCGATCTCGGGGACGCCTACGTGACCTACCACACGGAGTACGTGGAGAGCGTGTGGTGGGCGCTGAGCGAGCTCTTCAAGAAGGGGCTGCTCTACCGGGGCCACAAGGTGGTCTGGTGGTGGCCCGCGGGCGGCACGGCGCTCAGCGCCGGCGAGGTGGGCCAGGGCTACCGCACCGTGACCGATCCGTCCGTCGTGCTGCGCTTTCCGGTCGCGGGCGACCCGACGCGGGCGCTGCTCGCCTGGACCACCACCCCGTGGACGCTGCCCTCGAACGTCGCGCTCGCGGTCGGAGAGGACCTCGAGTACGCCGAGGTGGCGGTCGCCGAGGACGGCGGCCGGCGCCGCTACCTCCTGGCGGCTGCGCGGGTCGACGCCATCCTCGGGGACCGACCGCGCGAGCTCGTCCGCACCTGGCGCGGCCGCGAGCTCGTGGGGCTTCGCTACGAGCCGCTCTTCACCTTCGCCGCCCCGGCGGAGGGCAAGTCGTTCGAGGTGGTGCCCGCCGACTTCGTCACCCTCGAGCAGGGCACGGGCGTCGTGCACATCGCCCCGGCGTTCGGCGAGGACGACTACCGGCTGGGGCGCGAGCAGCAGCTCGGCTTCCTGCAGCTCGTCGAGCCCGACGGCACCTTCGGTCCCGGGACCGGCCCCTACGCCGGCCGCTTCTGCAAGGACTGCGACCGCGACCTGGTGCGCGAGCTCCGCGAGCGCGGCCGCCTCTTCGCGGAGGGCACCGTCCGGCACGAGTACCCCTTCTGCTGGCGCGCCGAGCAGGACCCCCTCATCCAGTACGCGCGCCGGAGCTGGTTCATCCGCACCCGCGAGCGGATCGACGCCGTGATCGCCAACAACCGCGCCACGAGGTGGTATCCCGCCCACATCCAGGAGGGCCGCTACGGCGACTTCCTCGCGAACAACGTGGACTGGGCCCTGTCGCGCGAGCGCTACTGGGGCACCCCGCTCAACATCTGGGTGAACGATGTGACCGGGGTGATGGAGGCGCCGGCCAGCGTGGCGGAGATCCTCGCGCGCAATCCCGCCGCGTTCCGGGCCTTCGAGGAGGCCCGCGCACGGGACGCCACGCTGAACGAGCACCTCCGCGTCCACAAGCCCTGGATCGACCAGGTCAGCTGGACCCGGCCCGGCGAGCCGGGCGTCTACCGGCGCGTGCCCGAGGTGATCGACTGCTGGTTCGACTCGGGCTGCATGCCGTTCGGGCAGTTCGGCTACCCGCACCGCGGCCGCGCGGCGTTCGCGGCGGCGTTCCCGGCGGACTTCATCTCCGAGGCGATCGATCAGACCCGCGGCTGGTTCTACTCGCTGATGACCATCTCGACGCTGGTCTTCGATCGCGAGACCCAGGCGCGTCTCGCGCTGGAGCCGCCGCGCGATGTGCCGCATCCGTACCGCCACTGCATCGTGCTCGGCCACGTGTGCGACCGCGACGGCAAGAAGGAATCCAAGTCCCGGCGGAACTACACGCCTCCGGACGTGATCCTGGAGCGCGTGCGCATGGAGATGACGGCGGTCGTCGACGACGGCGCGCCCCCGTTCTCGCATCTCGTGACCCGGCGCATCGCCGCGGGGGAGGTGGGGCTGGCGCGCGACGACTTCGAGGGGCTCGACCTCGAACGGAAGGACGCCACCGTGCGGCTGGTGCGGGGCGGCGTCGCGCTGGAGCATCTCCGGCCGGTCGACACCGACAAGGCCGAGAAGTTCGCCGCCGCCGGCCGGAGCGCCGCGTTTCGCCACCCGGTCGTGCTCGACCCCGAGAGCGCAGGGCGGCTCGGCGTGAAGACCGGCGACCCGGTCGACCTCGAGGACCTCACCCCGGCGCCGGGGGCGGATGCGTTTCGCTGGTTCTTCTTCGTCTCGCCCCCGTGGAACAACACGCGGCACTCGCTCGCCGCGGTGCGCACCGCCCAGAAGGAGTTCCTGATCACGCTCTACAACGTGTACGGCTTCTTCACGATCTACGCCAACATCGACCGGTTCGATCCGGCGGCGGGCGGCGCCGTTACCGGGCTCGATCACGCGGGGCTTACCGGCGGCGCGGGCTTCCGGCCCGTGGCCGACCGCCGCGAGCTCGACCGCTGGATCCTCTCGGAGCTCCAGCTCACGGCGGGGGAGGTGACGGCGGCGCTGGAGGACTACCAGGTGCATGAGGCCGCCCGGCGCCTCAATGCGTTCGTGGACGGGCTGAGCAACTGGTATCTCCGGCGCAGCCGCGCGCGTTTCTGGATGGAGGGTCGGCCGCCGGAGAAGCTCGACGCGTACTGGACGCTGTACGAGTGCCTGGTGACGCTGGCGCGCCTGCTCGCGCCGTTCACCCCGTTCCTCGCCGAGGACATCTACCGGAACCTCGCCGCCGGGCCGCTCGGCGACCGGGTGCCCGACTCGGTCCACCTGACGGACTACCCCGAGCCGGTCGAGGCGCTCGTGGATCGGGCGCTGTCGGCGCGCATGGCCGCGGCGCGCGACGTGGTGTCGCTCGGGCTCGCGGCGCGCAGCCACCACCGGCTCAAGGTCCGCCAGCCGCTCCGTGGGGCGCAGGTCTGCCTCGCCGACCCGGCGCTCGCCGGCGAGGTCTCCAAGCTCGCGCCCACGATCGCCGAGGAGCTCAACGTGAAGACCGTGACCTTCCCGGCCTCGGTCGAGGATTGCGTTCACTACGAGGTCCGCCCCAACTTCAAGGTGCTGGGGCCGCGCCTGGGCAGCCGCATGCCGCTGGTGAAAAAGGCGCTCGGGGCCGCCGACCCCGCCCAGCTCCGGGCGGCGCTCGCGGCGGACGGCGCGGTCGCGCTCGCGCTCGAGGACGGAGAGACGGTCGTGCTCGGCCCGGAGGAGGTGGAGGTGCGGCTGGCCGCCCGGGAGGGCTACGTGGCCGAGGGCGGGCGCGCCGGCGTGGTGGTGCTCGATGCCGAGATCACCGAGGCGCTGCGCCGCGAGGGGCTGGCGCGCGATCTCGTGAACCGCATCCAGACGCTCCGCAAGGAGCTCGCGCTCGACTACGTGGACCGGATCCGGGTCTGGCTCGAGCCGGCGGATGCCCTGGCGGCGGTGCTGGCCGAGCACGCGGGCTACGTGAAAGGCGAGACCCTGTGCGTCGCGCTGGAGGCGGGACCCGCCCCTCCGGGCGTGGCGCTGCGCCGCGTGATGGTGGGCGACCTCGCGGTCGGCATCGGCCTCCGGAGGGAGGCTGCGGCGACCTCGTGAGGCGCCCGGCACACGGCGACTGCGGGTCTGGAAAAGCGGCAGGCGTTTTTCTACAATTCGGCGGCTAGACGCCGAAGGTGCCGGCCTGCTCCGGCATGGGAATGACCTTGACTGGCAAGAAGCGAACGAAGGCCCGAAGGCAAGGCGGGCGCCGCCGGCGGGAGCGGGAGCCGGACGCGGAGCCGGCCGGCTGGCAGGACGCGCCTTCCCCGGCGACGTCATCCCGGGAGCCGCTGCGCCAGCCGGTCGAGATCCCCGCGGCGCGCCTCGACCTCGACACGCTGAAGATCGTGCGGCGGCTCAGCCGCTACGGGCACGAGGCGTACCTGGTGGGGGGCTGCGTCCGGGATCTCCTGCTCGAGCGGGTGCCGAAGGACTTCGATGTCGCCACCTCGGCCAGGCCGCGGCAGATCAAGCGTCTCTTCGGGAACTGCCGGATCATCGGCCGCCGGTTCAAGCTCGCCCACATCCACTTCGGTGACAAGATCATCGAGGTCTCCACTTTCCGCCGCAACCCGCTCGGCGTGGGCGATGACCACGACGAGTCCGCCGGCGGCCCGAACGGCGCCGGCGAGCCGAACGGCACCGGCGGGCTCAGTGGCGAGGAGGACGACCTCCTGATCCTCCGCGACAACGTCTACGGCACGGCCGAGGAGGACGCGCTCCGGAGAGATTTCACGATCAACGCGCTCTTCTACGACGTCGAGCGGCGCGTGGTCCTGGACTGGACCGGCGGACTGGCCGACATTCGCCGCAAGCGCATCGCCACCATCGGCGATCCCGAGATCCGCTTTCGCGAGGATCCGGTGCGGATCCTCCGCGCCGCCGAGTTCAGTGCCCGCCTCGGTTTTCGCATCGAACGGCGCGCGGCGGCGGCCATGGAGGCGTGCGGGCCGGACATCGACCGGGCCGCGCGTCCGCGCGTGCTCGAGGAGATCCTGCAGGCGCTCAGCTCCGGCCGCGCCGCCGCCGTGCTGGATACCCTCGTGAGGCTCCATCTGCTGGACCCCGTCGTGCCGGAGATCGCGGACCAGCAGGATCTCGACCGGCTGCGGGCGGATCTCGCCGCCGTCGACGAGCTGGACGGCGGCCGGCGCGAGCTCAGCGACGCACTGCTGCTCACGTTCCTCTTCCGCACGCGCATCGAGGAGGAGGAGCGGCTCTACGCCACGGACGAGGACGGACCGCCGCTCCATCCGCTCGAGCCGCTCGAGAAGATCTTCGGCCCGTTTGCGGAGCGGATGGGCGTGAGCCGGAAGACCAGCCAGCGCGTGCGCGAGATCCAGCTCGGGCTGCGCCGGCTGCTGGGGACCGGCGGGCGGCGTCCGCTCAACCCGTCGCTGCTGGTCCGCCGGGCCCACTTCCCGGAAAGCCTCGCCGCGCTCCGGATCGTTTGCCTCGCCGAGGGGCGGTCGCTCGAGCGGTACCGCACCTGGCAGGATCGCCTGGAGGCGAGTCACGCGGCGCGCCGCCCGGCGCCCGCCGAAAAAAAAGGCGCGGCGGGGCGCCGCGTCTTCAAGCGAGGTGGTACCCCCAGGAGGGATCGAACCTCCGCCTCTGGTTCCGGAGACCAGTGCTCTATCCACTGAGCTATGGGGGCTGGTCCGCCGCCCGGCCGCCGGCCGCGCGGCGCTCCTGGTGGACGATACGGGAGTCGAACCCGTGACCTCGGCATTGCGAACGCCGCGCTCTACCAGCTGAGCTAATCGCCCGACACGAGTGCCCTATGATCGCCCGTCCGGGCGGTTATTTCAAGCTCCCTGTCGGGGGGGCGCGCCGGATCGGCAGGGGCCCGGAGCGGGGCGGTCCGCCGGCTTGCGGGATTCGGGCTACCGAGGCCTGACCGGCGGCTGGCGGCGCGCTACAATCGAGCGCGGTGCACCGGCTCGGGAAGGGATCCGCCATGGGCCCGGAAGCGACGTGCTGGACCCTGATCCAGGGTGCCGCGCGGGGCATGACCGAGGACATCGAGGAGTTCATCCGCCTCTATGCCCCGGTCGTCCGTTCCTACTTCTCGGCCCGGTGGCAGGCCTCGGCTCTGCGCTCCGAGATCGAGGACGCCGTCCAGGACGTGTTCGTGGAGTGCTTCAAGGAGGGCGGCGTGCTCGAGCACGCCGGCCCGCTCCGCGTCGCGAGCTTCCGGGGCTTTCTGCTCGGGGTAGCGCGTCACGTCTCGCTGCGCGCCGAAGCCCGCGGCCACCGGCACCGGGAAGTCCAGGCGCCGTCCGGGTTCCATCCCGACGAGGTGGGCGCGGAGGAGCCGCGGCTCTCGCTGGTCTTCGACCGGGCCTGGGCCCGGGCGCTGCTGCGCGAGGCCGTCGTCCGGCAGGCCGCGCGGGCGCGCATTCTCGGCAAGGACGCCGAGCGGCGGGTGGAACTGCTGCGGCTCCGGTTCCACGAGGGCAAGACGCTGCGCGAGATCGCCGCGGCGTGGCAGGCCGAGCACACCACGATCCGCAAACAGAACGCGCGGGCGCTCCAGGAGTTCGAGGAGGCCCTGAGGGAGGCGGTCGCGTTTCACCACCCCGGCCTGCCGGCGGCGGCGGAACAGGAGATGGCGAGCATTCTGGCGAGCCTCTGAAGTCGTGGGGGGCGGGCGCGGCGGGGTGCCGCGGGGGAGGGCAGGTTTTTTTTCGAGAAGAACCGGGTCCGATCGGCGTGCGGGCGGACTGCCGTCGGGGAGGGAGTGGCGCGCCGTCGCCGTCGCGGGCCGTCGGCGCCGGGTCCGGGACCGCCGGTGCGGCGGCCCCCGGAGGAGGCGAACGTGGAAGACGACAGGCGCGAGGAGGCCGGGCAGAAGGACGTGGACGCGCTGGCCCGCGCGGCGTACGAATCGGTCGTCGAGGGCGAGGAGCGCACTCACGCCTCGATTCTCGCGGCCGTTCTTCGAGTCACGCGGGCACGGGCGGGCGTTCGGCTGCCGGAGCTCCCCGGCGCGGAGTCGTCGGCGCCGCGGTCCACGGCGCTGCCGCACGATCCGGCCGAGGGCGAGGTGTTCGAGCACTACGAGGTGCACGGCCGCATCGCCTGCGGCGGCATGGGGGTGGTGCTCAAGGGACGCGACTGCACGCTCGGCCGTGACGTGGCCATCAAGGTGCTCGATCCCCGCCACGCCTCCAACCCGGCGCTGGTGCAGCGGTTCATCGAGGAAGCCCAGATCGGCGGCCAGCTCCAGCATCCCGGGATC